>JAZDHD010000398.1:0-4627 GCA_043806215.1 Pseudomonadota bacterium | reverse complement strand
GAAGATGACGGGCAGGGACGCCCGTCCCACGGTGTACGACCGGCTTGGTCTCTGTTCTTCGTAGCCCGGGCCTCCGTGCCCGGATCTTGTCCTTGCCTGCACCCGAGATGCCGGCCAGAGGAAAATGTGCGACCGTACTTAGGCATCGCCGCACTAAGTGCTCAGTTGCTGTACTGCTTTGAATAAGAACCGGTTCCGGACGTCGAAATCCGGAAGGAGGGCATTGATGGATTGCCATTGTAAAGATCATCTCCCTGGGGAGTGGCACTCGCACGAAGATTGCGACTGCGGCCGGCACGAGAACCCGACCTATGCCTTCGTGATAACAAAGGTGATGGAAGAAGACCCGGGGTGCGGAACCGTTTACATTTCGCAAACCTACATGGAGCAAATGAATCTGGAGGAAGGGGATCCGGTGGAAATAGCCGGAGGCAACGGGTACGTGATTCAAGCCAGACCGCATCCCAACCGATGGATCGACACCCGCATGGTATCGTTCGATAAGCACACAATGGAGCAAACGGGATTCCAACTCTTCGGACAGGTTAAGCTGAGAAAAGCGGTTTGCAGGAATTCGGAGAGCGTGGTTTTCGAGGTGCCTTCCAATGTCGACGTGTCCCGCGTGAAGCTGAAAGATAAGCTTGAGAGCATCCAGGGATCCGTCTTGACGGGCCGGGACTACGTAACGATAAGGACGGATCGCGGTGACGAAGTGAGATTACGCATCGTAACGGTATCCCCTGAAGAGGTTTCCCGTGTTTCCCGATCCACTGCAATCAAGTTTGTCGATACCGACGGAGAGGATTACGTATCGCCCAACGACACGACTTTTGCCGATGTGGGCGGTCTGAACGACGCAGTGAGAAAGGTGCGTGAAGTGGTTCAGTTGCCGCTGCGCCACCCGGAAATCTTTGTAAGGCTCGGAATAGCCCCGCCTCGGGGCGTTCTGTTGCACGGTCCTTCGGGAACGGGGAAGACCTTGATAGCCCGGGCTGTTGCCGGAGAAACCGGTTGCTGTTTCAGGAACATAATCGGCACGGAGATTATGGATAAGCACTATGGCGAGAGCGAAGCCAAACTTCGTGCCGCGTTCGAAGATGCGTACGACAACGCTCCGGCAATCATTTTCATTGATGAAATCGACGCGTTGGCGCCTCGCCGCGACACTGCCGAGGGTGAAGTGGAAAGACGCATCACCGCTCAACTTCTGGCACTCATGGACGGCATGCGGGACCGGGGACAAGTTATTGTGCTCGCCGCCACCAACCTTCCAAATGTTCTCGACCATGCGTTGAGAAGACCCGGCCGCTTCGATCGCGAGATTCTCATCGGGGTGCCGGATAGAGACGGCAGACGGGACATCCTCCGGATTCATACTCGATCCATGCCGCTGGGAGAGGTCGACATCGACGAACTCGCTGAAAAGACCCATGGATTTGTGGGCGCCGACATCTTGGCATTGTGCCGGGAGGCGGGTTACAAGGCGTTGAGAAGGATCCTCCCGGGATTGGAGGATACCGATCAACATCTGTCCGAAGATTTCGTCGAGGCCATCAATGTTGAAAAGGAAGATTTCGATCTGGCGCTCAAGGAGATGAAACCCGCATCCGGTCGAACGTTCGAGGTGGATCTGAGAGACGCGGGATGGGACCGTATAGCAGGTTATACTCCGGAGATCGAGTACCTCAAGGAAGTCATCCTCTGGCCGCTCCAGAACATTAAATTTCTGATCGGCATGGGTGTACGACATCCTGAGGGACTCTTGCTTACCGGACCGTCCGGGGTGGGAAAAACACTCATGGCGAGATCCCTCGCCAAAGAGAGCGGCTTCAACGTCATCGAAATCCGCGGGCCCGAATTGATCTCGAAGTATCTGGGCGAGAGTGAACGCAATATCAGGGAACTGTTCCGCCAAGCCAGGGAGATGGCTCCTACGGTGCTCATTCTCGACGGTGTGGATTCCATGACGTCTTCCGGATGGTCGGACTCCAAGGTGATGGACCGCGTGGTGAACCAGCTCGTCATGGAGATGAACGCCATATCCGGCGAAAAGCCTGTATTGGTGACCGCAACGGCTAATCGCGCGGACGATGTTCCTCCGGCGTTGAGGGCAACGGGAAGGTTTGGAAGCGAGCTTCCCCTGAGGCGCCCTACTTCCGCGGATCGGGTTCTCCTGTTCGGAATGTATCTCGACAAGTCCGCCGTATGCTTTTCCGGGGACTTTGAGAAAGCGGCTGCAAACTCGGAAGGACTCACCGGGGGCGACATAGAAGAGGTGTGCCGGCGGGTGATTCTCGTGTCCGCACGTCACGCTCTTGAAGCCAACCCCGGTGTTGCCTGCGAAGTGATCATTTCCGAAGAGGATCTGCTCAAGATGTTGGATCGCTGGAAGCTCGCCGCGGGTGAAGGGGTCGGGGGTCAGGCTTGACATATTGGTTTCCGTGCCGACTCTTGTCTTATCCTCTCAAGTTACGCCGCCGCACGGGGATCCTTTTCAGCGTATTTGCGCAGACCGTGGACCGCTTGACTCCTTCTTCACAACAGATCGTAGAAACGAAGCCCACCGACTCGTCAAAGATGATGTCCCGGCCGCCATTCCCGCGTAGCTTCACACGACACACGGAGCCCGGATAGTGGATGCGTGCTCTTCGTGCCGGCAGACGGCGCTGCGCTGAAATGCCGATATATCAAGCTTGACCCCGACACGTCTTCAAGGTCCTGCCGGCGGACGACTGTTCGCCTCCCCGCGTCGGTCTGCTGCGCCTTGCTTGACCATTTCCTCGTAAATGTACTCAGGGGCCAGGTCAGCCTCATTCGGCCAGCGGAGGGTGTGGAGGACCTCTGAGACCTCGAACCTACAGAACTCTTCCGGATCCCTGAGTGGCTCAAACACCGGACCCCACAGGGCATCCGTCAGATCCACGACCCCGCACGCACCGTTATTGAAGCGCACGCGAATCTTGTATCCTTCGACGTACTCTGCCTCAATCACTTGCAGCATGTCTTGTCACTCCAACGGCGGGATCTTTTTCAGCGGCTCGTGCCGGGAAGCAAGATCCCAGTCTTCTTGCAGTGCGTCCCTATATGTCTCATACCATTCCATCAACACGTGGAGGGCCCTGCGCGGAAAACGCCCCTCTATCACGCCGGTAGCAATCTCCATGGTGATTTTGTATTCTCCGTACTCGGCATGGAAGTGCGGGGGGCTATGGTCGTCATAGAGCATATAGATCACGATTCCGAGAAACCTGCAAATCTCAGGCACGGCCAGTCCCTCCTGCGGAGAATCGACTTCCATGGCTCCGCTGCCCTGAAACGCCGCTGCAGTCCACGTTCAGCCTCCAAGGTAATCTTTCCCGCCCTTAATGTCAATCGTGTCAGCGCGCAGAATGGAGTGGACTTCGGGGTACATAAACCTGTTTTTCAAGCCGGGCATTTTCGAGACATCCCCGGTCGTCTCTTGCTGGGGTCACGGCCGGTCGGGGCATAGTCTTACCAAGCGAAAGGGTTCCGATCACAGTCTCGTACAGTCTACGCTCAACCGTGTGTTGTTGACGCACCGCAACAACGTGAAGCGCTCGGTAATGCGGTCGAGCGTGATTGGAATCCCGACGCCCTGAATCTCTTTGAGAATGAGCACGGCGTCATGTCGGAAGTTCATCCTCTGAAGCACCTGATGGATCGTGAAGACCGAGGTATTCACCGGCTGAGGCAACGTGCCTGCCGGGTCCCGGGAGGCCAGGTGGAAATCCAGGTCTACTCGATACGTGCCGAGCGTCGACGACAGATTCACCGCCTTTCTTGAATCGTTGGACGCAGCGTCCGCATCCAGGTAGCGTCGAAATATCTTATCCGTCAGATTCTGTTGGCACAGGTAGAGAGTGGACGACAGATCATAGATATCGATCGGTCGTTGTTCGACCTGCTCGACATAGGTGGAGCCGTATGTACCCCTAATTGTCTTGGGAAAGGGATCGTTCATGTTGACGATGAGATCGATGATCGTGTTCCCGAGAGAGCATGACAAACAAAGAGGATTGTCCCCGGTGTCGATTCCCTGTTTCCTGATCTTGGCCATGATCAGGTCGTGATCGTGAGATGCCGTGATTCTCTGGATTACTTGTTGCATAAAGAAAGGGTTTGTATTGAATTTCTCAGACAAAATGATCCGCTGCATCTTCTGAATATGCATTTCCACGAAATATTTCGGGGCTTCCAGGTATAGACTTATGGAATCGGTTTCGACATCCCGGGGGAGGTAGCGTTTCCAGATCTCTTTCCAATTGTACTCTTTCATAAGACCGAGAATCGTTATCAAGTCAAATCCGTCTATCATCCGATTCTCTTCCGAACATATGGGAAATTGTGAATTCATGCCGGCATTACTTTCTCGGGTTGGAGTGGACATCGTGATTCCGCGGGGGTACGGTATTTCCCGTGAACCGTTACGTCTTGCGTATGACTAACCCTACAACGCGACTTATGGTTCTCTGAAAACTTCACAAATGGCTCCCACACTGTCTTACAGGCAGATATCGCGGTGTCATTCACAGCAGAACAGGAGAATCTTCAACCTGCTGATATCACATCAATAGCAAACCATGGGTTTGTGAAAGTCTCATATTAG
>JAZDHD010000397.1:0-4845 GCA_043806215.1 Pseudomonadota bacterium | reverse complement strand
ACAGGGTCTTGAGATTTCTTCTTGGGATCGATGCGAACGTTGATGCCGGTCCTTTGGTTCTTGATATTGTCGTGCAGCGTTATGCTGATCGAGAAGGCATTCGGAGGGGGCTTCGTGAAATTGATCGGAAGCCTGAAGTAGAGATCCAGAATAGGGGACCTCGCCGTTCTGTGGAATTTCAATGACTTGAGCGAGCCTTTTGCAGGATTTCCGGCCGAGTCCAGGATGCCGATATCAACGGTGCAATCGATGACGTATCGTCCGTCCGTTATCAACGTGCTCACATTCGCGGGTTCCAAATAAAGAATCATCTGCGGGAGGAGCTTGCCCGCGGGCAGGGGAGAATAAACGCCGTATCCCTCAACCTTGCTGCACAGCGCGACCCTGCCGAATCTCAGCTTTTGCTTGTTCTGGAGTTCAAGAATCTTCTTCTTGAGATCAAGGACTTCGTCCTTTCCCGCTTCTCCTTCCTTCTTCTCAACCGATCCGTCCTCATGGAGCTCCGCTTCGGCCGGTTGTGGGGACTCCTTTCCGGCAAGAGTAATCAGTGCAGGATTCCCCGTACGAGTTTGATCAAGGGCAAGCGAAACGCCCGTTTCCTGGGAAGCGGGCTGCAACGGCGCAACGTCCGTCCCTTCCCCATCGGCCTTCACCAAAGAAAACGCAAGGACCGTGAGTAACAGGACGGCAAGATACTTGGCATAGTGAACAGTCATTCCTCCCTCCCGGGAACCATCGGCTTCAAGGGGTCAGGGTTCAGTATAGAGGAAACCAAAGGAACCGTCCACTTAAAGGCCGAGGTCGGGTCTTGTTTCTTGAACAGGGTTGGGGAACCGCACTCCGAAGCTTTGTGTGCCGATTCAAGAAACAAGACTCCGTCGGTGCGCCGAGAAGGGAAGAATCCGGCAAAAGCCTTGCGTGAGAGGCTGGTCGCGGATACTCTATTAGGAAGCATGTCGGCGAGGGTGAACAAGATGATAACCAGAAAGCAGCTAAGGGCTGAGTTGGATGATGTCACGGACAAGGACCTGGAATTATTGCATCGCATCATTATGGCACCGGCAAGTTCCCCTTGTTCGACTGAGCCGGCGACTAAACCGCTTCATGAGGCTCCCGAGCGGCACCGGTTCATTGAAGACACGTATGGTGTGCCCTGAATTCCGGAAATTCGCAATCTGGAAGAGTTGAGACGACTCTCAGTAAGGATATGCACGGAAAAACGTCTCCTTTTCGCAGGCCCTTCGGGCCTTGACGATGCTGTTGTGGAGCTAAGGGGCACGTGCGGGATACCGGCACAACTTCGGGATGTCTCTTTTCCGCGTGTTGATTGGAAATCCGAGCCGGGCTTGTTTGTTTCCGGACTGCCGTGGCTTGGGTGGGGACATGTTTCGACTTTGCAGCACCGTAAGAAACAAAATCCTCAAGCAGTAACATGATCGAGACCCCGGTATCATTTCAAGGAAAGGGGGAAGTTGGATGAACCAAAATCCGAGGCTAAACGCTCTGTCGAGAATATTCGCACTTTCAAACGGAGGAAACTGCCGAAACGTCATTCTTGCCGCTCTCGTGTTCGACGCTCCGTTGGAACCGGTTCAAGTGCGTCAAGCATTCGGAAAGACGACTCATCTATATCCCCAGTTTGCCGCGGTACTGAGGCGGCGTCGAGCAGGACTGAGACACCTGCACTATTTTCAGCCCATACCCCAAGATGAACGCGATACAACAATGGTTGAAATACTGAGGCCGCCGGAAGCCCAACCGGGAACCGACATCTTTGAACACGTGGTAAGTCTTCTGGAGCCTCGGTTGGACAGAAAGCGCGACCTCGCCCGGGAGGCGGCGGCCAAGGTGTTCTTGATAGAGATAAACGACAGCGCCTCCGTGCTTGCCCTCCTGGTTGACCACTGGGCCGCGGACGCGTGGGTGGCCTCTGAATTCATGAGACGGATGATGAACGAGTGCAATGGGGGCATGACGGAGATACCGCCAATCGTCTCCGGACGAGAGCAACCGTTGTCGATACGGGTACCGCAGGGGTCCCAAACCCGTCGACCCGGACGTGGATTCGCGTGGCGTGAAGTTCGGTCGTTCTGGCCGCGGAAAGCCGATACCGGGACCCCCTTGGGGACGGGAAGTCTTACAGACCAAGGCTACACGGTGAGTCGCGTCGCCCTGAACTCCCGCGAAACCCGATTCATGAGAGCCAAAGCCGGAGATCTGAGGGTCAACGTTGTTGACCTCTTGACGGCTTCGGCCCACCTGGCCATCGCGGAATGGAATGGGCTGCGTGACGTGGACACGTCCACAATCACGACGTCCATGTCCGTACCCGTGAGAGACATGATGCACTCTCCCGATGAGCCCAATGGGTTTGCGGTCATTCACCTCGGGTCCGATGCGGCGCAACGCTGCGAAAGGGAAAGCCTGCCTCTGATCATGTACAGACAGCGCAAGCAACTCGCTCAATCCGGCATGCCCTGGAAACAGCGGCAGTTTATGTCCTACCTGGTCTCCCTGGGCAGCCTTCTGCCGGAGAGTTTGCAGAGAAGGATCACAAGCCTGTTGTTCAATGGGCTTCATTGGTATCGGGCTGCCATGCAGATCAACTACTTTGGAGCGCTCGCTCCGGAATCGGTGGACGGCAGGATGACCGGAAAATCAGAGGTGATTACCTGTGGACAGGCCAGGTGTGTAGATGTTTTTGGATTTCCTTACAAGACCGTTCCTACTGCAACCCCCGTCCAAGTTCATGCCTTTGAATATCGCGAGGCGTTTCAGATGACTGTAGGCTCGTGGTCCTGCAACTTCAGTGGATCGGAGTTGAGGGAATTCGCAAGACTGCTTGGGGAAAGCTTGCTTCGAACGTGAGAGGCAAGAGGGACGACCGAAGAAACCGGGTTCGGAAAGCCCCGGCCGGGAGAAGAGCCCGACCATGAATGTATTGCTCGCGAACCCCGGAGTTCCCACCACCTACATGTCCATGGATGAAGTTTTGCAGTCGCCGGGAAAAGCGGCATTTGAGTTTTCATTTGAAATGGGGTCAGGTTTGACATCTATGCATTTGCGCCGGGTCTTCTCCCATCCTCTCAAGTTCTGCCGCCGGACGGGGACTCGTTTCCGCACGGTTGCGGAGACGATGGACCGCTTGACCGGGGGATGAGGGCGTTTCCCTTTTGCCAAGATAGCAATATGTCAGACTTGACCCCGACAAAGGTCACCGGGCCGGCGAAGGGAAAATGGTGTCGGACATGTAGAGATGCGTTCCTTCGACGATCTCGATCTGCACCTTTGAACGGATCTTGTCGATAATCGTCTCGCTGTAAGGGCAGGGTTTAAGACATGGGGCCAGATGGATCCTGGTCGGGTGTTCCTCCAGGAACGCATTCCATTCTCTCCAGAGCACCAGCTTCCCGACCACGGCCGACCCCGGGCATCCGCCGCAACTTACGATGCCGAGCAATGACGCGTCTCCGTCACCGTACCGGGAGAAATGTCCCGCTCGGCGATTGAACGCTACGATGCATCGTGTGCAACCGACACATACGTCGTCCATGCCGTTCTTGCATCCGACAATGAGAATCTTTTCCATGTGATGACTCCTTGTCATCACCTTTTATTAGATCGGTTTGATCGCGTCAAACGAATCGTTTGAGTGGTTTCTATCGACATTTTCGATAACGATGAGGATCTGAGGCAGATTGTCACTTTCAGACGTTCGAGGTCATTGGTATTCCGGGTACACCATTCCCAATACCTCAATCGCGGTTGGGCCGTCAAATCGAGAGAGACGTTGTACTCGTCATGGCAAGGGGTCGCCAGTCTGCGGTTACCGCACCGGATGACGTGTTCAGGGCATTCCCGGAGCGGCCATTCGTGCCGTATGCACAGAGCGTATTTGCGAGGGTCGGACTCATGTATCGAGAATGAGTATGGTGCGCCCGGAAGTCCCCGGGGAATTCCCCTGAAGAACAGAGTTGTGTCCCCCGAATTCAAGGTTAATCCGCCGTTCCGGATTCCAGGTTGACACGGTTCAGAGACAAAGGTAGACTTCGCGAAGAGGTGTTATCGTGACGAAACTCTTGTCACAGGCATTCGAAAAGGCGTCTGAGCTACCGGAAGACGTTCAGGATCAGCTCGCTCAAGAATTGTTGGAAGAAATCGAATGGGAATCGCGCTGGGACGGGACTTTAGAGAATTCGCAAGATACTCTGGAACGATTGGCAAGAAAGGCTCTACGGGAATACCGTTCAAGTGAGACAAGAGAATTGGGTTTCGATGAGATGTGAAATCTCAACTTGCTCCTGACTTCATCTCTTGCTTCCGGAAACTTCCAGTTCGAATCCAACGTCTTGCACGCAAGAATTATACGTTGTGGAAGGAAAATCCTGCCCATTCCGGACTCCAGTTCAAGCGCGTTGGAAAACGTATGCCGGTATACTCCGTCCGTGTCGGTATCGGTTGGCGAGCTTTGGGCTTGATGGTTGATGATGTCGTTGTGTGGTTTTGGATCGGCTCTCATGCTGAGTATGAACTGCTCTTACGTGAACTGTAATGTGGGAGGCCTGTGGATGGGCGGTGCCGAACCCGCGACCTTTTCATGAACCTGCAGGTATCTCCACCGAGTAGTCCTCCGGGTTCATCTGCGCCGTTGGAAGAATGACGTTGGTGAACCAGTTATGGAACGCCGTATTGACTTTCCGTATCGCCTCATCCCAATCACCGTCATAATCGGATTCTTCCAAATCCTCGATCGTCTCCGCAGTCAGGCCGGAGAACTCAGCGAGCTGCTCACGGGTCATGTGAAGCCTGGTACGTATGTCGTAGACCTTCCCGGCAAGGTCGGCT
>JAZDHD010000396.1:0-2628 GCA_043806215.1 Pseudomonadota bacterium | reverse complement strand
TTTTCACGCTGGGCGCTTTCGAGGCCTCCCTGGTGGTCCCTTGCTCAGGTCACGGCCCGTAAGCCTTTCAACGGTGGTTACAAAGGATTCGTCACCCGCGGGGCGCCCCGTCCGCGTTGCCTGTCGTACCTCGTTAATGGCACCATCGTCCGCGGAGCGCAGAAATCCCTCCCAATCGGTGACAAGTCCCAGCAGCTTTCTATCGGTTACGAGGGAATCGTATTGGGCAATCCCCATGTGAAACCGGGCACTCGACCAGGGATACTCCCATGGAACGGCAACCAAGCCGGCCCGTACGGGATTCATTTCCACAGACCGTGCTGCAGCCAGAAGGTGATTCTCGTCGAGAACGCAGGAGCCGAATCTTCCTTGAAAGAGGTATCCGTGAACCCCGGCCGCGAAGTGTTCATGCGTGTGTAGCCAGGATGACCTGAACCGGACTCTCGGGCAAGGGCGGTCTCCCTCAGAATGACACCCTCCCAGTAACCGTACACTACGCCGTGTGACGTGGTGCTGATAGGGGGCACGAGGATGCGCGACGGACGAGCCATGTAACAATCCTATCGCTGAACAGCCCACTTGTGTACAGAATAATTATGTGCCCCCGGATTCTCCCGCAAAGGCCTGAGAGCCTTTCGGTAAGGCGTTAGCCTACACGCCGCCAACGCTTCGCTCAGGGAACGACCCATCGCCGTTCGTAGGGACATGTGGAAGGAACGGTGGTTTCGGACGTCTCAATCGATGGTTCGGCCTCCCCTCCCCCTTCAACCATCTCGCGCAACGATTCAATCTTCTTCAAGAGCAGGTTGTTGGACTGAATCTGCTGCACAAGGCCCGCAATCGCGGACTGCTGTTTCTTTTCCCAAGATTCGGCAACCACGGATGAAGACGAAGAAGACCGGCCGATCTGCTCCTGCATCTGTTCCTTCAGCCTCTCGAGAATCTCGATCTGTCTCACCAGCGCAGCTTCGGAGCGACGGAGTTCCCGGGCGATGCGCATCCGGGCCAGGCTTGCCGAGTGATCCGCGACCTCCCCGGCGTACTTGATCTTCTCCAACTGGGCCTGTAATTGCGTCTCGAGTCGGTGAAGGTCGGCCGGTACCGACACAGTGCCGTTATCCGCAGATAGCGTTTGAACGAAGACCGCCGAGGCGATAAGCAGTATGGCCGTGATATGGTTCTTCATTGTGTCCGACTCCGGGGGTGTCCAAACGTGTCCCTCCCGGAAGTTGTCTATATCAAATATTCCAACTGGTTACAATAGCTATTTTAGATAACAGTTGAGCTATGGAGCGATGTGCTCCATGGTCACGGCAGGCCCGGAAATGAAATCCTCCACGCACGCCCGATACCGGGAGAACTCGGGGTGCCGGGAGATAGTCTCCGCAATCTGTCGGCCGGTGCGGGGAATGGACGAGGCGTAGCGGTTGATGCCTCGGGCGGAAAGCTGGTACCCGAACGTGCCCAGTGCCTTGATGTTCCTCTGGAGGGACATGACGTCGAATACGTAGCGGAACCGGTCTTCGCCGGGTTCACCGGTTTCCGCTGCGTAGTGACGGACGAGTTCCCACACGAGATGCTGCGGCAGTGTGACGTACGAGTCGCGGAGCAGGGATGCAAGATCGTATTGAGCCGGTCCCATCCGGGCATCCTGAAAATCGATCATGACCAGGCGCCCCTGATGGAGGAGAAGGTTCCTCGCGTGATAGTCCCGGTGGGTGAACACACGGGGCTCGTTTGCAAGGAGTGTGCTTATGGTGAGGAAGAATTCATCGAGTGACGCGCCGGCGGAGCGGGGCAGGTCAATCTTGCAGAGGCCCTGAACAAAGTGGGTGGTAAAGAAACGGAGCTCCTGCATGAGTTTTTCTTCGTCAAAGGCCAAGGTGAACGCGACGGATCCGGAGTCGAGTCCGGCGGTCTTCCTGCGCATGTTCACGAGCACGTCCACAGCGTCGTGGTAGAGCCCGGCGAGCCGCACGGCATCACACTGTTCCACGACCGTTTCGAGGAGGTCGTCACCAAGGTCCTGGAGAATCACCACCCCTTCGCGGGGATCGTGGAAGTACACCTCGGGCACGGGGAGCGAAAGATCCCGGAGAAAGCGTTGCACGTCCAGGAACGATTCCTCCAAGCCCTTTCCCGGTTCGGGCTGGATCATGACAACGGCGGTCCTGTGATCTGCGAAGGAGACCCGATAGTACACTCGGGTGGACGCATCGCCGGCCATCCGTACCGCGGATTCCACTGTGCCGATTGCCTCGGCCGCGGATTCCAGCCGCCTCATAAGCTCCCGGTCTTCAGACAATGTCGATCTCCCCGTAGCGAGTGACGATTCTGTTCATATGCGCTCCGTTTACGGTCATGCCCGAACCGACGATACAGCCGTGAACGGACGAGCCTTTCTTCATGGTCACGTCTTCCCAGAGAACGGCATTCTCCGCGCTGGTTTCAGATTCGAGGCAACAGCCCTTTTCAGCCGATACAAAAGGTCCCACCCGGGAAGAGGCATGGACGCGTGCTTCAGGAGAGAGCACCACGCTTGGGTTCCTGCCGGATGCCGACAGCAGGTCCCGTTGCACTTCCAGGTACCTGCGCGGGTCGCCGAGGTCGTTCCAATAGCCGTCCACG
>JAZDHD010000395.1:0-51443 GCA_043806215.1 Pseudomonadota bacterium | reverse complement strand
CCGGGTGCGGCCCTTCCACCAGGATTCTCATTGCATTGACTCTCGACTCGACCAGTGCATCGGCGACACCGTCTCCACACACCACCAGCGGATCGGCATACCGGTCGAGAAGCCTTGAGAAATCCTGTAAATCCTTCAGGTAGGGCCCTTCCAGCAACGTTACGTCATTTGCCTGTCTACTGAAAACCGCGGTATAGACTTCCTGCCGCCGGGCATCGATTACCGGCACGGCCGGCCCGCCGTTCCCGACTGCCTGCCGGGCAAGAATATCGAGGCTGGACACGCCGACCACAGGCTTTTTCAATGCCAAGGCAAGTCCCTTCACCACGGCAAGACCGACCCGAATTCCCGAAAAGGAGCCCGGCCCTGTTGCCGTGCCGAATAGGTCCACGTCGTCCAGGCGCACCCCGGCGGTTTCAGTCAAGTCCTTGATCGCCCGGGTCACGTTCTCCAGATGTTCACGCGACGGGGGGAGAATTAACTCGGCAAGAACTTCTCCGTTTCTTGCAACCGCAACACCGAGACGCGGAGTAGTCGAATGTAGTGCGAGGACGATCACTGATACCGGTGCCCCTGCTTGTCCGGGAAAGCCGCGCTTACCTCGGTTGAATTATTGGAGATGTGAACCGCGTATCCACAAAGATTCCGCGGCAATGCCGGCATTTCCCGACAATCCGGTAAACACCCATGACTGTCCATCACGACTGAGCATGAAAATCCCTCGGTGTTCCGGGCCGAAGACCGGGCAGAGCCCGGCGGATAGGCATTCCCAGGCAGGAGCCTGGGAACGAGAGGACGAGGATTTTCAGACAAACCTCCATGATAGGGCGATCACGACTGACCATGAAAATTTCATGCCGTAGGGGTCCCGCGCAGAACGCGGGCCGCCCGCCCGGGTAGGCACGGGGGCCTACCCCTACGAGAACGACAAGGAAGAGGACTTTCAGTTAAAGACTGTAGGCCCTGCCTACTGTCCAGGTGTAAGGGACCAGCCCTGAGTAATGATTCTGCTCACATCATTGTAGATAACGAGGCCCATGAGAAACACAATGAAGAGAAGTCCGGCCTGAACGGCCACTTCTCTCACTTTTCCGGTAACGGGCCGCCTGATAACCGCCTCGATGGCAAAAAACAGCAGATGGCCGCCGTCCAGAATCGGGACGGGAAGCAAGTTAATGATTGCCAGGTTGATGCTGATATAACTCAGGAGGAAGAGGAAGTTGAATACGCCGGCCTTAAGGCTTTCTCCCGATGCTTGAATAATGGTTATGGGTCCGCTGAGAGCCTTGGCGCTGACCTTGCCCTTGACGAGATTCACCAGGGTGACGACAACGAGCCTGGTGAGTTCTCCCGTGAAACGGGCTCCCTCGTAGAGGGCGGCCGCAGGCCCCAACGTGACGGTCTTTCCGGACGGCCCCACTCCAATCCGCCCCACCGGTTCCCCCAAGATGCCTACCTGATCCGAAACCTGGGGCGTGACGGACATGTCCTCTTCTATTCCGTCTCTCTCAATTCTGATGTTCAGCCGGTTCCCGGGACTCTTTTCAATCATCCGGCGCATGTCCTCCCAACGCCACACCGGCCGACCATCTATGGCCGTGATCCGGTCCCCGGACTTGAGCCCCGCTTCTTTGGCCGGAGTCCCATCCAGCACCTTGCCGATCTCGCTGGTCAACACCGGCCATCCCGCCATATAGCCGATTGAGAGTACGACGACGGCCAGCAAGTAATTGGAAAGCGGCCCCGCAAAAACGACCGCCACCCTCGCCCACAAGGGTTTGGACGTAAAGGCGCGATGCCGGTCTTCCTCAGGTACTTTCTCATCCGACTCCGGATCTTCTCCCAGGAGTTTCACGTACCCTCCCAGTGGAAGCCAGCCGAGCATGTACTCCGTTTCGCCCCATTTGCGTTTGACGATAGAGGAAACAAATCCGAGGGAGAATTTAAGAACCTTGACCCCCACCAGTTTTGCGACTATGAAATGACCGAACTCGTGCACAAAGATGAGTATGCCGAGAAGGACGATGAAGCCGATAAAATATTCCAAGAGAACAGCCTCCGTGGAGCAATTCCGCTTGTTTGACCAAACTCGCCGCTCAATTGCTCTTTCAAAGTCTTACGTTAGAATATAGGATCTCTTATGGCGAAAACAAGGCCTTTCTTCAGTAACGGTCCTCTCTTGAATATAGGAATTCTGGGTGGGACTTTCAATCCCCCTCATCTGGGACATTTGCGCCTCGCCGAAGAGGTTGCTTTCACCCACCGCCTCGACCGGATAGTGTTCGTTCCCAGCTGTATACCGCCGCACAAGGATCTCAACGAGATCGCCTCGCCGGCGGATCGTCTGACCATGACGGAATTGGCCTGCCGGGGAAATCCGGTTTTCGCGGTTTCCGACATGGAGATTGCCGCGAGCGGACCTTCATACACGGTGGACACGCTGGAAGCATTTGCGAAACAGGGAGACTGCGAAACCTTCTTCATCCTGGGAACCGATTCACTTCGTGAGATTCATACGTGGAAGGACTACGAAAGACTGTTCGCTCTGTCGCATTTCATCACGGTTACGCGTCCGGGGGCGGATTTCCGGTCCACATGGAAAGAGTTGCCCAACGGCTTGAGGAAGGAATTCCGGGAAGAGAACGGGCATTTTCTCCATTCCAGTTCGCGGTGTCTCATCCCTTCCACCGTCCTGGGGCTCGATATCTCGGCAACCCGTATACGGGAGATCCTTAAGTCCGGCGGAAGCGTGCGATACCTGGTTCCGGATTCCGTCCTTGCCTACATCACGAAAAAACGACTCTATAGGAATTGACCCTTGAAAAAGCATCCTTCTCAAGGCGACGCGCCGATCTTGACACCCAAGGAAAAAGCCGAAACGCTCTTGCTTGCGGCTTTGTCCAAGAAAGCGGTCAACCCGGTCCTGATGCGTCTGCGGGACCTGACCACCCTCGCCGACTACTTTCTGGTCATGTCCGGTGGATCCGCCAAGCACGTGAAGGCCGTCGCCGAAGCCGTACTTGCCGAGGCAAAAACGCACGGCATAGAACGGTTGTCGGCGGAGGGCGTGACCCTGGGCCATTGGGCGTTGCTCGACTACGGCGACGTCGTCGTACACGTCTTCCACAAGCCTGTCAGGGAATTCTACGACCTGGAAGGGCTCTGGGCGGAAGCTCCCCGGGAAGAATTCGCCGGGGAAATTGCCCGCGAAATCGAGGCGGCTGCGGAAAGCCCCGAGGAAGACGATCTCGAAGATCTTGACGACTTCGGGGATTATTGATTGCGACACGGCAACACTTCACCGGGAGATCCGTAGGCTCCGGGGCGTAAATACGGTCACGCATTCCGTAAACACGCGACAGCGTCCCGACGCCGCTGCGGAAGAGCCGGGCTTCGGCCCGGACCTCGAGCTACTTGAAGTTCTTGAAAAGATCATCGAGTTTCCGTTTGGCTTGAGCAGCCCTGTCCCTTGCGCCGGTGGAGGCCTTTCCCTCACGCAGATTGAAATAGTCGCAGAAGTTGCGCCTGTCCTTGACCGACACCTTTTCGGCTTGAGGCTCTCTACACTGGTTGGGAGCCGATTCTTCGTACTCCGAGCAGTTCAAACAACACAGGACGTCCGAACCGCAACCTGTACACGTATCATTCCTGAAGACCTTTTCCGTGAACTCAAGGAGGGAACCGCAGTGATGACAGAATCCTATTTTCATTGTCAACCTCTTGCTAAACCGTTGACCCGACAGGCCCGAGGGATGACAGGCTTCTTTGGGGACGGACCCTTAGCGTTTTCAACGCATCGAAAGCCTCGACGGCCCCTTGTCCGCAACCGGAGATACGCGCACAGCGCGGGGGCAAGGAACCAAGGGTAATCATAGCCCACATCGTGCCTCCGGTGAAGATCTCACGAGGGCGTCCGGCCGCAACACCGGGCATTCACCGGAGGTTTTCGGCGTGAAAGAAGTCTCTTCCGGGAATAGGCGTTTGGGAGTAGATTGAAGGATGCGTGAGCAAAACAGATTCTGAGTGCGGCATCAACGCAAAGTCAACCATCGGAAAGGAAGCAACCGTCATGGCTGATTCATTTCTCGTCCGGCTCCCCAAAGGCATGGATTTGCTCGATGCCGTTGCCGGTGAGTTTCGGACGCGATCCGTGGACAAGGCTGCATTCAGCCTCGTCGGCGCAGTGGAGGGAGCCGTCCTGGGCTATTACGATTTGAAGCACCATGAGTACCGGAACCGGGCCTTCGAAGGAGACTACGAGATCCTGGCGTGCATCGGTAATGTGTCCATGAGGGACGCAGAGATCTTCGTACACGCGCACATTACGCTCTCAGGGGATGACTATGTGGCTTTTGGAGGCCACCTCATGCCGGGAACGGTGATCTTCGCGGCGGAACTCTACGGACACCCCGTACCGGGAGATCCCCCCGTCCGTGAATTCGACGCGGCTACGGGTCTCTATCTGTGGGGGGGAACCCCGGCCGAAAAGGCCCCCCAATGAGTACCTCCGGCCTTGGGCCCCATGAGGCACGGGATCATCAGGGTTGATACCTGAGAGCGTTTCGGGTACCTTTACGGGAACGACCTTCTCCGTAGGGAACATCATGAAACACCCTTTTTCGTCAACCCGGCTTCGTCCGCGGTGCCGCAAGGCCTCCAGGCCGGCCTCATCCTTCCAGTGCCGGCCGCTCTCAAGCTCGGTGCCGGCTGCGGTCCCCTCTCGTTGTCGCGACAAGACCCTCTGCGGACAGGATTCATGAGGCTCAACGATCTGATCCTGTTGGGAGTGGTCTTCGTTTCCATGGCCTGGGCAGTCATCTTCCCGTCCACAGGAGAGGTATTCCATCCTCTACTCCTCCCCCTGATGATGATTCTCCTTTTCTTGAGCTTTCTGGGGATAGATTTCAGCGCGCTGGCGGACACCTCCCGGTCGACGCTCGGCCGCCTGGGGCTGCTGGTCGCGGTTAAGCTCATCATACTCCCGATCTGCCTTTACCGGGCAACATTAGTCGCGGCGCCCGATTTTGCCCTCCCCGTGCTTCTGCTGACCGGTATCTCAACAGGAGTCGTGGCGCCGTTCATGGGGACCCTGGTGGACGCGAATCCCTCGACCATTGTCCGCATGGTCATAGTTACCTCCGTTCTCGTTCCGTTCACCTTGCCGCCGCTGGTGAAAGCCCTTGCCGGGGCTTCACTAACCATTCCCGTGTACCCGATGGTCCGGTTGCTGGCCTTGGCGATCTTTGTCCCCATGGCGGCAGTGTGGGCATTACGGAGATTGGCTCCGAGATTTCTCGACAGGATCCGCAGTGCGCAGTTTCCCGTTGCAATGGTCTTGTTCGCAGCGGTGAACCTGGGAGTCTTTTCCAAGTATTCGACATTCTTCCATGGGAATCCGGGCCGGCTCTTAACGGCGGTGGGCGTTGCCTACCTCGTCGCGATAATCTATTATTGCGTGGGATACATCCTCAGCCGCGGACAGGAGTTGGATGAACGGATCGCCGCGGCCGTCAGCCTGGCGATCGTGAACAACGTTCTGGTGATCGTGTTTTCGGCGGAATTCTTCGGTCCTCTTTCCCCCACCGTCGCGGCAATGTATATGTTCCCCTATTACACGTTGATCGTTCCCGTAAAACTTGCAGCGCAAAAGCTCAACCGGGGACATTCGGGAGGTGGCTGAACAGATGCGGCTTTTTTGTTTTTCCCGCGTCGCGGTCTTGTCCGTCATCGCGGGCATCCTGTGTTCGTGTGCCGTTGCACCGTCCGAAGATTTACACAAAGAAACCCGTTTTCTCATGGGAACCTTTGTGGAGGTTACCGTCAAAGGCACGAAGGAGAAGGCCGAGCAGGCCCGTCGCGCGGTATTTGACGAAATCGCCCGGGTGGAAGCGTTGACGTCGTTCCACAAGCCTTCCGGCCTGACCACGATCAATTCCTTGGCGGGAACAGGTGCCGTGCATGCGGATCCCGAACTCACAGCGCTGGTTGAGGAAAGTCTCAAACATGCCGGTGAGACGGATGGAGCTTTTGAACCCACCTTGGGGCCCCTGGCAAGAATCTGGAACTTCAGCGGCGGTGAGCCTCGCCTTCCGGAGGATCCGGAAATCAAGACCGCGCTGGAGAAGAAGGGGTGGAAGCGCGTCAAGACCGATAAGATGGCGTCCACCGTCACACTGTCCCACAAAGGGATGTCGTTGGATCTTGGGGGCATTGCGAAAGGCTACTCTTTGGACCGCGCCGGAGCGGTGCTCAAGAAACTCGGGGTACAAGCGGCACTTATCAACGCCGGCGGCGACATCCTGGCCCTTGGTGAAAAGTCTCCCGGAAAGCCTTGGCGCGTCGGCGTTCAGGACCCGAGAAATCCCAAGGGACTCGTCGCCGTGGCGGCGATCAAGGATAGGGTCATCGTCACTTCCGGCGACTACGAGAGGTTCTTCATCCGGGAGGGGAAGAGATACCACCACATTCTCGATCCCGCGACGGGCTACCCTACAACGGGGCTCCGCTCCGTCACGATCGTAGCCCGGGAAGGCACGCGTGCCGATGCCATGGCTACCGCGATCTTCAGTCTCGGGGTCGAACGGGGCCTGCAATACGTGGAAAACACTCCCGACGTAGAAGGGTTTCTCATCGACGCGGAAGGTAAGATGTTCCTTTCATCGGGTGCCAAGGATTTCCTGGAAGCGAGTACTAAGTAGGGGCGGCCCCCTGTGGCCGCCCGGGTAGGCACGGGGGCCTACCCCTACGAGAACGAGAATGAAGAGGACTTTCAGAAAAGCCTCCATGATAGGGCGATCACAACTGACCATGAAAATCCCTCAGTGCCACGAGCCGAAGACCGGGCAGAGCCCGGAGGACAGGCATTCCCAGGCAGGAGCCTGGGAACGAGAGGAGGGGGACTTTCAGACAAACGCCCAAGGGCTTTTTGCCTTGATCATTGCCGGGGAAAAAGGTAAAATGCGTGAACATGTCCAGTCGGTGAGTTTTGCATGAAAGCTTGTTTCAAGATTCTTCTCATATGTGCCGCGTTGTCGGGATTCGTCGCGGCAACCGGATGTGTCAGCTGTTTACCGCAGTACACGGCTCCACCCCATGGTCCCGTGTCGGCATGCCATCCGGTGGGACATGATCCTTACGTCCCCATGGACCACAACCCTTCCGCGTTCAATTTCTGGGATCTCCTCGGCAGCGTTACCGGTCCCTTCCTCTACGGCCCTCCCCGTTAGTTCTTACGGCGCGCAATTACTCAAGAATGCTTCTCATGCATACGGAAAGGGCTTGGCCGGCCCGGCGGGATGTTTACCGGCAGGCCCCCGAATCCGGCCGACCGGCATCGCAGGCTCTCATGATCCGTGCGCCCGACTCCTCCCTCCCTACGCGGTCCGGCGCTTCATCACTTTCCCCGGGACACTCTTGCGCCGTGTTCTGCACGGCTCTGAATGCTTTGTAGAGTTCCGTATAGCGTTTCCGGATATGCCTGCGGGTATTGAGTACTGCGTGTGCGTAACCTTTCGCCGCCCTGGGGTGGTCGCTGTTGTAGGCGCTTAGTGCGGGGATCAGGTATTTGTACATTTCCAGATAGTACTTGAACACCTGTACTCCGATGTCGGCATTCGTACGCACATCGAGGAGATCGGAGTATCTCACGCCAAACTTCCTCGCCCACGACGGTGCGTGAATCTGAAACATTCCACGGCAGTTATGATGATTAACGACGCTCTTCTTAAATCCGCTCTCGACGTGAACAATGGACATGTACAACCACATGTCGCCGCACGTAACACGGCCGAAGTGCCTGTTCCCGGCCTCGGCAATCGCCAAGGAAATCTGCTTGGCGTCGGAGACGCTTATTCTTCCTTCAGTCAATTCATTGATAATTAACGCACATATGGACATGGCGTTGTGATGAACAACGGTGGAGGCATCCCCGGCCGACAAGAACGCGAGTTGAGCCGCCAGCAGAATCACCACCGGGAGCAATCCCTTCAAAATACACCCTCCATCGGGCAGGGAACCCAGGCAACGGCCACAAGCCTTGCCGTCGGCTCCCCGCTTCTCCCCCGATTCGTCTCGGTCTACGTACCTTACTTCTTCGGCAGCTCGGGTTTCTCGGGTACCGGCACCTTTAGAGTTTTCGTCGCCACGCGTCTCGCGGGCCGGTCGAGGTAGGAGAGCGGGTACTCGATTGGTGCCAACACGATGTTGGTGCAGCCTTTGACAATGTCCAAACACGGGTTGAACAAGCTGAAAGACCCCTTCAACACGCTGCTGATCAGGCCTTCCGTCGTTTCCAGCGCAGAGACTCCACCCGAGTAGATCTTGTAGGTCGTAGAATCACTCGACCGGGGTCCGGCGTCGGCCGGGGAAGCAACAGCAACTGCCAGCACTGCCAAGAGGGCAATCATTTTGGCCATGTCGATCATTGGAAGATCCTCCGTCTAAAATTGAAGTGCGTAATTATTTCATATTTTTACCTGTTCTGTCAAGCTGGAAACGCCCTTTATTCCGCTGCAACATTGTGCTAGAATTGTTTGACATAACAGCACAATTGAGGTTTGGTCATGAATGCAAAGATCCCCGTGATCATGATGGTGCTCGTGGCATGCGGACAATTGGCTTGTGCCCAAAGTCCCCAATTATACGTACCCTCTCAGGTCCCGCAGCCTCCCGGGTACGCTCCCGCCGCCGCCGCTCCCGTGCAGCCGCCCCCCGTTCAACCCATGGCCCAACAACAGCCAGCCGGCATGTACGATCAGTCTTACCGGGGGCCCTACAACGTGTACGGCCAGCCTGTCATTACCGGGTACAAGAGGCAGCAGGATATCCAACAGGACCAAGGGCAAACGATCCACAATGGTATCCTGCCGAAAGCAGTGCAGGGCGTCGGAGGCTTCGGCAGCTACCTGTGGAGTTACATGCCGGCCCCGTTGAGAGGCGCGGGCTCGCCCTATGATGTACCTCCGGGTCAAACCCAGACTACCGTGAACTTCGTTCCCGGAGCGCCCTGACCCCAATTCACGGCTTCACCGTCCCGGTATGCGGCCGGGCAGTCCCGGGGGCGCTCCCGACGCCGGGGTATCCTCGCCGAACACGTTGCTTTCCCTGAGACCTGGCTTCCCCGCTGCGCCGGCAGGCAAGCCTTATGCGCGTCCCTCCGGTCCGGACGGGCACGACCTCGAACACGGCGTGCCCCCCCCACCTGCCCTTGGGCTTGGAACGCTCTCTCACGTACGTCTTACTCTTCAACGAGACACCATCCTTGTCGTAATCGGCCGTCCACCGGCAGCCCGCAGTGGGATTTGCCGTCATAGCCGTTTTGAAAAGGTTTGCCGGGAGGAAGCGACATTGAGCATCCGGAATCCCGGCCGGCCATATTTCGTGCGCGCCGGCACCGACCTTAATTAAAGTATTTTCTAGCTTTTCATCCTAAATATTTAAACTTCCGTCTTTTTTGTCTTGACATTTTTTGAAATCTCGCTAATCTCCCGAATCAGGATACTTCAGAACCCTGAGGGAGGGTGTTATGCTAATAAGATCCGAAAAGTATTGGTTTCTCTTCGTCATATTCGCCTTGACCGTTCTTGCCGCGGCCTCCACAGCCTCGGCCGCTGATTCCCTCTTCGGTTTCAGCGAAGGGTACAAAGGCGTCTCCAAGATCAAACCCAGTCCTACGGATGTGCTGAAAGTCAAACCCTGGGGCGTTTCGTCCCGGTTCGAAGGGCTTTCCAGTCTCAATCCCGCCACATGGGGACTCAACTGCTTCTTGCCGACGCCGGCAAAAGGGCAGTTCCTGGCCGGTCCTGAGATCATGTTCGGGAGAATCCAGGGGGAAGCACGCAGAGCGGCGACATTGGCGGGATTGGAGTCGACTCACGTGGATTTCGACGACAATCTGAACTTCAGCAAGGGTGGGCACACCGTCTGGTCAATAAACGCTCTGTATCAGTTAAGGCCGCGTTTGGCATTGACCTACTCGTTCATGCCCATCTCCGTTGAGGGATCGGGAACGTCCGTGAGGGGGTTCCAATTCGGCGGGCAGTCGTTTAGTGCCGGAACGAGTTTGCATTCCAAGTGGGAACGGTATGTTCACCGGACGGGGATTATGGTCAACGTCAGCCGGAGAAGCAACGCCGCTACCAGCCTCTTTGCCCAGTGGCTCTATATGCAGGACAGGCTGAGCATACGCGACACCGTGGGGACATCACCCGGCGTAACCTGGGATGACGACAAGAACCTGGCGATGCTGGGAGTCCGTTTCGACAAATGTCTCAGGAACTTTCGCGGAAACACGCTTTCGCTCAATATCCTCGGGGGAGTGGCGTTCCTCGACGACAGCATGGGCTATGAGGCGGAAGCCGGGCTGAGTTACCTGATCCCCATCAAGACGGGCCGGTTCGGCTTCGTCAAGGGAGGGTACAAGTACTCTCACTTGAAGAAGGAATCCGACCTGGAAATGTTCGGAACCACCCTGGACGGAGCGTATCTCCAGCTCGGGTTCCTCTTCTGATGGGAAGAAGCTCGTCTCCGCCGAAGGGAGAGCGCACCACATGACCGTCGGCGGGTTGGTGAGGGGCGCTCCCGGGGTGGTACCAGCCGGGAAGGATGCACATGATCGAGACTTCATCCCCCTTCACTTCCTCGCCGGAATCTCATGGAACCCATAACACCCTTCCGTGCCCGGCCGCCGCAGCGCGGTCGGGCACCACTCTCGACAGACGGGGGACGGGCCGTCCTACGCGGCCCATACGGATTCAACGTACGACCCGCCAAAATCCACCACGATCTTCGGCCGGTTTGAGTCGAGATTCCACGATATGAAATAACTGACTCCTTCCAGCAGGGGCTGCTCCTCCGGAGTGCAGTGAGCGCCTAGCCAGTCGGAGCTCTTCCGGACCGTGGCGGTGATCAGCCTGTCTACCTTTACCGACGCGTTCATGGCGCGCAACGTGGTTGCAGTTTGCAGTTGGTCCACTGCCTCTTCCCAGTGAATACCGTCGACCTTGTGCCTCAACACGTACGCATTTCCACGGTCCCGGATGATGAGGAGAGGCGGGTTCGTCCTCAAGCCGGCGTTCTTCACGCGGACGCCCTTCGTTTCGGCTCCGATTCGATGGAGAAAATCCATACGCCGTTGCAGTTCGGGAATCATTCGCGCCTGAACCCTCTCGAAAATGTAGTCCTCTCCTTCCAGTGTAATCTCTTTCAGACGTGTGGGATCAAACCCCATATCAAAGAGATCGCCTATGGTCAGAGCGTCGCCGGACAGCCTTCCCTGCTCCTCCAACCAGGACACGAGCCTGGGTCTGCGGTAATTGGGCAGTGACTCGATCATCCGCGCCGGATGCTTCTTGAAGACCTCGGGGAGATGCAGCCAGATCTCTCTATCACCTGCGACGAAGGACGGCTTGTCGGCAAGATCGCGCGGCGCGTACGATTGTGCCGGAAGATCTCTGATCTCGGGATGGAGCACGATTTGGGCAAGCGACTCACCGCCCGTGTAGCCGAGGAGTTGGGAGATCCTACGTCTGAAGCCGAGAAGTTTCGTAACGTAACGCGTGAACATGAACCGCATCAAGGAGTCGGACTCTCCATTGAGGATCCGTTCCTCGAAATACGTGAGAAGGGCCGCATAGAGGTCCTTGAACTCTTCTATGGTGCGCCGGACCATGGCCTCGTTGTCCCGCATGTCTATGACGTGGCGTTTGCGCTTGAGGTGGTAGACCAGCTTGATGATCGCGTCCTTGACGTCTTTCCCCGCTAGGCCTCCGGGAACATGAACCATGTACTCGCCTCCGGCATCCTTGGACAGGGTACCGGTGATCTCCTCCAGGGGCTTCCAATTCAGTTTCCGGTAAATGTCGTAGGTAGGATCATCCTCGGGTATGATGTTGTCAAGCAAGCCCACTGCGGATTTTTCCGCCAGGAAATCACGGAAGGCCTTAAGAATCCTGTTTCCCAGCCCCATGTGGCGGTACGGTGCGGCCACCTCGACGTACACAAGGTAGTAACACGGAATTGGCTTGTTCAGGTAGAGCATGTTCAGCCTGCCCAGATTTTCGCCGGTTTCTGCATTGATTTCAATGACTTTAAACCCATTCCGGGTGTCTCCGGATGTGAGGCGGTCGATCTTGGCGCCCGAAACGGTGGTATCCACCAAATCCCACAACTCGCTGAAAAGGTCCGCCACGATGGGGGAGTCGGTTGAACCTTGCCGCGCCCCTTCGCTGATCAAATCTATGAGGGCGAGCCGGTCGTTGATGCCCAGCCTCTTCGTTTCCGGCGCGTCGTCGGTTTCGGAGATGTTTTCGATTGAAGATGTCGCCATGATGTCCGTCCTCTCGTCGATGTCCGTCGTTGCGGGCCGTCCCAAAAAAAAAGCGGAGTCTCTGCTCCGCTTTGTATTCCGTTATGCCTAACCGTCACACTCAGCGCAGCAGAGCAATGGTTTTCCTCTGAAAATAAAAGTAAATGCGGCTGCTGCTCGTGACGGTCATGTCTTACACCTTGATTGTCCTTTTTAGCCGTTTCCCGTGACCTTGTCAACCGCGTTGAGAAAAAATGCGCGGCCGTCATGAAATCTTAACGACTTCTTGGATGAGCCGGCCGCATCGTCGGGAGACCGACCGGGAAATTCCTTGTGGACAAACGAGCGTTCAACCGTCAAGAATGTCGAACGCCAAGAAAGGGGGAATAACCATGATCGACCCTGTTGCAGTCACGTGCGGACTGCCGGGGAAACAAGCCTCGGGACGGTCGGCAGCCTTCCGGCGTGGGGCAAATCACCCGGAACCTCCCCTGATGCTGTGGAGGAGATCGCGGCCTGCCCGTTCCAAGTCGTCCTGGGAGACATCCTTGCCGAAACCGAACCGCCCCTTCAGGTAGGTGGTCATGAACCGCAGGACGGCCTCACTCGAGCCGGGGCACCTCTCCATGATTTCCGCCGTATTCCGTTCGTGCCAGGGATGCACGGTGGTGAGGATTCCCGCACTCACGAGTTGCTTCATGGTTTTCACATAGACGGCGGACCAATCTTTCTTCCTTTGCCTTAACGCGTAACGCGCCAAGAGTCCGGCCAGAAGCAAACCCGCCGCTACGAGAGTCGGCACCGCCGCGGGACCGATCTTTGCGGTGAGCCGCTTGAGCGGCGATAAGTCGCCGCTCATCAATTTTCGGAGAGCCCTCATCGCATTGGCCTGATCGGATCGGTCGAAATACACCACCTGTTTGATCCATTGATATTCCAAGGCATCGTAGACATCCACGAGAAATCTCCAAACCCTACTGTGGGCCCCCTCACCCACGGCAGGAACGGCATCGAGGGATGTCCAATACTTGTCGTTCACAAGAGCTTCCACCCAGGCGTGGGCTCTCGCGAAGCGGACGATGTACTCGTCGGGCACATCGGTGGGCTCAACGCCGGAGAAACCCTCCACCACCCGGGAGGGTATTCCCACGGCCCTGAGCATCAGACACAGGGCTCCGGAAAACTGCTCGCAGTTGCCCGTCTTGCTCTCGAAAAGAAAGAACTCCAAAGGATGAGTTCCCTCGGGAGCCACGGGTGGGGCAAGGGCATATCTGAATCCGGACCGCAGCCGCCTTATCACCGCGGATGCCTTATCCCGCGGTGACGAGTGCCGCCCGGTCCAATCCAGTGCAAGCTTTTCGACGCGGGGGGTCACACCCGTCCGGTCCAGGTACGAAGGGTTCCTCCGGAAAGAAGAGGGAATCGGACGATCTACTGTGGAAACGAAGTAGGAATCGGCGAAGAGAAACGGTGAATCGACGATCACCTCCGCGGCGGAGGTGATGTACAGCGGCTGGTCCCGCCGTCCCAGTGCCTCCACGGGCAGGCCGCTGACATAAACGATCTTGGATTGGAGACGGTAGGGAACGAATCGAAAATCCAGCGTAGAATCGGGATCCGCCCGTACGATCCGTCCCATGCCCCGCAACTGCTCGCTGGAGGTCCAGGTACCGTCCTCATACTTTTCCAAGACTCTTCCCCGCCAATATGGAGCGTCGGGAAGCTTGCCCTGCACAATTTTCACCTTGAACGCTATCCGGTTCCTGCCTGCCATTCCGGTCATGTCCCGGTAGGTGATCCGCTTTTCAAGTTCAGCCAGGCCTCCTGCATGGGCCATTGCCGTTCGCAATCCGGGAATGACGAAAAACGGTCTGGGAACGAATACGAATATGACCGCGGTAAATGCGAGCATCCACAGAGTGTACACGGTGAGTCTGCCGTACCACGTTCCGGTGAACCGCTCTGCCCGGGGAAGTTCAATGGACTCTCCGGAGGGGGGGGCGTTGCGGGCCAGATGGAACAGGAGCAGAGTTCCCATGAGCACAAAAAAATAGACCGGCAGCACCAGCCCGAAAACGATGTGGTTTGTGAGTATGCAGTTGATCAGGATCAAACCCGGACTAAGGGCGATGAGTTGCGAGATGTTCCGGTCCGTGAGGGGCGACAAAACCCGGACCATCACGATCCCGAAGGTGAAATAGACCATGAATTTGGGAAGAGTGAGTCTGCCGTGGAGAAGAATGACCCCCGCGCAGAACAGCACGACGTACGCAACGAACACCGCGAGGGTCGTCCGTTCGGGCCAAATGTAGGGCCTGCCGTAGTCGCTCCTCAGAAGGGCGCTCATAACAACGGGGAGCAGCAACAGGACCAGCGGATGAAGACCGTTTTCTATGCACGCTGCGGAAACGGAGATTGCAAGCAATGCGAGAAGGAAATATCTGAATCCCCGGTGACGGCCGGGCAGTATGGAGACCTGGGCCGCCTTGGGAGGGACGCTCTTTCGGTCACGCCGTGCGCGGATCCACTTATAGAGGGTTTCCGGACTGAAGCTCATCTCCGTCTCCGCTTCTTTTCCAAAGAAAGCCGCCGGAGTCATCGATTTCGACGACAACCCCTCGGGAAGGATCACTGTTTGAACCTGTCGGAGGGACATTCGGCCATCGGGCGAGTATGGTGAGAAGCTTCCTTGAAAATTCTCCGCCGCTTCCCGCCTCTATCCGCAACCCGGCTCCCTCGAGGGCGACGGGAATTGCCGTCCGGGAAAAATGAACCACCAGAGAGGCCGCCCTGGATATGGCCCTCTCGGAGGCGTCGGCAGGCAAACGGAGCGTGATTTCCCGGGCCCCCTCCTCCGACAGAATCCTCGTTACCAGGCTGCCCGACTGCGCTGTTTTCTTCCAGTCAATATGCTTGTAAGGATCACCGGGAACGTAGTCCCGGAAAAAAAACGGCACGGTGCCCAAGGGATCTATCTGTTCACGTCCCCTTCCCGCCCCTCCCTCGTGCAGGGGAATGTCGTCGGCAACGGGCTCGATCCGAGGAAATACCAGTACCGGCTCATCATCCCCGCACTTCCTCGAATAGGAGGCCAGTCCAAATGGAAAGGAAGAACTGAGGGTCCCGGCAGAAACGGTCTGATCGCCTCGATCCGGAAGAACAAAGTATCCGTAGCCGGTCTTTGTCTCTGCCGGCGGAACCCGGGGAAACTTCACACCGTCGTTCGTGCCTTCAAGGGGCGCGCTTTCTTCGAACAACACCGTCACGGAACCCCACAATTGATGATCCGACGTAAGGCCGTATTTGATCGAGAACGGGGTTTGGGCATAGATCTCGCTGGGAAGACGCCGTTTCACCTTCAACGATTCGATGTTGCGTTTGGCCAGCTTGTGAGAAACCGCGACCAAACCGATCATCATGATGAAGACGATGAGCAGGAAGTTGTTGGCGGTGAATACGGCCGTCAGGGGAATCCAGAACAGGAGAAACGCCATGCCCCACCCGTACGGGGTCGGCCTGACGCTCAACTTGGACAATCTTGCCGGTTTGTTTCGTATCTTGAAATCCATAATCAAGGGTCAATCAAGGGGCACCATAATTCCCGTTGCCCATACTTGTTCATCGGACGCACGTCCCATACGCGATCGGAATCCGGTCATCCGGGAGCTTGAATCATCGGAAGCGGGCACGGGATCCGGAATACCGCATAGAATCCCCTGCCGAGCGGAGTCGTACTCAGAGCGGTCCCCCAACCGACTGGAGGATGTGCCCCAGGATGTCCTCTTTTCGTTCCCGCACCCCCGCGTCGGGCGATCCCGACGAGAGCAGAATCCGGTGAGCCGTGACAGGAAGGAACACGCTCCTCAAATCGGATGGGATCACGAAATCCCTGCCTTCAATAAGAGCGTTAGCCTGCATGGCGCGTTTGAGATGCAACCCGCCTCGGGAGGAAACGCCGAGTCGTATGGACGAGGATTCCCTCGTCGCTCTCACCAGATCCAGCAGATATTCCATGACCGATGTTTCGACTTTCACGTCCCGGACCTCTTGCTGCAAGCGGACCACGGTGGCGGCGTCGGCTGCGGGCTCGATCTCTTCTACCCGCCCGTACTCCATGTCTGCTTCATAGATCTGCATTTCATGTTCCCGGTCGGGATATCCGAGACTGAGGGAAACGAGGAATCGGTCCAACTGGCTTTCCGGCAGATCAAAAGAGCCGAAACGTTCCACGGGATTCATCGTCGCCAGCACGAAAAACGGTTCCGGCAGGCGGCGCGTGATGCCGTCCACGGAAACCTTTCCTTCGGCCATTGCCTCCAACAGTGCGGACTGTGTTCTGGGAGACGTCCTGTTGATCTCATCGGCAAGGAGGACTTCGGTAAAGATCGGGCCCTCCCTGAACTCGAAATCCGCCTTCTTCGGATCGTACACGTTTACGCCGATGACGTCTGAAGGCAGCGTATCACTCGTGAACTGGATTCTCCTGAAGCGGACTCCGATGGAACGGGCCGTTGCCAATGCCAGCAACGTCTTTCCCACGCCCGGAATGTCCTCGATAAGCACATGCCCACGTGCCAGAAGCCCGATGAGCACGTTGCGCACCTTGTGGTCCTTGCCGATGACCACCTGGGAAATTGCCCCGGCAAGGCTTTCACTAATAGATTTAGGGTCGCCTTTACCTCCTGCCTGTCCGGGAGTGCTTTTCGCGACCATTGACGAATATTTCATTGTATCACCACACCGGTTTTCATCCAGATGGAACGCTGAGGTTTTGGATAATCTTCTCCGTCCCGTAACTGTTTCATCTTAAAATATCCATCTTCCCGACCTTCGTGTCAACGGAGGGAGAGAGTTGGAAGAACCCGACCCCGCATGAGGGCTCTTGTGGTCAAGAACGGCCTTAGGTCTTTCTTCCCGGGACATACGGCGCTATACTGGGATGAGTCGAGGTACGATTAATGATTCGTGTTCCGAGGAGGAATTCCCATGTATCTACCCGAGATTTTTAAGACCTTTCTTGAAGAGCATCCCGACATCGCCGACGCGCAGCTCAAAGTCGGCGACCTGTGTGCCCAGGCCGGTCCGATTGACGAGAAGACCCAACATCTGATTCAAGTCGGCGTATGCACCGGGACGGGATCAAAAGGGGGCGTCAGGTCTCATGCCCGTCGCGCCCTGGAAGCCGGCGCGACCAAGGAGGAGATTATCCAAGCGGTACTTCTTTCGACAACCATCGTGGGGTTCCCCTCGATGATAGCCGCATATGGTTGGGTGCGGGAAGTCCTCTCACCGCAGGACTTGGATAGGGCCCCCGGGTAGATTCGCCGAGGCCCCTCATGTCGATATTTTCACCTTCCGGCTGCGAGAGAGCGGATGATACGGTTTGTGTTGATTCTCTTTGTGATCGGCCTCACCACAATGGGACCGAATAATGCCATGACGGAAGAACTGAAGCTTCACCCGGTAGGAAAGGTCCACAAGGCGGGAAATGTGACCGCTCTGGAGGTGTTCCCCGAGTATCGGGACGCGCTGCAGGGGCTTGAGGGTTTTTCTCACGTGATTGTGGTCTATTGGTTTGACCGAAACGACACGCCCGAGAAACGATCAACCCTGAGAGTGCATCCCAGGGGAGATCGACGCAATCCGTTGACGGGTGTCTTCGCGACGCGGTCTCCGGTGAGGCCCAATCTCATCGGCTTGTCAACATGCGAAATCCGGTCCGTCGAACCCGGCCGCGTACTCATAACGGGCATCGACGCATATGACGGAACACCGATCATCGATTTGAAGCCGTACATTCCCGGCAATGATTGTGTCCCGGCAGCTGAAGTCCCCGGGTGGGTGAAACGTGACCGTAAGTGAACCTTCATGGTCCGAAGGCCGGAACGAGTGAAACCGACTCTCAAGAATACGCCCAACGAGTGTTTTGCACGCATCGGACGGAGCCGCGGCTCTTCGGACGGCGCACCGGTATCGCAAACAAGTGCCCAGGCTAAACCCTATAATTGCAGATCGTTACCGGCAGTAATTTGCCATACGAGACGTTTGGCACCTAAATTGCTTTAAGTGTCGCAGCATCCTCGACGGCCGACGATCAGACGATAACCGTTGACGCACTAGCGTTGTTGCGGCAGGCGGACCCATTACTTCGGAGAAGAGGAGAATGACTAATGACTCGAAAGCTCGTGAAGGTCTTGGCACTGCTCATTGCCGTGTGCGTGCCGACGGAAACGCCGGCGCAATCAGGCAACCCCGATGAAATAGTCGTTGGTGCGGTGCAGGCGATGAAGGGCGTCTTTGCCGAAGCCTTCGTTCAAATCAACGACGGACTCAAGGACTCCCTGGACATGGCAAATGAACAGGGAGGCATCAACGGGAAACGCATCGTATACCGGATGAAGGCGAGCGATTACAGTGTGGACGATTCGATTCAGAAGTTTGAAGAGCTCATGAGGGAGTCTCAACCCATCGCAGTTTTCGGATGCAGTACCGACCTTGGCCTGAAGCTCGCCGACGACATCAACGCTAAACATAAGATACTTTACAGTTCCACGTCGTTTTCAGCGGAACTGGCGGATTCGGCCAGGTATCCGTCGATCTTCCTTCCCGGTCCCTCCTATGGGGAGCAGGTTGCTCTCCTGTTGATGTACATAGCCAAAGAACAGCCCAATGCCAAGGTAGCGTTCTTCTACAGCGATTCGGCTTTTGGAAAGGATCCCATCAAGTTTGGACGCATCATGGCCAGGAGGCTTCGGTTGAAGGTGGTGGCGGAAGAAATGGTCCCACTCAAGATCCAAGATGTGACCGCGCAGGCCCGGCGTCTGAAAGAGAAGGATCCCGATTACGTGATCTTTCAGGGCTTCGTGCATGCTCCGGTTCCTGCGGTGATCAAGCAGTGCAGAGAACTGGGCATGAAATCCAAGTTCATGGGAACTTTCTGGACCGCAACCAAGAAGATGATCGATGTCCTCGGACCGGATGCGGAAGGTTACCTGGTGGTCAATCCTTACGCATACTGGGGAATGCAGGACGTTCCCATGATTGCGAAAATCAGGGAATACAATGCCAAGCACTATCCCGGCATCACGTATCGTCCCAACTACTACATGGAAGGGTTTGCCACGGGACTGATCTTCGTAGAGGTGCTTAGACGGGCCGACAAAGCGGGAGATTTGAATTATAACGGGCTGGTGAAAGCTCTGCACTCGCTGACGGATTTCCAGACGCAGGGCCTCATGGCGCCGTTGACCATCAGGAACAACAGATTCCCGGTGGCACGGATCTGGAAAGCCAATGTCGCCGCCGGACAATACGAACCCGCATCGGATTGGCTCGTATTGAGGAAAGACTGAAAACCAAGGAGATTTCATGATTACCGTCAAGCCCGATTCAGTCGAGCGCGTAAGAATCGAATCGTTGGACTACAAGGGCAAGTCGGCCCAGGTGAAGGATGTCGCGGTGCAATGGCTTTCCAAGAGCGGGACCGACGCTCAGGGGTCCCCGGCTTATGGACTCCGCCTCTTCACCACGGGCCCCGGCGGGGTAATCCCGACCCACAGCCACCTGTACATGCAGACGATGTACATCCTGTCGGGACGCTTCGAATGTTGGCAGGCGGATCCGGACACCGATGAAATCACGGAGCGCTCCGTAGTGGGCCCCGGTCAGGCGGTGTTCGTCCCGTCCATGGAGCCTCACGGGATGCGCAACATGAGCGCCGTTGAACCCGCAACCTTTCTTTGTTGCATCGGAAGCGTCGATGAAGAGGGGAACGTGACGGGTATCTGCGCTTGACGGGTCGGCCGTTCCAGGCCGGTGTCGGCATGTTTCCGCCTGCCGGATCGGACAACGGCCTCAACAGCGGTCGGCGGAACGGCCGTCCGTCCGGATATATCGCCCATGCAGTTCCTCGACAAGACCGTCCCGGATCAGGGTATCGAGGATCTTTTTCACCATGACGGTCTCGAAGGCCTCATGGAGGACCTTGTTGGGCAGCCTCTTCCGGTAAATGGGCATTGCGGCGGTGATGTCCCTCAGTGATGCGTCCGGGCCGCACAGATCCAGCACGGCCCGGCTTTGTCGTGAAAAGGCTTCCAGGAAGGCTTCAAAAAGGCTCGTCGCATCCCCTTCAACGGGTTCTTTGTGAGAGGAGCAAACGCGTTCGTATGGCAGGGCCATGACCCGTTTCACATCGCGTCGGAAGGTTCCGATATCTGCTTCGGGGTTGCCGTACCAGGGTCCGAACGCGGTCAGATCGATGTCGGTGGTGAACAGTGTGCCGGTGGTCCTCTCGAAGAAGCAGTAGTGATCGCCGAGATGGCCGGGTGTGCGTATCGCCTCCAGCCGGCACCCCGCCAAATCGAGGATGTCTCCGTCGGCGTAACGCCGGTCCGGTTCTCTAAGGGCGCGCACGCCGAAGTCTTCGATCCACCGGACCCACTCCTCGGCAAGCTCCTTCGACTCCATGAAGCGTTCGCCAAGGCGGTCCAAGTCCGTAACGGCCTCCGGAGTCTCCCGAGGCATCATGATCACCCGGTCGCCCAGGACGTGCCAGTGGCGGATGTGGTCGGGATGGGAGTGCGTAATGATCAACACGTCTATGCGTCTTTTTCGATCTATCTCGCGGATCTGATGCTCCCCTATCCCGGCGTCTATCAGGACGGTTTCACCGCCCACGAGGAGAAGCCCGTGACAGGAAGGGAACCTCCCTTTGTTCTCCCCGAGAACAAAGTAGATGTGCTCACTGAGCTTGAGGATTTCATTATTTTCCATTAAGTCTCATCCTTTTCTTGTCGAAGAGGTATTGCCGCAGTCATGATGGTCGTCCCCAATCAGGAGAGGAAGTTTGCGGCCTTTCAATCGATGTGTGTCGCCCCGCGAGGCCGGGTTTCATCGCAAGACCGATGCGGGTGCAGACGCCCGCCGGCCGTAATGTACACAACCGGCCCATCCGAGGGATTGGACAGGTAAAAAGACTCGTTTGCTTCTACATGGAGGGCGCTGCCTGCCTGCAACGACGTTTCTCCTGCGGCCGTGTGAATCACCAGGGTTCCGGTGACGGCACAGAGGATTTCCTCATGACCTTCACCCGGCTTCACCAGCCTGTCTGCTTCGCCGGGCCCGAGAATGCCGTAAATCATGTAGCACGCCCGGGAGTGCAGATCCTTGGCCGCGAGGACGTACTCTCCTCCCTCGGATACGGCCGGACCATGGAGATCGAATGACTTCATGTAAGCTTCTCCTGATGATCTCTCCCAGCGCAATTCACCAATATCCCGCAAACATACCGGTCGGCGGAGAAGGCGCTGAAAGGCAACAAATATGAAAGACCGCGCCGGCACAAGAATCGCCAAGCTGGGGATTCTTACCAAGCTCATGATATCCTTTCTCACCATAGCATGTATTCCTTTGTTCGTCCTCGGGTACTTCGGCCTCAAGAATCAACAGAAAACCGGGCTCAGGGCTGTCGAGGCCGTTGCCGAGATGGGCGAACAGGACATCCGGTCGGCCAAAGCCATAGGAGACCGGGCCATTGAAGACAGTGTTCATGCCCTGGACGCGAAATCCACCGAGGCCATCGAGGTGCGTACCGTCGAACTGGCGGCAAGCATAGCGGACTTCCTTTACGAACGCGACGGCGATATCCGTATGCTGGCAGCGATGAGTCCGGATCCTCAACGGTACCTCCACGTATACGATTCGAAACTGCGCAATATCATTGTGGATGGCCCGGTTCGGCACAGCGAGGCGGACTGGACGATGCCCCAGGATGCCATATTGTGGGAAAACCCTGAAAACAGAATGTCGTGGCGCAACCGGCCGCCAAATGATTTCCGCACGGAGGCCCGTCCCTTGTACAAAGAGATCACCTTCGTGAATCCCGAAGGGAAGGAAATCATAAAGATCGCGGATGGACGGATTTCCGGAGACTTGCGGGATATCGGCAAACGCGGGAACACCTACTGTAAGGCGGAAGAGTATTTCGAACACTTGGCAAAGCTTCGCCGGGGCGAAATATACGTGTCCGGAGTAGTCGGCGCTCATTTGAAAGGCCGGCTTTCCACGGGTCCCGACGGCATCAAGGTAATGCCCGGGAGCGCTTATGCGGGGTTGGAGAACCCCTCCGGGAAGAGATTCGAGGGAATCGTCCGTTGGGCCATGCCGGTGTACCGGGACGATGAGAGAATCGGTTACATAACCATGGCATTGGATCACACGCACATCATGGAATTCACCGATCACGTGATCCCCACGGATGAGCGGTTCTCTCCCGTCTCCGATGCGGGATCCGGAAACTATGCATTCTTGTGGGATTATAGGGACCGGAGCATCTCACATCCTCGGGATTTCTTCATCTGCGGGGTTGACCCTGAAACCGGCAAAGACGTACCCGGCTGGATAAGTGAGGACAGGTACGAAGAATTCAAGGCGAGCGGCCTGTCCCTGGAGGATTTTGTCGCCCGGCTTCCTTCATTCGAAGAATTCACCCAACGCAAGAAGGGATCAAAGGACCAGATGAAGGCGGGGAGAATTTCCCTGGACTGCCGGATTCTCGATACGGCTCCGCAATGTCAGGGCTGGCACAGGGGCACGGAACATGGCGGCTCGGGTTCGTTCGTCATCCTCTGGAGCGGACTCTGGAAATTCACCAGCTACGCGGCCGTCCCCTATTACACGGGGATGTACGGCAAATCCAAACGGGGATTCGGTTACGTAACCATCGGAGCCAACGTCGAGGATTTCCACAAGGCGGCCAATGCAACCAAGCAATACATTGAATCGGCAATCAAGGAAAAGGAGGCGGCCATCCGTGAGACAACGGAGCAGACGCGCGCCTCCATCAAAGATACCGAAATACGGAGCCGCAATCTGCTCACCGCGGTAGCCCTCGTTTCCACAATGGCCGTATTGGGGGCTTCCATACTGGTGAGTCTGAGCATCACCGGGCCGATAAAGCGCTTGACCTCCGGAGCTTTGGCAATGAGTCAAGGAGACCTGGACCAGCATATAGAGGTGAATTCGCGGGACGAAATGGCCCAACTGGCAGACTCGTTCAACGCCATGGCCGCTGCAGTGGCCCAATTGGACCGCATGAAATCGGAGTTCGTGGCCACGGCCTCCCATGAGCTCAGAACCCCCATTCATTCAATGCTCCTTGCCATATCCGGGATTTTGGGAGGGTTCTCGGGCAAGATCAACGACGAAGTGAGAGAAGATCTCGAAATCGTGGAAAAGGAGATCGCGAGGCTCACACGGCTCGTCAACGACCTGCTCGATCTTTCCCGGATCGAATCCCGCAAGCTGGAATTGAAGAGAACTGAAACATCGGTCCGTGAAATAGTCGAAACGGCCGTACAAGAGGTTTCCGGACTCACCGCGGCTCATTCCCACACGCTGCGGGCAGCCGTTCCCGAAGGCCTGCCGGCGATACGTGTCGACAAGGACAGGATCATACAGGTGATGATCAACCTGCTGAGCAATTCGATCAAATATGGGCCCGACCACGGACAGATCCTTGTCGAGGCGGGACGCGCGGGGGACGGCTTGGTCATAGCCGTCGCGGACAACGGCTACGGTATTCCCCGGTGGGCCCAAGAGAAGATCTTTGACAAATTCTTTCAGGCTGATAGCATCATGTCGCAACGGGTTGGAGGAAGCGGTCTCGGCCTGACGATCTGCAGGGAGATCATGCATCTTCACGGCGGTACCATCAATTGCGTAAGTCCGCTCCCGCAGAATCGTTTCGGCGACCTCCCCGTTGGCGGTGAACGCAAGGGCGCTGTTTTCGAAATAGTGTTGCCGCTGAATGCCGACGGCGACTCTGCCGGGGTACCGGCAGCGTAGCACGGGAGTCGGAAAGAATGAGCACCATTTCTTCAAATCCGGCCTTCACGCCCTGAAGCGAGCCCCCCTTCACACCCGGGAGGCTGGAGGGGTTTGCCTGGGGAGGATCTGGGGCACTGAATCCCGGAGAATCGGTGGAGCGGCAGGCATTGCCCGCTCGGTAGGATTCTTTGAATAGTGTTGTGAATTGCCGAATCGGAGTTGTGAGATGAAAATTCGAAAAATCCTTATCGTTGACGATGAAAAGACGATCACCTCCTACCTGGAGAAGAAGCTTGCGAAATTGGGGTACGCGGTGTCAACGGCCGAAGACGGAGAGCAGGCCCTCGAGAAGGCGTTTGCAGATCTTCCCGACCTGGTTCTGCTGGACGTGAAACTCCCCATACTCAACGGCCATGAAGTCTGCCGGAAACTTAGAGCCGACAGCCGGACCGCGACAATACCGGTTCTCATGCTTTCGGCGAAAGCGCAGTCGGACGAAATCGATCAGGGACTCGCTTCCGGAGCTGACAAATACTTGTGCAAGCCGATGGGATTCCCGGATATACTGAAGGAGATCAAAGAATTCGAAACCGATCGGGAATAGTGCCCGACTTAGTGCGCGGTTTCCCAAACCCCCATGATTCGGGGATCACAACCGACCATGAAAGCCCTCGGGACTCCGGGCCGAAGGCAGGGCAGAGCCCGGCGGATAGGCATTCCCAGGCAGGAGCCTGGGAACGAGAAGGAACAGCCTGAGCCCCGGGAGATGACGGGCAGGGACGCCCGTCCCACAAATGCAGGTGGGATTTCGGTGAGTTCTTCCGTAGCCCGGGCCTCCGTGCCCGGATATTATTCATGCCGGTACCAACATGGCAACGAGGCGGTTGCGTCCCGGCGCTGCCCAGCGAGAGATAGTACGTTGTTTCCACTAAAGAATACCCCGCGGAACGCGGGGAGGCCGGCGCTGCCAAAGCAGGCTTTGCTGCCTTGGATACGACACCGTATTTCGGAAACGGAGCACTCAGCGTAGTGGATCCGAAAACACGGCCGTGATCATGGAAGAACCAAATGCGAGACGACGAGATAGAGCGGAGAAGACTTCAGGAATACATATTCGGACTTGAGCAGATTCAGGAGCAGGCGGAAGATCTTGCCGCCGAGCACCGGGAATTGGAGAAATCCAGGAATCTCCTATTCGCCGTACTTGGGGGAACGGTTCACGGGATCGTGCTCGTCAAGAATCGTAGGTTCGTTTGGTTCAATCAAGCCCTATCGTCGATTCTCGGATGGAGCCATGATGAAATCGTGGGCAAGAGCACTGAGATTATCTTTCCGAGTCGCGAAGAATTCGAGCGGATGGGGGATTTGATCTACCCGGATTTGCCGGCGAAGGGCTTTATCAACTACGAGTATGACTATGTTCACAAAGACGGACACCTGGTTCCGTGCCTCGTAACCGGACGGCCGTTGAATGAGGACGACTTGTCGGAGGGAGTCGTCTTTTCCGTCACCGATTTCACGGCAAGGAAACAGGCCGAGCGGGCACTTGCCGAGTCGGAGGAGAAGTACCGGCTCGTGGTGGAGAATGCGAATGAGTCCATCTTTGTCATACAGGACGGCATGATCCGGTTTGCAAATAGAATGGTTCTGGAAACACTGGGCTACTCCGAGGCGGAACTCGGTTCGAAGCCTTTCCTCGATTTCATCCATCCCGACGACAGGGTCATGGCGACGGAGCGGTACCAGAGGAGGCTGAAAGGGCAGCCGGTTCCACAAGCATACTCAGTGCGGGTTGTGGACAAGGCGGGGGACACTTGGTGGGGTTACGTGAGAATGATAACGATTGACTGGAAAGGGAGACCCGCCACCCTGGTTTTCGGGACCGACGTGACCGACCTGAAGCGTGCCCAGTCGGAGAATATGGCAAAGAGTGAGTTTCTGGCAAACATGAGTCACGAACTGCGGACCCCCTTGAATGCCATTATTGGATTCTCCGAGGTTCTCCAGGACAAGACATTCGGCGATCTCACCGATAAACAAGAGAAATACGTAGCCTACGTACTGAACAGCGGCAGACATCTGCTGGAACTTATCAACGAGATCCTTGACTTGTCCAAGGTCGAATCCGGAAAGATTCAACTGCATCTCGGACCGGTGATCCTGAGACGGGTACTGGCGAGAAGCATCATGATGGTCAGAGAAAAGGCAAAGAAACACCGTATATCGCTCCATCTGGGCATTGATGAAACACTTCAAAACCAGGCCATTCAAGCCGATGAAGTCAAACTCAGCCAGATCATGTTCAACCTTATCTCCAATGCGGCGAAATTCACGCCCGACGGGGGAATCATCGAGGTTACGGCCGCCACGGACGAACATTCCGTGACGATCAAGGTCGCGGACAACGGTGTGGGGCTGAACCCCCGCGACATGGAGCGGATATTCGGAGCGTTCGAACAGGTTGAGACAAGCTATTCCCGGCGCCGGCGCGGTACGGGGCTGGGGTTGACCCTGACGAGAAACCTCGTTCAACTTCACGGCGGACGCATCCGGGCGGAAAGCAAGGGCCTCGGCAGAGGAAGCACGTTCACCTTCACCATACCCTATATGAAAGCGGATCAGGCCCCCGTCGACGAGGAAGCCGGGTACCCTTTTTCCGGGATCACCCGGGAGCAATCGTCCGAAAGCCTCGAGGACTCCTGGGTCAACTTCCAGTCGGGCCTCATACGGGACCAGATGACCAAATTATGGAACCGGACCGCAATCATCGACATACTGAAGCGGGAACTGGCACGCAGCCGGAGGCAGAACACACCTCTGGGAGTCATGGTCCTCCGCATCGACCAACTGGAAGGGATCATCGACCGGTTCGGCAGTGTTACCGGCGAGACCCTCTTGGCGGAAACCGCTCAAATCATCGTGTCCCGGATTCGTCCATACGATTCCGCGGGGCGCTATACAGGGGAGGAGTTGATCGTCGTCGCTCCGGGCTGTGGTCCCGATCAAGCAGAGCAGGCAGCCGAAAGGCTCCGCCGTGTGATTGAGGACCACCCCATGGATGCGGACGGGTGGAAGGCCAAAGTAACGCTCAGCATCGGCGTCTGCGGCATTGACAGCCAAATGGCTCCGGAGGCGGATCTGGTTGTCCGTGCAGCGGCCGACGCCCTGAACCGCGCGAGGGAAGCAGGCGGGAACCGGACGGAACGGTCTCCCCTACCCGAAGAATAGACATGATGTCCATCTCGTGCGTTCTACCCGAGTCGCACACGTGGGCAGATCCTCCCGGGGATCAATGTGCTTCCCCCAGGAGCACCAAGCGCTTCGTGGCAGAAGTACGGTGGCACATTTTCGTCTCGCTGCGGCAAGGACAAGATCCGGGCACGGAGGCCCGGGCTACGAAGGACTATCATGAAGCCTTAGACCTGTTTCGTGGGACGGGCCTCCGTGCCCGTCATCTTCAAGGGCGGGCGTCCGCCCGCAGTCTCCCCGGCGAAGGCCGGGGTCCAGGAAGAAGAGACTGGTTCCCGGCCTACGCCGGGAAGACGGTGCTGCTTGTGCGACCGTATTTGCGCCATAGAACACTAAGCAAGTGCGCGGTTTCCCCAATACGGTGTACGACCGGCTCGGTCTCTGTTCGTCGCAGCCCGGGCCTATTCCGTAATCTCGACTTCAGCCTCGATCTCCACCGGCATGTCGAAGGGCAGTTCGGCCATTCCAACGGCCGAGCGTGCGTGCCGCCCTCTTTCCGGTCCGTAGAGTTCGAGAATCAGGTCGGAAAAGCCGTTGATCACCTGAGGCTGTCGATTGAATCCAGATGCGGAATTGACCATGCCAAAGACGCGGAGCCACGCCAGGATCCTGTCCAGGTCTCCCAAGTCCCGCTTAAGACTGCTCAGTATGGACAACCCTGTGAGCTGCGCGGCCTGATACGCCTGCTCAAGGGTCACATCCGTCCCGACTTTGCCGAACGGACCGGCCAGGGAGCCGTCCGGATTGAGGGGACCATGACCGGATATGTACGCTCGATTGCCCCGTACGCGGACAAACGAGAATGGGAGCTTCACGCCCGGCGGAATCTTCAGCGGTTCAGGCAGCACCAGTCCGGATGCCTTGAGCTTCTCTTCAATCCTCCCATTCGACGGCATTCCTCAGACTCCTTTCTCTTGCGCTCAACAGCAACGAGGCTTGTCGCGTTTCTCGATCCGGGATCATGGGGGGTGAGGCGGAGACCGTTTTGGTCATTCCTCCCACTCGTCCTCACCCGTCACTTCCAGAGCCGGGCCGCGTCGTCCGCCATGCCCAACCTTTCCAATGTCTCTCTGGAGGCTACGCCTTCAACCGGATCAATACCCATGAGTTCGTAGAATCTCTCTTTCATGACCTGGAAGTTGATCTCGATGCCTTGGGGCTCACCGTCACGGGCCGGTTCCAGTAATCGGGGCGTCAGGGTGTCGTCGGCCGCGGTCAAACCGTACAAGCGGTTAATGAGCCGCTTCAGGTGGAACACTCTTCGTCCGGCCCTCATCATCTCGTCGATGTCCCAATTGTAGCCCGCGACGGAATTGAACAGGTCCACCCACTCCGGGATGGTGATCTCCCTGTCCGCGAATTGGCACCAGCACGCGCTGTTCTCGATTGCTCCCAGTGTGACGGATATCACCGCGGACTCCGCCTTGTTGTCCTCGGTCATGGGCTCCAGTTCGTACTCCAATCCGATCTCCGGATACCAGCAAGCGCCCATCTCGACAAAGAGCATTGGGTCCGCTGTGTGGCATGCCCCGCGTGCGCTCATGGAATAGGTCAAGGCCAGGCCGTGTCCCCCGCCCCGCGGGTCGTGCAAAGGAGCTTCAAGCCCCTTCGAGTGGGTAGTATAGTCAATGGACTGCTTACCGATTCTCCGCGCGGCGGACACGCTGCCGTCCGCAAGGAGATCGCCAAGAGGCCCCTGCCGGTAGGCGATCATGGGCAACAGCGTGTTGACCACGGTCTCCATGTCGCCCCATCTCAGGTCGATCCCTCCCGTGTCCTCCCGTGTGAGATGACCTTTCTCAAATGCCTCCATGGCCCATGCAATGGAGCCGCCCGAAGAAATGGTATCCATGCCGAGGTCATTGCAGACCCGTCCCGCCTTGCACGTGCCGGCAAGATCCATGGACCCCAACAGCGACCCGAAGGCCGCGATGGTTTCGTACTCCGGCCCCGGACCCTTGGGTATGGCGAACGGCCCCTCCTTCACCTCCACAACTCGTTTGCACGCTATTTCGCAGAACGCGCAGGCCCCCCTGTTGGTGAGGTACTGCTCAGTGAGTGTGCTGCCCGTCAGGGGTTCCGCCATCTCCTCCCAGAAGTTGGAGGTGAAATTCCTGATGGGAACATCCCCCGCGTACGCCCCGCCCTCGAGGTTGGCTGCGGTCCCGTTCTCATGAATCACTTGAGAGGCCACGGCTTCCCGGATTTTGGCGCTGAGTTCCTTTCTCAGCACAGCGTAACTCCCGGGATCGGCCAAGGTCATCTCACGCTTTTTCGCCCTCACCACAATTGCCTTGAGGTTCTTGGAACCCATCACGGCTCCGAACCCGGCCCTTCCGAACGCATGATGGAACTCGTTGAGCATGCACGCGAATTTGACCTGCTTCTCACCCGCGGGACCTATGATGAGCGTACGGTATCCCTTGCCGAACCTTTCCTTTATGGCCCGGTTCACCTCTTCTATGCCCTTGCCCCAATACTCGGAGGCGTCCGGCAGGGATATCTCGTCACCTTCCACCAGCAGCATCGAAGGGACTTTAGCGGCTCCCGTCACGATAATCCCGTCAAAACCGCAGTACCTGAGTTCCGGAGCAAAATGTCCGCCGCATGAAGAATCACCCCAATGTCCGGTGAGCGGGGAGCAACCGGCAACCGAGTTCCTGCTGGCACCCGAGAGCTTCAGCCCCGCAAAGGGTCCGTTCATGAAGATGAGCATGGCTGCCGGAGACAGAGGGTCTGCTGCAAGACCGCCCCGGTCCAGGAATACTCTCGCGGCCAGCCCGCTGCCTCCGATATACGTGCGGTAGAGTTCTTCCGGTAGCTCGGTAATCTCCGAGCGCCCCTGCGAGAGGTCCACGTCGATAATCTTTCCCGTGTTGCCCCACATGGTCTCTGCACCTCCAGTGGAAACAGGTGCTCATGAGCGTTCCCACTACCGCGACCGAGTTCTTTACGGGTAATCCTGCCCGGATCCGTGTCGTCACGCCCGGCACCTACGTCTCATTACTTGAGGATCTTATCTTCCCATCCCAAGTCTTTCAGAACCTTGGTATAGATTGCCGCCACTTTCTTCAATTTGGGGGCCAGTTTCAGAAGACCCGTGGCCGAGCCTTTCACTCTGATCTTCCTACGGGTAATCGCCATCACCGGGTTGAGTTTGTTCGACCATGACCGATGCGCATCATCAGCCGATAGGCTCATCACAAGATCAGGGTCTCCATCGGGTTTGCCTTGGCCCATCAGAAGCTTTCCGTCCCGGCAGTCGACATGAAAGGAACAGTCGGGTCCGTCCTCTGTATAGTCAAACCATATCAGTTGGTTGACCTTCTGCAATCCGACAGAAAGCTCCGCATCGTTGGAAGCCTCTTCGAAAAGCGCCAAGAAGGCCTTTATGGGTTCATGTTGATCGTTCCAGAATTCCATCATGTCTCCTTCCGTAATCGTTTTCCCAATCGAAATTCCGTTATGCCGAACCTGTCCCGGTGAACTGCCGGTTCCTTCTCTCAACGTGCCTTGAGGAAGAAGTTCAGGAGATCCTCCTCTTCCACGTACCTCGGGTTGTAACCGATTTGAGAGTCTCCGGCTGCGAGTTCCACGGTTTCCATAAGCCTTTCCCGGTCGTCCGGGACACCCCATTGTTCGAGAGTTTCGGCGAGGCCGATCCTCCTCTTCAAATCCTTCACCGCCTCCACCGCGAGTCGAGCCGCCTGTTCAGGGCTCATACCGGTCACTTCGACGCCCATGGCATCGGCCGCCAACACGTAACGATCCGGGACTTCCGCGACGTTGAACTCCATCACCACCGGAAGCATGATCGCGTTGGCCATGCCGTGCGGCACTCCATAATGTGCCCCAAGTGCATGGGCGGCAGCGTGAACCGCGCCGGTCATACTATTGCCGAAACACATACCCGCCAGTGTGCTCGCAATAAGCATGTTCCCCCTTGCCTCAATGTCTTCCGGCTCGTCAACCGCCCTGGGAAGGTATTTCATGATCAATCTGATTGCGTGCAGGCCCAGCGCGTCGGAAATCGGCTGTGCTCCCGTAGATGTCACTCCTTCTATGGCATGGGTAAGCGCGTCCATCCCCGTGAATGCCGTAATCTTGGAGGGAAGCCTGACCGTAAGTTCCGGATCGAGCATGGCTATGTCCGCGTTAAACGGATGGGTCACCTGATGCTTCACCTTGGCTTCAGTATCCAGGACGACAATGGCGTTGGTGACCTCACTGCCCGTGCCCGCGGTTGTGGGAAACACCACATGGGGCGGTAGAGGCTTCGCACCCTCCCACAGAGCCCCTTGCTCCGCGAAAGGCCGGAAGTCGTCCGCCCCCTCGCCTATCAGGATATTGACGGACTTGGCTGCGTCCATCACGCTGCCGCCTCCCACCGCCACCATGGAATCCGCTGCCTTGGATCGGTAGAACTCGGCCCCCCGGTTAATGTTATCGATCCTCGCGTCCTGCAGGATGTCGTCGAATATGCCCACCAGTTCCAGGTCCGAGTTCCTGACGGCTTCCGCGACCAGATCGGTCACGCCGGCATCCCTCACTCCTCGGTCGGTGAAGACGGCCACCCTGGATGCCCCCATTTGCCCCAGTTCAAAACCTATCTCGCTGCGTAGGCCGGGGGAGTAGAGTATCCGGGGCCTGTTCATCCAGGAAAAAAACGGCTCGAATCCTATGTCCGGGTATTTCATCCATTCCTCCCATAAAGAGTGCGGCAGAAACCGCAATCGGCACCCACGCCGACGGGTGCGGAGCGTCGGGGCGTTTCGGACCGTCTCGTCCATTTTCAGTGCACAAGGATCGCTGCAAGGCGACGCGACACACTCCGCAAGCTTGGATCCATACTTCTACGGCATTGGAGCACTCAAAAGAAGACCAGTATAAACACGGTGGCTATCACAAGTCCAATCAAGGTGATGGGGGCGCCATGCTTCAAGAACTCGAAGAAACTGATCTTATGCCCGGCCTTCTCGGCGATTCCCGTGGTGATGACGTTGGCCGACGCTCCGATAATCGTACCGTTTCCGCCATAGCAGGCTCCCAGCGCCAGGGCCCACCAGAGCACCCCGGATTCCGCACCCGGAATGGTCTTGGTCATGAGCGCCACCACCGGAAGCATGGTGGCCGTAAAGGGGATATTGTCCACAATTGCGGAGAGGATCGCGGAAGTCCACAAAATGAGCACGATCGCGACCACGAGATTTCCTGCACATACCTTGAGTATCCAGTCTGCGACGAATTGAAGGATACCCGTTTCTTCCGCCGCGCCCACAATGACGAAGAGCATGATGAAAAAGACCAGTGAGGGCCATTCCACGTCGTGCTCCAGCACGTGGACTATGTCCGACCGATTGAGAACAAGGATGATCGCAGATCCCAAGAGGGCCGCAACACTCACCTCCATATGAAACATCCCGTGCAGCATGAACAGAACGATCACGCCCAGCAGTACTGTGCCGCCTATATAGAGAATCCTCGGTTGAGTGATCTGATATTTCTCTTGGAGAAACGCGATGGTTCCTTCGACATCTTCCACCGCGGCCAACTTGTAGTCACGTCCATAGTACCATTTGGTGTAGATGATCTGCGCCGCCATGGTGACCACCACCACCGGAGTAAGGTGAATTACGAAGTCGTTGAACGTGAGCCCGGCATAGGAGCCGATCATGATGTTGGGGGGATCGCCGATGAGCGTCGCGGTTCCTCCGAAGTTGGAGGCCATGATTTCCGGCAAGAGGAACGCGAAGGGGGAGATGCCCAGAACCAGGGCTAACTCGATTGTTACCGGAGTAAGCAGGAGCATCGTGGTGACGTTGTCCAGGAACGCACTGAGAAACGCCGTTACCGCGCAGAGCACGGCAGCCAGCAGGAACACTCGGCCTCCGGTGATTTGGAAGGATTTGTACGCCATCCACTGGAACACCCCGGACTCTTTCAGAACACCGACGATGACCATCATGCCCATCAGGAGGAATATGACGTTCCAGTCCACGAGTACCAAAGCTTGTTCGAATGTGAGGATTTGGAAGGATTCGTCGAAGTGCCCGAAAGTGTGTGTGATGGCGAGTATCAAAGCGGCCCCGAGCAGCGCGGCAAGGGTCCGGTGAACCAGCTCCAGAGAAATAAGCACGTAGACTCCGACAAGCACCGCCAAGGCCAACCAGAAGGCGGTTCCCTGGAACCGCTGCAGAGTCACGTCCACTTGTGCCGTGAATTCCTTAATCCCCTTTGTGTCGGTTCCTTTGTCGCTGATGTTTACGACGGGAACGAGCTTGCCGGTCTTGAAACTCGGTTTGGAGACCTGCACGGCCCACTTTCCGTCCTTGATCTTGTCCGGGGGGGCATTGATCCGGACCATGAAAAGACCGTTGTTTCCCGTGTGGTGACGGACATGACCTTTCTTCCGTCCCTCGGACTGTTCCTGCAAGTACGGTTTCCCGTCGAAGAAGGTCTTGATCTCGGCCTCTCCGAGGGCGTTCTCGGTTGCATCCTCAACCTTGCCCTGAATGATCAGAACACCGGCATTACCGGATGCGCTCTGAGCCGAGCATGTAACGTTCATCAACCCCAAGAAAAGAATAGACGACAGTAGAAAGAATGAAACTCGCTTCATGACGGAATCCTTACTCCCGGCAGCGTGTCGCCCCATCCGCCTGAGACTGGGAGGGGGGAGCTCCGGGCATGGGTATTTGTAGCCCCCCGGTTCCTCCGAACCAGAGGTCGCCTCTGCCGCAACTTGTCACATCAGGGATAGGTTCAACCGGCAATCCATAATTACAGGAGATACGTCTGATCGTCAATGAAAACAGGGCCGGACGGATGGGGATTTGTTCCGTCAATGAACGGACCGGCAACAACCGGTTTACGGCACGCTTGCGGTCCGCACGGAGAATATCGGCTAGGTGTCTTGCTTTCGGACTTTGAGCTTGAGATCTTCCAGTTTGAACGGTCCACGCACTTTGTCGTCTTCCGGTTTGCGGACCCTGACCACGGGCCGTCCCCAATGGAACTTCGCCCTAACCACGGGCTTCCCCCACGGAAACTTGGCACGAGCCTCCCCCTTATCGCCGTCTCCTCTGCGTTTCACTGCTTTGCCGGCACCGGGATCCTCCTGCAAGGCTCTCTTCTTCGCGGAACTCCGTACCGTCTCGAATCTTTTCAATGTGCCTGCATCATCGCTGAGCGAGGCGTGCCGTACGACGAGATCCCGGAGGCTGCAATCCACCACGAGACGGTAGGTCTTTCCACTCATGTTCTTGTCCACCAACTCGACGTACACCAGTTGGTCCTCAACCCCCGCCTGTTTCACCGAAAGCGACGATTTCGGATTCCGGGGCGGCCCGTCCGCAGACTCTCTTTCTTCCAACGCCGCGGCCTTACGGGGCCCCACGGCCGGTCCTTCGGGATCTTGTACACTCTGCGGATTTACACTGTCGCCCAGCGTAACGAGGACGGCGCCGTCCATGCGCTTAATCCTGAAAGCAGGAACCGGATTTGAACCGAAATCCATTACCACGCGGGCCCGAGACGGCGTTTGGCCCAATCGGATCTCCCGGATCCCGTTGCCGTTTACGTTGATCTTTCGAGGCGCCTTTCCCAGTGAAGTGCCGGAGAAATCAATTACCAGACGATGAGGCTGTTCGATCACAAAGGCGGCGTGCTTACCGATCTCCCCCTCATGCCTTACGATGATCCGCTTCTGATCTCTTGCCACCTGCACGTCCGTGAGAATGCCGGTGGGGGTCCCAACGGCCCCGTCGGCAAGAAGCAGTGAGAAAAGACATGCAGTAACCCAAGAATTCCGTAACGACTTGATGCCTGCCATGATGAATCCTCGTTGCAGACCCGATTTCCAAGACCGCCGGCACCCGCTTCCGGACTCGGCGGCTTGGCGTACAAGGGGCCTCTGCCGATAAACGTATCAGGATTCATAGGAATTGTCAAAAATAAACGCAAAATTACGCCTTGTTACAACTGTTATTTAATGTCAGGACATTGAAAGATACGATAATGATTTCAAATCTATTGCGGAATAGTGCCATTGTGGTTTCGTCTCACGTCAAGAACACTGCACGCGGCTGGAGGGCCGTAAGGGGAGACCTGATTCACATTGACTCCTTCGGGAAAAAAACCAACAATGAGCCGTGACGTGGTGAGAAAACGAAATGGGTCGCCATAGATTTCCAATCCTGCTTCTTGTCGCCGCCGTGCTGTTGCCTTTCCCTGCCGGCACACTCTCCCGGGCCGACGAACCAAGGTGCGTTCAGAGCAGGCGTGCCGTGGAACAGAAGAAGTATCTCGTGTCCGAGTATATGAGGGCTCTCCAGACATCCTACGACCGCAAGGAAACCCGGATGGCCGAACTGCTCAATTTCAAGATCAACGAACTCAAGGCGCAAATCAGGGAGATGGAACGAAACCTGACGGGCTGTCCGGACGACCGTACGGGCAATCCGGGCGAAGGTATGGAAGGCGCCAAGTCCGACCAAGGGACATACACGGACAAGAACTGCCAAGAACTGCGAAAGATTCTCTTCTCATTGGTTAGGAGGATCCACGCTCTCGACAAGCGCAAGAAAAGCCTTCTGTCGAATCTCACCGAAAGAGAGGAGCGGAGTCTCCGGGAGGCTGGTGAAGAGCGGGAAACGGTGGAGCATATTCTCGGCACCAGGTGCCGGCAAACAGAGGATCCACAAGGACTGCGGAGACGGTTGCGGCGCTGACGGGTTGAGGGACGGCGGCTAATCCTCAGGGCACAGCGAGCTGAGCTTTTCCCTCTGTTCCTCGCCTTCCCCAAAGGCCGGCACCGCATCGGGGGCGGCCGACTTGAGATGTCTCTGGGCCAGACCGGAAAGACCGTACACCGTTGCGAGTTTCCTCACTTCCTCCGTGTCGGGGTGGCTCTTGTGGGAATCCAACGTTTCGTTAAGAGATTGCAGCGCCCGTTGCAGCTGCTCTTGTGCCGCCTTGGGGTCCTCGATATCGGCGGCGAAATCCACCTCGGACAAGAATTCCCGGACGGCAACGCAGACCTCGGAGGGGAGTTCCCGACCGCTCAATTCGATCCGGTCGGTCCGGTCCGCTGCTTGGGTAAAAGCCGACTTGGCCGTGGAGAGAAACCACAGCACACTGAGTACCGCTAAGCTCAGGGCTACTACCACGGGAAGTGCCACTGCGGCTGCTGCCTTACCCGTGGAGGTCCGGTGTGTTTCCCGCAACCCGATCACGGTGAGAACAAGCCCGTAAAGGCTGACGATGGTCCCCACCACGGGAACGGCATTGAACAGGCTCGTGACGGAAGCGTAGGAGACCACGCGGAGCGTGGCTTCATACCCGCGCCCGGCCCCTCCGACCAAGAGGAGGCACAGGTGGAGAATGCCGCTCGACAGGATCATGCTGACGGGTACCGCTATCACCAACACGACCAGCGAGACGACGATGACGAAAAGCAGCCCGATGAAGCCCACACCGCCTTGAAACAGTTGCACCAAGGCATAGCCCAGAGCCAGGCCGGCCACCATCGAAAAAATCGCGAACAGGATGGGATTACCCCATCCGCCGGAGGTGGGAAGCTTGGAGAAGAACTGCTTCGGGGTCAACATGCACCTGGTCGCCGTTTGGATGTATGCACCGAAGACTCCGTAGTTTTCTCTTTCCTCCCACGGGCACTCTTCATCATCATCGAGATCGTTGTCATCCGCACTCGGGATCGGCCCCGCAAGCGGCCGAGGCGGAGGAGGCGGCGGCGGTGCCGGACGCCCGGCAGGGCCGGGGCGGTCGATCTGAGCAGACTGAGCTTGATCGTCGAGCCACTCGCCGCAATGGTTACACTTGGCCGCAGCGGGAGGAACCTCGTGCCCGCAGGATGGGCAGATTTTCGACGCCTTGCGTGGTCCGGTCTCGGATGCAGCCGGTTTGAGCAGTCCCACCTGGACCAGCCTTTCCTTGATTTCTCTGAATTGTCCCGGACTGATCTCGTGACGGCGCAGTATCTCGTTATCGTGCATACCGGCATTTATATCGTCGGCAACGGCTTTGGCTTTTTCGGAGACCCTCAGTTCCGCGGATTTGGATTTCGCCTGGGAGGGTTCCCCGGCGGATGCCGTCTTCGGCTTCGGCGTGCCCTGACCCGGACGGGGCTTGGCGGTAGGCCTTGATTCCGGAGAGGGCGGTTCCGGCACTGCCGCCGCCGGCTTAACGGTCCGTCTCGTCAATTCCCCTGCGGGGATGAAGCCTGCGGCAACAAGCTTCTTATAGAGGCTCTCCAACCCTTTGGGGGAAAGCTTGTACTTCTCCATGAGATCGGACTTGCTCGCGCCGTTCCTGATGTCTTTCAATACCGCCTTGGCGTTGATGGTCGGCTTGCTCATATCGTGTGGTCAACTCCGTCGTCAAGGCCGTGGGACGGCATAATAGGCCCTGCTCATGCGTTCATTTCCCACTTGCCTTCGGAGGTGCCGCTGATGCCCCTGACGAAGAGAGCGAAGTCGTCGGGATTGGTCGCCGCGGCCAAGGCGGTTTCGTAGGTGATGAACTTGTTCTTGAATAAGTTCATGAGGGATTGATCGAAGGTCTGCATACCGTAGTTGACATGTCCTTCGGCGATTGCGTCCCGTATCTCGCGCTGCCTCTGTTCGTCACTTATGCATTCCCGGATACGCGATGTGGAGACCAGGACTTCGACTGCCGGGACGCGTCCCTTTCCGTCGGCCCTAACGAGCAATCGCTGAGAAACCACTCCCTTGAGAATTCCGCCGAGTTGGAGCCGGACGGAACCCTGATGCTCCATGGGGAAAGCCGAGATAATACGGCTGATGGTCTCGGTGGCGTCCAAGGTGTGAAGCGTACTGAAGACCAGGTGACCGGTCTCCGCTGCCAGCATTGCAATCTCAATGGTTTCCAGGTCGCGCATTTCGCCGACAAGGATGACGTCCGGGTCTTCACGCAATGCGGCCCTCAGCGCGTTTTGAAAGGAAAGCGTATCCTGGCCCACTTCTCTCTGATTGATGACGCTCTTGCGGTCACGATGGAGGAACTCAATCGGGTCTTCAATGGTCAGCAGGTGACAATTCCGGAAAGAATTGATGTGGTTGATCATTGCGGCCAGAGTCGTGGACTTCCCCGATCCGGTCGTACCGGTGACGAGAACCATGCCTCTGTTCTCCATGGCAATCTTCTCGATTATGGGCGGGAGATTGAGATCCTTGATCATGGGAGGTTCCGAAGGAATCGCCCTGAAGACCATGGCGATGGAATCGCGCTGGGAGAAGACGTTTACGCGGAATCGTCCCAGCTTGGAAACTCCGTACGCCATGTCGAGTTCCTTCGTCTTGGTAAAGATCTCACGCTGCCGCTCATTCATAATCGAGAGGGCCACACGCCTGATCTCGTCCGGGGTCAATCGTTCCTCGCCCCTCATGGGAGCAAGCACGCCCCCGATTCTTGTCACCGGCGGCAATGGGACCTTCAAATGGATGTCCGAGGCCCCATTATCAATGGCTTTTCTGAGAACTTCATCGAGAACCATATCGTATGCTCACGCAATCACTGCTGATCTTCTTGTTCCGGCTCTTCCGGGGCTTCCGGGGCTTCCTCGGTAATGATACCGGTCTGCCTCAGGAGTTTGGCACGCAGATCGTCCATGACGTCGGGGTTTTCTCGCAAGAAGGTCTTGGCGTTTTCTCTCCCCTGGCCGATACGGTCTTCGCCGTACGAGTACCAGGCACCCGACTTGTCTATCAGTCCGTGTTCAACTCCCATATCCAGAATTTCTCCCGAGGCGGATATGCCTTCATTATACATGATATCGAACTCCACCTGGAGAAAGGGCGGAGCAAGTTTGTTCTTGACGACCTTTACCTTGGTGCGGGAGCCGATGATGCTCTCTCCTTCCTTGATCTGCCCGATCCGGCGGATATCCAAACGGACGGATGAGTAGAACTTGAGAGCGTTGCCCCCGGTTGTCGTTTCGGGATTGCCGAACATGATTCCGATTTTCTGACGGATCTGGTTGGTGAAAATCACCGCGGTATTCGAGCGCGCAATTGCCGCAGTCAATTTCCTCAGGGCCTGTGACATGAGTCGCGCCTGCAGCCCCATATGCGCGTCGCCCATTTCCCCTTCGATTTCCGCCTTGGGAACCAGAGCGGCTACGGAATCCACAACCACCACTTCCATGGCATTGGATCTCACAAGAATCTCTGTTATTTCGAGTGCTTGTTCTCCAGTATCCGGCTGGGACACCAGTAGTTCGTCCGTATTGACCAACAGTTTCTTGGCATAGTGAATGTCCAGCGCGTGCTCCGCATCCACGAAAGCGGCGAAGCCTCCCCTCTTCTGAGCCTCGGCAATGACATGAAGGCACAGGGTGGTCTTTCCGGAGCTTTCAGGGCCGAAGATCTCGACTATCCTTCCCTGGGGTATTCCTCCCACCCCTATGGCGATATCGAGCCCCAACGACCCCGTAGAAATGCTTTTCACGTTGGGGATAACGCCCCCGGCGCCGAGCTTCATGATTGCCCCGCGGCCAAACTGCCTCTCGATTTGGCTCACCGCCATTTCAACGGCCCTCTCCTTTTCGGAGTCGGGCAGCGGGCCCTCCAGAGCATTCTTCGTCTTCTTGGGTTTGGCCATCAAAGATCCTTTCTCGGCGTCCGGAAGCTCTCACCCGAAGAACGTGACGGCGAGAACCGTTCACAAGCCGCTTTCCGTTGCAGTCGGCGATCCGGAGATCTTGACATCTTATCCATATGCGGTCAACAATGCCACTCTTGAAGAGGTTCCGTCCAAGGGCGGTCAAGTGAACCGGCCGGGGGACATCTCGGTCATGGGGCAGTTCTCTCGTGAGACCTGCTGCACCTGAAAGTGCCCGTTACAATCGTACCGCCGTAGTAATCTTGAGTTGTCGGGCTCCTCGGGAAGTTGCATCGGGCCCTTTGGCCCAAAGGCTCTTTCACTCAATAGGCGGTTGATAGAGATACTGCTTCAAAAATGCGAAGAATTCAAGACTTTTGATCTATTGGGTGTCTGCCGGATCGAAAGGCATGCTTCCACGGAGGCCTGATGAACGTCATATCAGCGAGCAGGAGGACCGATATTCCGGCCTTTCACCCCTTGTGGTTCATGAATCGCGTGCGGGCCGGATACGTTCAGGTCGTTTCCCCATTCGGCGGAGGCCGGCACATCGTATCCCTGAAGGGGGAAGACGTCATAGCCATGGTCTTCTGGACCAAAGATGCCGGGCCTCTCCTTCCGTATCTCGGCGAATTGACCGATCTGGGGCATTGTTTCACCTTTCTGTACACCATGAACGCGTACCCGCGTTCCATTGAACCGGGAGTCCCGGAACTATGTCACACGTTGAGTGTCTTGGAATCTATGGCCAAACGGTTTCCTGCCGCAGTGGTACGCTGGCGGTACGACACGATCGTGCTTACCGGCGAGTTGGACCGGCACTGGCATGTAGCGAATTTCCGGGATCTGTGCGAACGGCTGCATCCCTTTTCCGATGAGTGCATTATCAGTTTTTGTGACTATTATAGAAAGACAATCGCAAACATGAAACGGCAGGTGCCGGATCACCTCAGACCCGATGAGGCGCAATGCAAGGACATGGCAGAGGAATTGGCAGCTGCGGCGGCCGAATGGTCCATACGGGTTTTGTCATGCGCACACGATTTCCTCGTGTCGGAGACGGTGGGGATATCGCGCTGCATTGACCCGGCCGTACTTGCGGAAGTTGTCGATAATCCATCCCGCAGAAAGGCTGTGACGGAATTAAGGAAGGCCCCCTCGCGAAACCGGTGCAATTGTGTGGCATCAAGGGACATTGGGGCGTATGATACCTGCGGGCACGGATGTGTGTACTGCTACGCCAACTCGAACCCGGAACGGGCCCGGGAGAATCTGGGGCTCATCCCCGTGGACGGCGACTGCCTTTATCCACGGGCAATAGGAACTCGGGTTTAAAAACCATGCCGAAAACCTCGTTGATGGCGTGGGTTCTGGTCGCTGCAGCGATGACCTTTCACGTACCCTCCCAGTGCTTTGGTCAGAAGATCGGCACACTCGGCGGACTCTGGATCTTGGTCGGCATCATGCCGGCAGGAGTGCCGATGGAAGAAGTTCCGAAGGGGTTGATCGAGAAGCAGTTTTACTGGTTTCACGAGAACGGCACCCTGTCGATGACGGTAGAGAACGATGATGCAGGCGCTACGAAACACAAGGGTGTTTGGAATCTGGATGGAGACCGCCTGGAAATCGTTTGGGAAAACGGGGTGAAGAACATGGCGAGAATTGTCAGACTCGGAGAAAGCTCCATGATACTAACGGGATTGGATGTCCGGCCACTCTGGTTCAGATTCGTTCGGTATTTCTAAACCGTATTGTTGCGGAGGAGGAAGCCCGATTCGGAAATGGGTGCAACGGCCCACGGAAATGCCGTAGGGCGACTCTGGAGAATGTCGGTATCCTTGGACGGCGGTAAGGCCGGATGATAGACGTCGAAATTTCACACTCTACCGATATGTCGGACGATGTTGACGAACGCATCCTTCACGGATACCACGAGGGCGATGACGACTACGTGCCCGAGGGGTTGATGCGGCGTTCGGAAATCTTGATGAGTTCCGACAAGGATGACGCGATAAAATACTGTATCGCCGCGTCTCTGATTCTTCATATCCTCTTTTTCGGCCTCATCGTCAGAGGCATCAACCCCGGTTCCACCAAGCCTATTGCCAAGCCGAAGGACAACGTCACCTCGGTACGACTCGTCAACCCGCCCAATGCTCCCAAGGAGAAGGAACCGCCCCCCGAAGCGGCCTCCGCCATTTCCGACAGGGACCATACGGCCAAGGTGCAAAAGCTCCCCAAGAAGCCCCCCGAACCTGCCGCACCCATAGGGCGGATACTCCCCAGGGAACAGAAGCTCGCCGCGCTGAAACCTCCCCCCGCGCCTGAAGATCTCATCAAACCCAAGGAAGATGTGGTCCGGAAACCGGAAGCCAAGAAGCCTGCCAAACCGGACAAGCAACAGAAAGACAAACCCGAGAAGCCGCAGACCACGGCCGGTAGAACTCCGCCAAAGCAGGCCCCACGCAACCGCAATGTCGATTTGAGGCCAACCCCGGCCGAGATAGCCCGCGGGCTTACGCCCCACGGCGCCTCAAGCGACTTCTTTCCCGACGGCGACCCCGAGGAAGTGGTCGTCGACATCAACACCCGTGACAACAAGTTCTTTTCCTATCTGAATCACTTGAAGCAAAAGATTCAGCTTGTCTGGGTCTACCCGTCCGCGGCCGCCCGTTCCGGAATCGGAGGCACCCTTACCATAGAATTCTCGGTGTCCCGGAGTGGAGAGTTAATCTTCGTAAATCTTCTCGATTCATCGGGCCATGCAATTCTGGACCACTCCGCACTGACCGCCATAAAAGCAGCGGCCCCGTACGATCCCTTCCCCGCACGCTTGAAAGCCAAGAGGATCAGGGTACGTGCAAATTTCCATTATTTAACGGGGGATTTTTTCAGAAGAGTTCTTTGAGATTTCCGGCATCCGCAGCATTCCGCCGCTTCGCATTCGCCGTGGCCCCTCCCGTCGATCCTAACCCTCAATCAACCCATTCACGAGCTTCTCGTAATCCAAAGGTTTGATCAGGTCGTTCAGCTCTTCGGGTTTGGACGGCCTCACCTGCAAGAGCCATCCTTCTCCGTACGGATCATCCGTGACCATTTGAGGCGATTCTCCGAGCAATGAATTGACCGCCGTCACCGTTCCCGACACCGGTGCCGCCAAGTCGGTCACGGCTTTGCTGGTTTCAATGATTCCGAACGTTTCATTACGGACCAGAGTTGCGTCTTCCCCGGGCAATTCCACATAGTCAACGTCGCCGAGTTCCACCTTGGCATAATCGGTAATTCCAATAACCGCCCGCCCGCCTTCGGTCCGTACCCACAGATGGTATTCGGAATAGAGGCAATCCTTCGGAAAGTTCATGCGCACGCGCTCCTTCTTCGGTTCATCGGCGGCGCAATAGTGAGCACAAATATGACGCCTTGTCAAACGGCCCGGCGAAAGGACTGCCCCCTTTCCCGCCTACATTCCCCAGCGGTATTTCTTAGTCTGAGGAGCCTCGGGGACTTCGGTACCTTCCGACGAGGATTTCTCTCCGGCGGAACCGGCGGGGATTCCCCATACATACTGCTTGGGAGCCTGCTGCGCGGCAGGCGCAGCTACTTCGGGAGGCACTCCTCTATCTATTCTGTGCTGAGCCGTCGTTACACCAATGGTCGGAAGATCCGCCACGATGAAATTTGCCCTGATGAGCATGCTTCTCGCGTTTACGGCTTCAGGAAACGGAGGAAATGGCGATGCCGCGCGTATGGCCTTGAGAAGCGAGCGATCCAGATCGTCGTTCCCCGATCCCTGGACCATTTGCACCAATCCCACCGCACCGCTTCTCTTGAGGGCAAGATTGATCCTGATTCTTGCTTTCATCGCTCCCGGCACCGCAAGATCCACAGGCGTCGTCCAGGCCCTCTGAATCAGGTCCCGGGTGAGTACTACGTAATCGTTCAACTCTTTGCTCCGCGTGGTGCGGTCGACCACTACCTGATCAAGCATCCCGGACGAGGTTTCCGCCGCCGCTGCCGACAATGAAGCGCCCAGTGCGAGAATCAGCGTCAAGACCGTGAGTTTCTTCATGCCCTCTTTCTCCTGTTTTTGGGTTTCGCCGGACAGGCCCCCGGAAAGCCCGTCTGTGCAAGAATTAACATTTAAAGTCCTACTTAGGGTTAGTTAATACAATAACCGAATGTTTCGGTTTAGGCTTCCCTAGCAATACTAAGTGATTTCGTCAAGGAAAAAAACGTCCTCTCGCGACCAACGGATTGACCGGGTCATGTTTTTAATATATAAATGGGAACTTCCGGTAGTTAGACGATGTACTGTGAGTCCGGCCCGAGGTTCGGACGCTCATGAACGCACCGAGGCTGAACGGGCCGCCAAGCTTTTTGACGGGAATTTCGCCGACGGAACGTCCGGGACGGCTCATTGCCTCCTGAATTTCGTACGTTACGGACAGAATCTCTGCAGACGCACCAATCTCTCAGGGGTCGACTCATGTCCAACTTTCGTTACATGCGTATACTTCTCCCTCTCGCAGTGTTTATGGGTCTTGGCGTCGTCTGGCAATGCGCTGCTCTCCTCAGCGGATGGAGCAATGTGGTGTTTCCCGGCCCGGTTGCCACTGCGGTGGGCTTGTGGGAACTCACGGCGAACGGCACCTTGCTTCAACATTCCGTTGCAAGCCTGTTCAGGGTGACGTTGGGCTTTTACTTGGCGGTGATCGTGGGTGTCCCTCTCGGGATGCTGCTGGGATGGTGGAATACCGGGCAGGTCATGTTCGGTGCCCTCATTTCGTTCCTCCGTCCCATTTCTCCCCTGGCGTGGATACCGTTGGCGCTCCTTTGGTTTGGAATTGGAGATAAGCCCGCCGTCTTTCTCATATTCCTTGCGAGCTTTTTTCCGCTGCTCGTATCCACCATCACTGCGGTCAACCACATCAACTCGCTCTATTTCCAGGTCGCGGCAAACTTCAATTTTTCCCCGTACGAGACGGTTTCGAAAGTCATCTTTCCGGCCATTTTGCCTGAACTCCTCCCGGCACTCCGGATCAGCCTCGGCGTCGCGTGGCTCGTAGTGGTCGCTGCGGAGATGATCGCGGTGAAGTCGGGATTGGGGTACCTGATCCTGGACTCGCGCAACGCGCTGCGCATGGACTATGTGATGGATGCCATGATTGCCATAGGCGTCATAGGGATCTTTCTTGACAGGATAGTAGTGCAATTGAACAAGATCGAATCCGTTTCGTGGGGATCCGTGTAATGGGTCATGTGTTCATCAAGGATCTGTGCAAGGATTTCGTCGAACGCCGCGGCGCTCCCAGAGTTGCTAACGGCCACGGTTCCATTTACAGGGGGCAGCATCTGAGGGTGCTGGACCATGTGGATCTCGAATTTCACGATGGGGAGCTCGTATGCATCCTTGGTCCTTCGGGATGCGGAAAGACAACTCTCGTAAGGATTATCGCCGGATTCGAGACCAAGACATCGGGTACTCTGCTCATCGACGGCAAAGAGATCGCAGGCCCCAGTTCGGAGAATATCTTTGTGTTTCAGCACAACGGCCTCCTGCCCTGGATGACGGTCTGGGAGAACGTGAGCCTGGGTGTGAGGAAGATGGCAAACAAGGAAGATAGGGCCGGGCGGGTGAGGGAATATGTCGACATCGTCAATTTGAGTGGATTCGAGCACCATTATCCGCACCAGTTGTCGGGAGGCATGCAGCGAAGAGCGGAACTGGCAAGAGCTCTTGTGGTCAACCCGGAAGTGCTGTTCATGGACGAGCCGTTTGCAGGCCTGGACTACCTTACCAGGCTGAAGATGCGGGAAGAGGTCATCAATATGCACGAATATTTCCGCAAGACCATTATCTTTATCACCCATGACATAGAAGAAGCCCTCACAATGGGTGACAGAGTTGTGGTCTTCACCGAACGGCCGGCGAAGATCCAGCTCAATATTGCGCTTGAATTCCCTCATCCAAGGGACTTCAGCAGCAGCAACGAATTGGAGGAATTAAGAAGAACGGTGTACGAAGAATTGGGAGTGCACCATGCGCTTTAGGATAGGGAGAGTCCTGAACATTCCGACCGGGTGGCGTATTGCGGTCATGGCCGCGGCCTGGCTCATCTTTGTATCCGCTCTGCATTACGGCCTCAACTTCGAGCATGAGACCAGGCCCGTGCTGCGAATGGGCTATATGCCCGTCATAACCAACCTTGCCTGCCCGATTCTGGACCACGTGTCAAAGAGTGGTGCCGGTCTACGTTTCGAGGCCCTCAAGTTTGCTTCCTTTGCGGAGATGGGTGAGTCGCTCCGAAATGGCAGCATACAGGCCGCCTTTATCATTGCTCCGCTGGCGGTGGTCTTGCATCGGCAAGGCGCAGGGGTGAGAATCGTCTACATCGGTAATCGCCATGAGAGCACTCTCGTTTACCGCAAAGATCTGGACGTGAAGAGCTTCGCCGACTTGGCCGGCAAGACGATAGCCGTGCCCATGCGTTTTTCCGGCCATAACCTGGCTGTTCGCCAATTGGCCGAGCAATATGGCGTTACCGGTGCCGACCTGAAGATCGTGGAGATGAATCCACCGGATATGGCGTCGGCCCTTGGAGTGGGAGCGTTGGACGCATATTTCGTGGGTGAACCGTTTGCCGCTCGGACAGTCAAGAGCGGAGATTCCAAGGTGCTCCACTACGTCGAAAAATCTTGGCCGGGTTTCATCTGCAACCTGGTCCTCGTGACGGAGGCCTACATCATGAAACACCCCGACCGAGTTCAACTGCTGGTACAAGGGGCCGCACGGGCCGGCCTGTGGGCTCGTGATCATCCCAAGCAGGCCGCAAAAATCGCTGCAAAGTATTGGAACCAACCGCTCGATCTTGTCGAGTTCACGATGACGCACCCTCCCGGCCGGTTCGTCTTTGACAGGTTTGTTCCAAAACAGGACGAGATCAAGTATCTCGCCGACCAGATGGTCCGGTTCAAGCTCTTGGAGAATGCGGACACCAAAGGTTTGGTGGACGACCGGTTCGCGAAGAACGTCAATCTGGAAGGAATCACCGACATCGGGAGCATACTGCGCGCGCCGGGGGGTGAGTGATCTCAATGTGCCGAAGGCACAAACGATTTGAGGCGGGTGATTCATCCCCTGGGAGTTCCGGGTACACCATACCTAATTGCCCATGCTCTTCTTCCTCGGTCCCGGTTTCTCTCTTCTGAGCCTCCGGCCGGTCAGCTTCTCAGGGTGGGCCGTAAACTCCTCGGTACCAAGCGGTCTGCCGGGTCGCTCGTGCAAGCGGAACAGATCGGCCTCCTCGGCAGTCGTTCCTTGCTGAAGAAACGCGGCTCAGTGGCCGATCATTTCCAGCAAAGGCGCCAAGTTGACCAGATCATCGTTGATGCCTGCAATGTGAGCCAAGGCACTGCTCCAAGAGTATCGCGCAGGATCTGGTACCATGCGAGCCCGAACCGGGTTCATTTCACTGTACCTCGCCGCCGCAAGAAGATGCGTCTCTGCAGGCACATAGGATGCGAACCGACCCTGCCGGCGCCGGCCACGCCACCCTTCTCGGTAGTTGATCCGAGGGGTGTACCTTCGATGAGCTTCACCAATCCCGAGTGCCGATGATTGGGAAGAAGCCGGCACAGCGATCAGGTGCACGTGATTAGTCATCAGACAGTACGCCCGGATGTCCACTCCATGCTTTGTGCACCACTCGGACATCAGGTCGATATACGCGCTGTAGTCCTCCCGGCAGAAGAAGGTCGGCCGGCTGCGGTTCCCTCTTTGCGTGACATGATGCGGACAGCCCGGAATAACCACTCGTGCAATCCGTGCCATATCCCTCTGTATATTCTTCCAGCCCCTTCACATCAATGATTCAAGTATGGTGTACTTGGAATTCTTAAAACATAAATGCCACAAAGCCAGACTTGACCCCTATTTTTAAATGCCACAAAGCCAGACTTGACCCCTATTTTGAGGTCGATGGACTCAATACCCAGTTCGGGTAGAGTAAACACCACGCCCTGTTGCCAATTCCCGTCACCGCTGGGATCGGCCCAGACTAGCAGTTGCGAGTATGCCGGGTCCTGTGCATCGATCTTGCCATCGTGACTGCTGTCTAGATCTGCCAATGCCTGAAACCCGTCGGCTGCCGGCTCCCCGTTCGGTAGCGGGGTGAGACTCCCGAATAGTTCGCTCCCATCATCGATGACACCGTTACCGTTGCGGTCCGTAACGAGAATACCTGCATCGGGACTCACCCAGCCGGTTGCGATAGCGAAACCGTTGCCGTAGTAGTCGCAATACAGCCCGCTGTTCACGTCTAAGGTGTCAATCCGGCCGGAGCCTCTTAGATCAAGTACGACAGGATCCTGTATCGGTCCGTCGTGAGGGTAAATGCGAAGGTCAATTTCGAACAGTTCCCTAGCCTTCTCGGTTCTTATTAACCTTTGGAGAGGATCGTCCTGCTGGACCTGATATGCCATTTCGTTAAGAAGAACGTCAAGAAGAGGTCCTATGCCTGGAAGACACCCGGCGGCATTCCCTCCCTGGCCAAGCAGGTGAGCCGTCTGCCTTTGGTGAATAATCACTTCAGCTAGCTCATAAGATCTATCGCTCTCTCCTTTCTTCAACCACTCAGCGAAATCACCATTCAGACTCTTATACAGATCAACAAGTTGGTCTTTCTTAAAAGTAGTCAGTGGTGGAATTTTAACAACAGGTGTAGGTTCGCCCATCTCATGTTTCCTTTCTGCACTCGCCGCCATTCGTTCGGACAAGATCCGTCTTCCGCGGCGAGAGGAAGTTTAGCAACCACCGTCCACCCCGACGATCAAGGGGGCCAACAATGGAGCGTCGACATAAACACGGATCGTTCCTTAGTTCCATCCATGTGCTATCAGATATTCCACGATTTCCCAGCGCCTTTTTTCCCGGGCAATTTCCAGAGCGGTCCGTCCAAGCCCCCGCAGGCAAGTATTCTCTTTGGCATTGACGTCAGCTCCTTTCTCGATGAGGAGTTTGACTATTTCGAGGTTGCCTTGATCGGCAGCCCGCATGAGAGCCGTGCCGCCGACCTTGTCCCTGGCATTGACGTCAGTTCCCTTGTCTATAAGTAACTTCACTACCTCCAGTTTGCCGAACTGCGCAGCCCGCATGAGAGCCGTCCCGCCCGCATCATCCCTGGCATTTACGTCAGCTCCATTGTCTATAAGTAACTTCACTGCCTCTAGTTTGCCGAACCGCGCGGCAGACATGAGAGGCGTGCCGCCGAGCACGTCCCTGGCATTTACGTCGAGCCCTTTCTCGATGAGGAACTTGACAACATCCAAGTTGCCTCCAGCGGAGGCTGAAAGGAGAACTGTCGTGCCTAACACGTTGCAGGCATTTACGTCGAGCCCTTTCTCGATGAGGAACTTGACAACATCCAAGTTGCCTCCCAGGGCAGCATACATGAGAACCGTGTCTCCATCGATGTTCTTGTCCTTTACGTCCGCTCCTCTCTCGATGAGGAACTTTACTAGCTCCAAGTTCCCTCCCCAGGCAGCAGCCATGAGAACCGTTACACCACTATTGGCCCTGGCCTTCGTGTCGGCTCCTTTCTCGATGAGAAACTTTACTACATCCAGGCTTTTCCCTCCCTGGGCAGCGGACAGGAGAACCGTCATACCACCATCGTTCCCGGCATTGACATCAGCGCCTTTCTCGATGAGAAGCTTGACCATCTCCAAGTTGCCTTCTCGTGCAGCTTCTTGGAGCGCTGTCTCGCTGCTCCCATTCTTGGCATTAATATCCGCTCCCTGGTTCAAAAGGCGGAACACTTCTTTCAAGTGGCCTGCTCGGGCAGCCCTTACCAACTCAGGATCTTTGTCGGCTTCTCGAGCAATGCTCGCACTTGATACCAGCAGAACGGCAAGTACAAGCACTGCAAACAGCATCATAATCTTTGCGATTTTGAACCGATGGGCGTCGCGTCCATGTTGCCTGCAAGGGACATCCGTGTCCCCTGCAATCCCGACACATCGCAGCAGCACCAACACCGGTACAGGCACCAAAGCTACCGACCACTTCATAACGGCAATGCGTTGAGGTTTCATGAAAGTGCTGCTGCCCTGTCTTGGGTCGGTCTGTTGCGGTTGTTCCTGTGTGTCAGACACGTGAGGTCCTCCTGAGAAATCGTTTCGATCACAAAGCCGGAAGAAACGAAGATGAGAAAGAATTCTCACCACAAAGACTCCAAGGCACCAAGGAAGAGAAGAAGGAATCCACCGATTCCACGGATTCACACAGATTCAAAGACCAAGAAAGAGAAGAGATTAACCACTAAGGCACAAAGGAATCAGGAAGCAAATCTTGTGTATAGTCTTCCCGATGAAAGGAACGTTGAACTTGCATGACTTTCTCGTTTCCCTTTCATCTGTTCAATCCTGACGTGCATTTCATCTGTCCGTGTGCGACTTGTCACCGTGTCAAGTCGCCATGTTAGCCTTTAATAACAAGGCTTTAATAGCCTCAAATAGTTCGTTCTGCTTCTTCCTGGACAGTCCGTCCACCACCATTCTCTTTCCGTCTTGCGTGCGGCTCACCTTGTATCCGGCAATCTCATCGAATTTCGCCGGTTTGGCTTTGCTTCCCTTCTTTTTCCCGGTCCGGAGATTACGGACCGTCTGCTCGAATTCCTTTACGGTCTGTCTTACGGCATCTTCAGCATTTTTCTCCAGGTACTCGACACGTTTTTTCAGCCTCAATGCGGTCATGTGCTTCCTGAAAGCCGAGGAGTTCCGGGTACACCATACCTAATTGCCCACGCTCTCCTTCTTTGCTCCCGGTTTCCCTCTTCTGAGCCTCCAGCCGGTCTGCTTCACAAGGTGGGCTGTAAACTCCTCGCTGCCAAGCGGTCTGCCGGTTCGCTCGTGCAAGCGGAACAGATCGGCCTCCTCGGCGGGCGTTTCTTGCTGAAGAAAACCGGGCCGGTCGCCTATCATTTCCAACAAGGGCGCCACGTTGACCAGATCATCGTTGATGCCTGCAATGTGAGCCGAGGCACTGCTCCAGGGGTATCGGGTGGGATCTGGTAGCATGCGAGCCCGAACCCGGCTTATTTCACTGTACCTCGCCGCCGCAAGAAGATGCGTCTCTGCCGGTACATAGGATGCGAAGCGACCCTGCCGGAGCCGGCCACGCCACCCTTCTCGGAAGTTGATCCGACGGGTGTACCTTCGATGAGCTTCACCAATCCCGAGTGCCAATGATTGGGAAGAAGCCGGCACGGCGATCAGGTGCACGTGATTAGTCATCAGACAGTACGCCCGGATGTCCACTCCATGCTTTGTGCACCACTCGGACATCAGGTCGATATACGCGCGGTAGTCCTCCGGGCAGAAGATGGTCGGCCGGCTGCGGTTCCCTCTTTGCGTGACATGATGCGGA
>JAZDHD010000394.1:0-13453 GCA_043806215.1 Pseudomonadota bacterium | reverse complement strand
CGGGTTCGGGAGCCACAACCAGCGACAAATCCACATCCATTGAATCGAGATCCGTTGCCACGGTGATTTCGGATAGATACTTCCGTAGGTGCTGCAACGTCTTCGGATGTCTCAGAATGAGGATGTCCGAACCCGCTTGAAGAGCGCTTAATGCCGTGATCGCCTCGAGATTCACACCGCGTATGAAAGCGTTTCCCAACCTTGGATCGTCTTCCGCACTGAGCTTGGCCTCCTTGGTCTTCCATACCTCTTCGGCAATGTTGTTGATAATGGGGTATTGAAGCTTGTCGTCATTCTGCGTGAGCGCCGCCTGCCGTATCCGTTCCATGATGGAATAGCAGTACTCCATACCGTAACCTACCGCGCCGGTTGTGGGATCGATGAGAATCCGGTCGGACGGCACCCCGAGGTTTTCCAGCAAAATGTTCAGCTGCTTCGCCAGATTGATGTCGATGGGAGAATTGGCGGCAACAATATGTTTGTACGCAATGGCAGCCGCACCCACCTGCTTATGGTTGCTCTCCGTGACCGGCCCCAGGACCAGGTTGAAGCCGGTACATGCTTCCGCAACCGCTTTGAGCACCTCCGTGTTTTTCGCGTCGCTGGATACTCCCCAGACGATCAACGGCACGTTTACGGCTTCGGCCACGTTACGGGCCACCTCGGCCGCGTGTTGAGCAGACAGATTCCGCCCATTGGGGTCCGTGCCCGCCAGCCACAGGCACACCAGGTCCGCCCCGAATTCTTCAACGCATTTCTTGGCCCACGCCGTCGGGTCACCGATGACGTCCTTGAATGGTTCCAATGCCTCGGGGGCCCATTCTTCGGGCTCTATGTCGAGCACCTGCAGGGCCAGCTTCGGGACGTGGGGCATCATGCCCTCGAAGAAATAGAAACTGTACGCAGTCTCACCCCCAACAGCCGTTTCACACCCAGGTCTTCCAAGTTTGATTTCGCGTATTTGGCCGGCATATTTTACTTGCGGCAAGGCACCCATGATCGTACTCCCGTTCCAGATGATTTATCGGTCGGCAACCCTAAAGGTCTGTCCGGCAATCCGGGGTCACGATTCCGAGTTTTGCGAAGTCGCATGGTGCCACCCGCAAAATCGGATCATGTCCCCCGATTGCCTGCGGCCCAGGCAATGGTACCACGTCACACAATATCGTACTACCCAGGGAACTACAAGCGTTTTGCCGAGGGATTTTGTCGGGGAGACCTGCGGTCGGGACGAGGAGGTTACGGGCTGTCGGTCAAGAGAAGCGGGGGTCCGTAGAACCGGCCGCATTGTCCTGAAAAGTTGAGTGTGCTATTTCTGATAAAGCGATACGGCCTTCCGAACACGGTGCTCTTGTCGCGATGAACGGCCGGGATCCCCGTCCGGCGCCCGGCTTCCTGTTCAAAGAGGCCATTACGGGCTGTATGACTGGATCGTTGGATTGAAGAGTCTTCCAAGCGCAACCCATGAACGGGTTCTTTTGTCCCGGCCTTTCTCCGGAGAGACGGACAGCGGTCTTTTGAACGACCTTCGGGCCTTGCTGCAATTGGAGGGCCTCTCATCCCGGGTGATCGGAGTCTTTCAACGGATAATTTACCGGCACTATGATCAGAAAGGCCGGGCCCTTCCCTGGAGATCGACCGGTGAATCATAAATCTTGTTATACAAGTATGTCTTGGAGCCGCTCGGCATCTACGTTGGAAATCCTCGTTATCTCGAAACCCGCGACGGTTTTTTGGGGATCACGGTCGTATCCATTCGTCCACCGGCAGGTCGCATCGAACACGAACGGTTGTCGCTTGTCCCCCGGTCTGTAGCGGACGATAAAGGTTCTGCTTTCGCCGACTTTTGCTCCAATACCCCGGACACGGATACCCTTCTCCGAAGCGTCCACTACCAGCCCCTGTTCAATCTGCTCCAGGTCGCCGTAAACCATAAGTGGAAAATCGATAATCTTACGGGGAAACTGCCGCATATCTTCGACGACCCGGGGGCTCTCGACGCGTTCGACGGCGCCGTCCGCATCCGACAGGGACTCGGTGGAAGCCTCGATCAACTTTTTCATTACCGTTTGGAAGGTTTTTGCCGACAGCTTGTACTTTTCCATGAGTTCAGCCGTGGTCATTCCTCCCTGGAGGTCCTTGACGAAATCCTTTGCCTTGATAACACGCTTGGGACTCATGGTGCTCGTCTCCCCTACCGCCCCTAAGCCGTGAAAGTTCTCCGGCTCATGTTCTTGACAATCGCAATCGTTGTTTTAACCATACCACACTACTTAAGAGACTGACCAGACCAAAATTGAGACTGATGTATCCATTGACTTACGCGGGCGGTAACGTCGCTTGAAGATGTCTTTGCGACTCCGGGCTTGAACCGGAGGAAGCAATCTCGGCGCGACAAGAAGAGATTGCCGTCCCGCGGGACGCGGGACTCCGCTCCTCGCAATGACATGTTTGGCAAGATACATTCCCTCTCGAGAGTGGGCTCCCCTTTCAAGGCCGGGATGGCGGCCCGATCGGTTGACGGACTACGTCGATGTGAAGGTATTGCGGACGGTCCGGAACTCATCAGCGAGATCCTGGAAAACCTCCACGACGTCCGGATCGAACTGCCTGCCCTTTTCCTCGACAATGATCCGGCACGTTTCTTCGTGGGAAAAGGCGCCCTTGTATCGTCTTTGCGATGTCAGCGCATCGTACACGTCGGCTACTGCCACTATCCTGGCCGACAGCGGAATTTCAGGGCCTTTCATGCCGAACGGATAGCCTGAACCGTCCCAATGCTCATGGTGATAGTACGCCACCTCCATGCCTATCGTGAGAAAGCTCTTCTCACCGAGACGCTCGACGGCTTCCTCAATGGCTTGTCCGCCCACCATGGGATGTTGTTGCATGATTTCCCGTTCTTTCGGACCGAATTTTTCCTTCGACATGAGAATGGAATCGGGAATGGCAACCTTTCCTATGTCGTGAAGCACACAAGACTGGTACAGGTCGTCGGCGAAAAACCGGGTCACTGTTTCCCGGTGCCGGGGCAGCTCGGCCAATCCATTGCACAGGATGCGGCAGTACTGCTGAATACGGGAAAGATGGAAACCGGTTTCCTCATCTCTTGATTCGGCGAGGCGAGCCAGGGTGAATATTGATACCTCCTGGGTTTTTTTGACCTGGGAGAGCAATTCGACGATCTTTTTCTGCTGTCTGACCTCTTCGGTCACATCCAACCCGACACCGAGAATACCTTGAATTTCTCCGAAAGCGTCCAACATGGGTGAAATCGCAAGGGATACCGTGAGAACGCTTCCATCCTTGGCGACCTGTTTCATCTTTCCTTGAACGGTGCGTCCGCTGCGCTGAACCGTACCCCGGAGTTGATCCACGGTGTCCGTTGTCAAGGAGTCCGCCGGGTACAGTCTCGTTATCTTTGTGCCGACGATTTCATCGGCCGAGTAACCAAAAATATTCTCCGCCCCCTTGTTCCAGAAGAGCACGTTCTGTTCCAGATCCGTGAGTACGACGGAGACGAGCGTGGAACTGTTGAGAATACCTTTCAGGAAATCCTTGGTTCTCACGATTTCCATTGTCTTCTCTTGGATGGCATCCTCCATCACTTTAATGTGGTTTCTCTTGAATCTCGCCAGTCCGCAGTGCTCCAGGCCTCTCAGTATGCTGCGCAGCAGCGCCTTCCCATTGACGGGCTTTTCCACGACATCGTAGATGCTCTCTTCCTCGGAGGTCGTGCAATCGATTGAGGTTGCACGGTCTGTTGCAAGAATTAATGGGATGCACGGATCAATGCGTTTGAGGTTCCCGAGAACCTCATCCATAGTCATTTCGGGAAAAGCCGAATCAAAAAGAACAAGATCCGGGCCCATTCGGTCCAGATCATCGATTCCGGGAATCCGGTTCGTGCACGTAAGAATGCGGACATCCCGTCTTGCGAACAGCCGGTGAAGGGTGTCGAGAAGAACCCGGTCATCCGTAATCGCCAACACTTGTCTGCGATCCGGATGCCGGGCCATGACGTGTTCCGGTTCCCGGTCACCGGGATGGTTCCCCCTGGAAACAGGATGCAAACTCATTTCCGGAGTAGAAACGCCCGTCCCGGATGTCGGCTGTGCTGCGGTTTCTCCTCCGTGAAACCGCGTGGAACGGCTTTCCAATTCTTCTATTGAAATGCCCGGCTTGTGCTTGAATGCCGCATCGTCCATTCCGGAGCGGATATCTTTCATTGCCTGTGAGCCTCTATTGCCGGTCTTCTCATGACCGCCTCCGAACCGTCGCGCCACTAATCGGGGACTCCCGGCTGAGCACCGCCGTTCTTGCCGTCCTCTTCCTTCGTCAAAGTCTGGAAGGAATCACCGTGAAGGAGGTTGAACGTGCTCACATGCTTCCGGTAGCCGGGGTTGAATCCTTCCTGCCGTATTTGCTGAATGAGTTCTCCGAACTGCGCCTGTTCCTTGACCACCGTGGAAGATGCCTTGCGGGAGAGAGGATAATCCGCAACGATTCTTGCTCCCCGAAGGTCAAAGCCGTCGCCTCTGTCATCCGTGTAGAATTGGGAGAGTACAATGATCCGCGTCCCCAGAAAGACGGCTTCTTCCAGATCGTGGGTCACGAAGAAGATGGTCATGCCGAACTCTTCCCAGAGTTCCAGAATAAAGAGCTGCATGTCTTCCCTCGTTCCGGGATCAAGTGCTCCGAACGGTTCATCCATGAGGAGAATCCGGGGTTTCATGATAAGGGATTGCGCGAGTGCCGTGCGCTGCTGCATTCCGCCGGAAAGCTCGTGGGGGTACTTGTGAGCGTGCTCCGAAAGACGCACCTTTTCGAGAAAAAACATCGCTTCGTCGAGAAACTCCCTTCGACGGGAGATCCTCTCGAAAATTCCCGCACTCAGCCGCTTTCCCAAGACGACATTTTGGATCACGGACAAGTGTGGAAAGAGCGAGTACCGCTGATAGACCACACCGCGGTCCGGACCCGGGCAGCCCACCGGAATTCCATCGACCAGCACCCTTCCCCGGGTAGGTATCTCCTGCCCCAGCACAAGCCGGAGCAGCGTCGATTTTCCGCATCCACTGGGACCCACGACGGTGCACAGCTCTTCGCCTTTGACGACCAGATCGATATTGTCAAGAACCACTTTCTCGCCGTAGACCTTGTAAACGTCCTCCGCTAAAAGAAGGCCGGCGGGGTCCCCCTCGGAATTCATTCAAGGCTCCTTTCAAACACAAACACTTGACCGGTCTCACTTATTCCCCGGCCGCATACCATGGATACCTCCAGGTCACGGTGAACCTGAGAACGGTATCCATGAGGTAGCCGAGCACTGTTATCCAGAGGACGTAAGGTATAATAATGTCCATTGACAAATAGCGCCTTACAAGGAAAATCCGGTACCCCAAACCATCGGTCGACGCAATGGCTTCGGATGCAATGAGAAACAGCCAGGCGGCCCCGAGGGAAAGCCGTACGACTACAAGCAGTCTCGGCATGATTTGGGGCAAAACAACCTTGAAGATCAGCGCGGACTGAGACGCTCCAAGCGTGAGTGCTTTTACGATCTGCTCCCTCGGGATTCGTTTTGTCGTGTAATAGATGTCACGGGTGATGATAAACAGACCGCCTATGAAGATCAGCATAACCTTGCCGATCTCGCCCACTCCAAAAATGATAAATAAGACCGGGAGGATGGCCAATGGAGGAACAATGGAAAGAAACGTCGTGAAGGGCAACAGCGTAACGCCCACTCCCGGCAGCATGCCCATATGAAGGCCTACAAACAACCCCACCACAGCTGCAGATCCCAAACCGATCAGAATGCGTCTCAGGCTGGATAGGGTATCGGCCAACATCAAGTAGGTTCCGGTGCGCCTGTCCTTTGTAAACGCCATGATCTTCATGGCGCTCACCATTTGCGATACGGAAGGGGTAAGTTTGTCTCTCGGGTTCTCCTGCAGGCGTGCATGCGAAACCATAAGGTACAACGCGATCAACAAGACGAACGGCAGTATTCCCAGCGCCGGCCGCAAGAGTTTCGGCGGATCCGCGTGTATTCCCAGAATCAAAGGAGATCTTCTCATCAGATCGGCATCCCGTTTCATAAAGGGCCACGCCCGCTACAACTTTCCGTCCGCCGCCATCTGCATATATTGAGCATTGAATCTGAGTTTCACGTTCTTTTCGTCTCCCATCACGGAACCGTCCGGAAACTGAATACCAACATAGTCCTTGGAGTCCGAGCCCTTGGGATAGAGATCGTGAGTGAAAGAGAAGGTGCGGACGTATTCCATCGTCTTCTTCAGCTGATCGCCACGTGCAAATTGCGCGGAGTCCGCCGGCTGATAGAACATCTTCGTCGTTGCCAGCTGAGCCCGAAATTCCGCATCAGTGCCGCCTGCGAATTTCGCCATATACTGGATCGCATCCTTTCCCGCACCGGACTTGTCCGACATGAGCTTCATCGTCTCGTACCATGCACCGGTGAGGGCTTTCTTCAATGTATCCGGAGTATCCGTCTTTACCACCATGAGGTCGATGATCTCTCCGGGGATCCCGCTCGAGTCGAACACCAGTTTCGCACCTTTTACGTTGCGACATTGCATCAGCGGCGGGTTCCAGGTCACAGCCGCTCCGTTGGGGTCTGCCGCAAACACCGCTGCGATGTCGGCATCGGAAGTATTGACCAACGTCAAATCTTGTTCTTTCATGCCGTTCATCTCGAGGGCTCTTGCCAAGAGGTAATGGGACACCGACAATTGGACCAACTTGACTTCTCTCCGCTTCAGGTCCTTCACCGCGGAGCCCTTCTTCAACACGATGCCGTCGTTACCATTAGAGAAGTCCCCCACGATTAAGGCCGTTGAATCCACGCCCCCGCACGCGGGTATGGTAAGGGCGTCCATGTTCGTCATCGCACAGCCCTGGAAGTTTCCGGAAGTAAAAAGGTTTATCGATTCAACGTAATCATTGATCAAGACGAGTTCGATCTCGATGCCGTATTTTTCCGCCCATTTCTTCAGGATTTGCTTGTGATTCGCCAGCTGCCACGGTTCCCAGCCGGTGTAATGAGACCACGCGATCTTGAATTTGGGCCCGGCAGTTCCCTCGGAGCAGACGCCGGCGACGACAAGCGAAACAAGGATCAAGACCAATGCAAAACGTTTCATATGAGCGTTCCTCCTTTGCTGTCAAAAAGAGAGCGGCACGTGATTAGTCCCGGAGCCCGCTCTGTCTTTCATGGATTTCCCGGGCCAATTCCCGGAGCCGTTCCACCGATTGTTGGGTATCCGCACCGGTGAAGCCGTTGTCGGACCGAATGCCCGACACGGCAATGGTCGCTTCTTCGAGACGAGTCAGAGCCTCCTCGTTGCGTGTCAGGTACTCATTTACTCTTTGGAACTGGTCGATACGAAGCTGCTCTCTCTTGCGAAGGGCCTCCATCTCCCTGAGATCCGCGTCGTCCGGTTTTTCAAGGCCGGAAAGCCAGGTCAGTCGATCGCCGATGTACACAGGGTCTATGGTGGATACACTCCGCAGTGAATCAACCACATTTCTGAGGTTTTCAAGAGCACCCAGGTAGACCTGTTCGGTTGCGGCCCAGACTCCTCCCAGTGAAAGCTCTCCACTTCCCAGCTTATCCTCGACCAATTGGTTCAAGTCGTCATACTTGCGTCGGATTTTCTCGAACTGAACCGACCCTTGCTTGGCAAAGTTCTCGGCACCGACAATGTCTCCGCACTCGAGGAGATCTTGGTGGAGGTCTTTCAGCAACCGTTCCTCCTTTTCCTCAAGTCGTTTCTTGAGGACCTCCACGTAACGCCCTTCAATAATCTTGTCGCGAAAGCAATAGTTGACGGTCAACCCCGTTAAGCTCACGAGAAAAGCCCCCAGGGAGACCCCCAGCAGCACCGGAGCGCCAAACAGGCCCCAGGCCAGGGCTCCCAGTATACCGACCACGCCGGGATACAGGGTGGCCGGATGGGTAAGAGATTCGTTTCGAATCGCTCGGCGGACGGCTTCCGGAGCAAAATCCCGTATTCCCGGAACGCCGGTGTCCCCTTGGTTCATGATCGTTTCCCCGTCTCGGTCTGCTTTCCGGAGCGCGATGAACGATTGTCCCCACTCATGGCAGACAGTCTTCAGAAATCCGCAGGGGTCTCGCCCGCTTCCGCTTTTACCGGAGCAGGATCGAGCACTTCGCAGGCCCTGTCGGGTTCGGATGAGGCCAGATGGTCCCGAAGCTGATTCTTGGAAATCCGTTTCAGCACGAGGAACGGTTGGAGCCGCCCCTGATCCCGATCCCATGTGAACTGTCTCAATTCGAAATGAGTGTCCAGGTCATCATAGAGAATAACCCACCATTCGTCATCCTTCACCGCATAGCATATCTTGACTTTTTTTGCCCCAGGATACTTGTTCAGCATCTGCATTGCAGCGCGCTTTACCTTCTGATCCTCCCAAAGCGCCTTGTCGGATTGAGCGGGGGCGGGCTTCACCTGAAGCTCCGGCTTCTTCAGTCCCCCTCCGGCGGCGGAACTCTGCGGCCCCTCGGGGACTTCCGCCTCAGGTGCGGTTTCAGGCCGTACGGATTTGGAAGAGGTGCCCTCGGGCGCCATGGGGGCAGGCTCTCCCGGAGGGACCGGACTCTCCGAGGCGGGCGGGTTTGCGTCCGGCGGGATGTAGGGCTTGATGAGGTTGCCGCCGGTCTGTCCTTGACCCTGGTTGCCGGTTCTCGATTGCGTTGTGACGACACACCCTGCAAACACACATGCAAGCACGACCGTTAGCGCAGCTTTGATGGCTCCATGATTGAACGCAGCTGTGACCATAATTCCTTGACGGATCCTAAACCCGGGAGCGAACCTGATTTACCGTCGAGCCTGATGCCCGTCTCTTCTCGCGCCTCAGTATAGAGGACCTGCGGCCATTTTTCTACTGCTGGTCGATAATCTTCTTGAGACGCGCTATGGTTTCCTCCAGCTCACGGTTTCTGGCGCGAAGCTCTTCCTCGGATTGCTTCTTTTCCTCCCTCAGCCGGATTGATTCAAAAGCGAGTTCCACCAGCTCCACCAATTCAGCAGGACGGATCGGCTTTTGCAGGTAGTAGAAGGCTCCCTTTTCCAATGCGGTTACCGCGGAGTCCACGTCGGCATAAGCGGTCATGAGGATGCAGATACAATCCGGATTCAAGCGTTTCAGCTCGGAGAGGAGCGCGGTCCCCGATCTGTCCGGTAATTTGAGATCTACAAGGGCCGTGCAAGGCCTCAATTCCTTTGCCATCCGGGCTCCCTCGGAGCCCGTGGCGGCGCAATGGGCATCGTATCCTTCATTTTCGAGAATATCCTTCAGGTTGTCGCAAAGTCCTTCATCATCATCCACAATAAGCACTGTTCTTGTGGTTTCATTTGCCGGGCGACTGATGGGGAACAGTTTCCGAAAGAATGTTTTGGCTTTCATGGTAGTCGGCTCTCCATTTATTTGTTGTTTGCACGGCGTTCGGCGGAGCAGAGATCCTGAAGCAAATGAAGCAATCGGGCCTCGTCGAAAGGCTTCTCCATGCTCACTACACCGGGTTGCCGCCGCAAGGCCCTCAGAGTCCCGGAGTCGATTTCGCCGGCGGCACCGGTAATTATGGCGGCTATAAGGTTCGGCTGCATCTCCTTAATCCGTTTGTAGACCTCGATTCCATCCAGGAGCGGCAACCCCATGTCCAAGACGAGCACGTCGAAGTTTTTCTCCATGGCTTTCGTAAGGGCTTCCGGCCCGTACTGTGCCGTAACGGCACAGTACCCCAGTGATCCGAGATACCGGCCGAGCCGGTTACAAAACTCCTCATCGCGGTCCGCTACAAGAATGTTGCACGGCGGACCGACTTCGAGAACCGTCTCGACGGTTCTGAGCAAAACATTCATCTCGAACGGCTTGTTGAGAACCGCCTGTGCCCCCTCGCTTAAGGCCCTGCGGATAGTACCCTCCACGATGTAAGCCGTGCACATGACGACTTTCACATCCGGATTGAACTTTTTCATTTCGATGAAGGCCTCCACTCCGTTCATTCCCGGCATCTTTATGTCCATGACAACGACGTCCACAGACTCGGCCCTCACTTGTTGTACTGCTTCTTCGCCGCTCTTGGCCGTGAGAACCTCGTAACCTTCGTCCTCGAACACGTCCTTGATGTTGTCGAGAAAATCCTCGTTGTCATCGACCAGAAGGATTCGCGGACTCACTTCAGACTCCCTTCGAATAGGTCTTGGCAAGGGGCGGTACCACCACGCATCCGGCGTTTTCCTCGACACCGCTGTGTTTAAGGTTGCACTGGGTACAGGATCAGCTGCCTTCCTCCTTTAGGGCATGTGCGTCAAGGCTTGACGGGGCTGCCGGCTGGGATTCCTCACTCGGTTGCGCAACTCCGGGAATGACCACGGCTACGGTTGTCCCTTTGCCCGATTCGGATTGGAGCGAGACTTTGCCGCCGTGTTCCTCGACGATCTTGCGGACGATGGCCAGCCCCAAACCCGTGCCGCGGGCCCTGGTGGTGAAGAGGGGCTCGAACGCATGCCGCGCGGTCTCGTCATCCATACCTACGCCGTTGTCTTGAACTTCTATCCTGATTCCTCGGCCGGCGATCGATGTCGTCACCTTTACGAACGGTCCGTAAGCGGCACCGGAATCTCCCGATGCATTCTCGTTGGCCGTTACCGCCTGAACCGCATTCTCCACGAGATTGATGATCACGCGGCGCATCTTTTCTTCATCGAAGTGCACGGGCGGCAGCAACGGCGAAAGATTCCGCAACAGGGAAACACGCTCGGGAGTGCTCATTTGGTCGAGAACATCTTCCAGCCACGGATTGATTTCTCCGGGAACCATCGATGATCGTCTACCGCGGGTATACTCCAACAATTCCCCTATGATGGCATCGCACAACCCTACCTGTTGTTCGATCCTGTTCAAGTGCTTCTTGGTCTTTTCATCCCCGCCGCCGAACTTGCGGGACAGGAAGAATGCCGAAGACCGGATGACTCCGAGAGGATTACGCAGTTCGTGGCTCACGATGGCCGTCAGTTGTCCCAATACCGAGAGCCTCTCCCGCTTGATGAGCTCTTCCTGAGCAGCCTTGAGGTCGCGGGTCCTTTCGGAAACCTTCTCCTCAAGTTCCGCAGCGTGCCGAGTCAGGAGCGTCTCCCGCTCCTGGTAATAGTCGATCTTCCGCTCCAATTCCTGCGGCGTCACCTTCAGGGAAGCAAGAATTTCCGCATATACCTCGGAAAGCTCCTTGGCCTCTCTATCCGTGAAAAGGCCTGCCTGATTGAGAGCCCGGCGCGCCTCGGCCGATCCTATGGATCCTGCAAGGGTCTTTTCAACGGCATTATGGAGTTCGGCCAACTCCAGGATGGAAATCCGGCTCTTCTGTTCAATTCCGGCCGAATCGAGACATTTCTCGGTCATGACGAGCGATTCATGCGTACCGAAGTACTGGCCGAACACGTCCCTCACCGATCTCGTCTTGCCGGCCAAATCAATATACGATTCCCGATTCCCGGAACGGGGGATGGCCGGACTCGACTTCAGGGCCCCGACGAAATCTTCGGCCAACCCCTGTTCTTCTTCACTCTGAGGAAAATAGAGTGAACCGAGCACGTACAGGCCGATATTGAAGAACAAAGACCAGAAGACGGTATGGGTCAACGGTTCAAGTGTGGTTATACCAAAGAGGTTCTCCGGTCTCAGGAGTGTGATGCCGAGAAGGCCGTCCTGCAGCAAAGCATCCGGCAACCAGCCGCTTCTGACAAAGGCCGGCAGCAGCAGCGTATAAATCCACACGACGAATCCCGAACCAAGCCCCATCAAGGCTCCGGCCTTGTTGCCCCGGCGCCAAAATATCCCCCCGAGTATGACGGGCGCGAACTGTAGCGCCGCGCCAAAGGAAATGATGCCGATGTTGATCAGCATGTAGGATTCGCCCACCTGCCGTTCGAACCAATAACCGATAAAGATGACGCCGGCCACCGCAACCCAACGACACTTGAGAAGCTGCCGCCTCAGGAAGGCCAAAGCCTTGATCCAGCCAACGACCGGCAGGAGCAGATGATTGGTGATCATGGTGGATACGGTGAGTGAACTGATCATGATCATTCCCGTGGCGGCCGAGGCGCCGCCGAGGAAGACCAACACGGACAACCACGTCTGACCGGCATGCAGGGGCAGGGCAAGAACGAATGTGTCGGCCTGTTGAGCGTCGTATCCTTTGAGCAGTCCTCCCATGGCAATGGGGAGGACGAAGATGTTGATCAGGAGCATGTAGAGCGGAAACAGCCACATTGCGGTCTTGATATGTTTTTCGTGGAAATTCTCGACGACGAGTACGTGAAACTGTCTGGGAAGGAACGTAATCGCGGACATGGCCAGAATAAGGTATGTCATCCATTCAACGGCATGTGACCTGTCGGTCTGCCAAAGACGGACCAATGCCGCCGGAGGAGTCTCTTCCAACCTCTTGAACAAGTCGCCGAAGCCGTCAAAGAGAAAGTACGTGACAAAGATTCCCGCGGCAAGAAAGGCAAAGAGCTTCACAACGCATTCCACCGCGACTGCCATGATCAGGCCCGGATGCCTCTCCGTCGGATCGAGCCTGCGCGAGCCCAAGATGATCGTGAAAACCACCATCAGGCCGACCACCACAGGGCCCAAGTGGCCTGCGATCCATGCATCCATCCCCGTAGCAGGACTCGTTATGATGGAAAAGGTCGTCAATATGGCTTTGAACTGAAGCGCGATGTACGGCATCGTCCCGATGAGAGCTATTACGGTGGCCAGGGCTGCCACCGTCTGGGACTTATTATACCGGGCCGAGATGAAGTCCGCTATGCTGGTAATGTGATGGGACGTCTTTATCCGGACGAGCTTACGCAGCACCGTCCACCAAAGAACGATTGCAAGCGTGGGCCCGAGATAGATGGGAACGAACAGCAACCCGGATGTCGCCGCCTTTCCTACGCTGCCGTAGTATGTCCACCCCGTGCAGTAGACTCCAAGGGAAAGCGAATACACCAGAGGACTGTTGACGGGACTTCTGCCCTTGGCCGATTTCCTTTCCACCCACAGCGCGGTCAGGAAAAGAGTCCCCATATACATGCAAAGAACCGTGATGACCGAAAAGGAGTCAAGCATTGATAACTCCTCGTCGTTGCCGATCCTACGTCATTCCGCGTCGTCTCCGTCGTCTTGACTCCTGCTGACAAGGAACAGCAGGAGGACGACAATTGACCAGGCAGCGAAGATGTAGACGAACATCAACTCCAGTTGATTTACGTCCACGGATGTGGCCAACGGCCATCCGAACAGGAACAGGCAGACGAAGAACAACAACACGTGAAATTCGGTCTGCCTTAGAAGCTCCCTGAATCTCTCCATGGCTGCTCTCCCCTACCGCGGATTGTGGGTGCCG
>JAZDHD010000393.1:0-5104 GCA_043806215.1 Pseudomonadota bacterium | reverse complement strand
TGCCATGACTCTCATGCGCGTCATGCAGTGGAAGGCAGAAAATGCCGGCTACAAGATGAGTCCTCAACTCTTGAAAGACGAACTCTCGGACATCCGAGAGGTCATCATGGTCTACAGTCGCAACCATGCCAAGAGAAAAATCTCCAAGCGCAGCACGGTGCAGAACAGACTCTGGAAGGAATTCAGATTGGACGAAGTGGAACAGATATTATGATTACACTAAGCGAACGGAGTTAACCCGTTATATCAAGCGCTTGGCAAAGCAAAATGCCCCGGTTGGGAAAACTCCGGAATTCCATCACCATTCACATGTGTCCGGCCAGCAGGATTGCAGGATTGCTGGATTGGCGTAGCCGAGAAGGCAAGAGCTTTGAGGGAACTCCTCGAATATCCTGCAGGCAAAGGTGTTGTCATCGGCCTGGAGAACGTCACCGAAAGTGCCAAGGGCCTGGAAGCTGTGCTGAGTGCCGTCCCCGACCTGAGATTCACTCTTGACTTCGGACGCAGGCAACTGGGAACACAGGTGGACAAGCCCGTTGAGATCGTTCCGAGCCTACACACAGCCATCCTTCACGTTCATCTTCACGACAACAGCGGCGAGCCCGCGCCGGCAGTCGACTCCATCTTCCGATCGGAGAAGGTGTCATCGGTTTCCACGCTATCCTCACCGAACTTGCCCAGTCGGGATGCAGGAGCCCAATGACCCAAGAACTGAAGGCATACGACCTCGATGTGCCCGAGCATTGATCGAGAAGATTTCGAGGTCTGCTTCAGGGTTCATCCTGGGAGGAGAGAGACGCGCACATGCCCGATAGGAAACCACTTATCGGTATCTTCTGCCTGATAGACGGTCACTTGGTGCTGGTCCTCGCACGCAGCGGAAGCCTACCCAGTGCGCCCTGTCTTCAGGGTTCTTCGGGAGACGGGCTCCGCAACGAAAGGGGAGCGGAGCGTCGCCGTGCCAGGAACCGCCTCGCAATATCTTGGATTGACCCGCACTAGGCAAAGTCAGGTCTTTTCTTGCATATCGTTCATAAACATTGTTTTCATACCAGTCCTCACACCACTCCCACACATTGCCGCTCATGTTATAGATCCCAAAAATCGAAGTCCCCTCTGGATAATCATCTACAGCGCAGGTTGTCCCCAAGCCCTTATTATTGTAGTTCCTCAATTTCTTCTCGTCCCATTCGTTTCCCCAGGGATATATCCTGCCATCAAAACCTCTCGCTGCCTTCTCCCATTGCAGTTCTGACGGCAAGCCCAGACCTGACCACTCGCAATACGCCTTTGCATCATGCCAACTGACACAGACAACAGGATGTTTCGCTTTGTTTTCCGGAAACTTCCCGTCCTTCCATACAGGCTTCCCCCATTCTGCCTGTTCGGGAGGACGATGTCCCGTCTCATTTACAAACTTGAGATACTGTTCGTTTGTAACACAATACATCCCTATGTAACATTCAGGGATGTCCGCCTTGAATTGCGGCTTTTCTATATCTGTCTCACCTACACGAAAATACGGATCATCAGGCCCAGTTCCAAATATGACCTCGCCCTTGGGGATAAGAACCATCTCATACCCATCTCTTGGATTCGTATAATGGACAGATCCCGGAGACCCTGTCCCATGCTTGCGCTGGACTGCATTGTCGGCGTACATTTCGCGAACAAACTGAGACTTCACGGCCTTCACGGCCTTCTCGGCAGACCCGACAGACACCTTGGGCAAGTCTGTTGGGTAGCCTGTGATGCCTACCTCGATGGAACCTCCAGCGCGATTCTCAGCAGTCCCCAGGATCAGTATGACTGCGATCATGGCCCCCTTTAGAAAGAATCTGACAATCTTCCACGAACCCACATGCATGACAATCCTCCTGCGCTGGATGAGCGGAAATTGGACAGACCCCTTTTGTTAGGCCGTCCGGGTTGTGGATCGATTTATTGTTCCACCTTTTAGGCGTCTGGGGCATTTCCGCATATAGTTTCCGATGGAGTTATTGTAGTGAGCGGGATATGAACTCCGCAGGTGCCATCCATGGCCTCAGTGCGTCCTGACCGAGTTATCCCTTGACCGACTGCGATGTCTTAGCGTCGCCTTTCTCAGCCAATTCCCTTTGATAGGCCTTCCAGCCCAGGCACCACCCAGTGTGCCATCGCCATATCCTGGCCAGTAGCGAATTCGGGTTTCGTTCTGCATATCCCCGAAACCAGCAACCTGCACATTTCGATTTCATCCGCCAGTTCTCTTTCACGACGGTCAGTCCGAGATCTGCCTGTAACCAGTACCTTCCCTCGGTAAGCGTACCCGAAACCACTTGGAAAGTCAAAATTTCTGGGGGAGTGCTCCATCGAAAGGAGTGGGAATTCTCCAGGAGAGGTCTGCAGACAACGAAGGTTTCAGAGCCACCGGGTTTTGTGACATCGCTGGATTCCCTGAACAAGGAGTAGGGGGAACAAAGACTTGGACTTCATGCCGAGAAGATGGCACGTGCTACAAAACCCCAGGATTGTGCTCAGCCCAGTACCAGAACCTTGGCCGTCCCTTGATGACCACCGAGGCGCGCACTGATACCGCCCCCCCAATGTCGCCATCATGGAAAAAGGCGGGAGACCGTCCTAAACATATCAATATGCTGCCGACTTCATGAGCCACACTGACGCGTTTGCCGCCTTCGACCATAGAAGGCATGACTCTGCTGAAGCTGATTTCCGAGGGACACGCCGTGATTAGGAGAACATATGTTGCCCCACAAAAAATGGTCCGTAAAGAACGTCTATTTGATGGCCTGAGCTACTTCGCTTGGCCAGCTCGTCCACCCAAATTTCAGCTAACATTAGCTAACAGATTTCAAAACGACGTGTCACGAAACGAAACCAAAGGAAACGAAACGTCGCAATATGTCTAGGAAATTCCCGTAACCCCCTGACTCTTTTAGCCCCGAAAATGCGTTCGCAACGCGGGGGTCGAGGGTTCAAATCCCTTCATCTCCACCAAAGATTTCTAAAGAAATCGGGACGGTATGCTTGGCGGCTTCGTCCTGATTTTTTTGTTGGAACGGTTTTGTACGCCATTTGTACGCCAACCTTTCAGGCCCTCGCGACGAGGATTTCGGTCTTCCCGTGGTCGAAGGTCATCTGATCAATGGCCCTGACCAGTTCTTCGTCACCAATCCTGCCATACCGCTCATTGACATTTCTTCCCCTGTACCAGTGCCCCATTATGGACTCCCGGATTTCAGGGTCCATACCCGACCTTCTGGCATTGGTCTTCCACGTGTGACGAAGATCATGGAAACGCGGCCTAGGCTCCAGACCCAATTCCAGCACAGCCTGCCGCCATGGCTTTGATACCGAGGTGCGATATGGCGGCTTTCCATCCACGAGAAAGATCTCGTCGTGCCCGAGCGACTGAACCTTCATCATGGATTCCAGGACAATCGCTAATTCTCCATGAATCGGAACCCTTTTCCAGTGACCCTCTTTTGTCTCTTTGGGCCCCAGGTAAATCATCCGCTGTGAAAGATCTACCTGTTTCCTCTTGAGGCCAAGGATTTCACCGCGCCGCATCCCGGTGTAAAAGGCGGTTTGGACTATGGGCTTTGCCCAGGTTGGCAGAAGTTCCAAGATTCTCTCCACATCCGCTCGGGCCAAATAAACCTGCCTTTCTTCTGATTTCTGCGACAGATTCTTCACCATGCGGCAGGGATTTCCCTCCAAAAGACGCAGTTCCACGAGCACTTGAAACATCTTTGAGAGTGTGCCCTTTTCACGGTTCACCGTCGATGGGGAGACACCCAGGCTCAGTCGTTCCGCCATGAATTCCTTGATCTCTGGTATCCAACGGTTTTTTCAGAGACTTGTCCTTGCCGAAGAAGTCAAGCAGGTGAACGAAACATTGTTCGTAACGTTCCCTTTCGCCGCATCCCTTGATCTCGGGATATGTGAGGAACGTCCTGACGCCTCGCCAGAGGGTGAGATCTTGCTTCGGTGTCGCGTCCGTGAGGGAGAGATCTGGCGGAATCTCCCAACCATGGTTCTGGTACATCCGCAGGCACACTTCCCGCGCAGAAGAGTCCAGTGAACGAAAGTCACCTGATCTGCACGCTGTCATAACCGCCATTTCGATTCTCTTGGCTTCCCTCTTGCTGTTTGCGGAGGTTTTAACACCGATCTCTTTGCGGCCGAAAGGCCGTATTCTCAAGAAGTAGGCTTCTCCACGCTTTGTCACTGCCATGAACGCATCTCCTTTCTGAGATCCGTTCCAGAACCCCCAATCGATTTCGCACCCCCTTTCTTGGGGCGGAATATTACCCCTGGAGCGGCTCTCCTGTCAACGCGTACTTCCGTGCTTTGGGACTGGATGTATTCCTGGACCTGTTCGTGGGTGAACCTGCGGTAACGGGCGGTCACCTGCACGCAACCCAGCTTTCTTTCCCGAGCGAGTTTATGGACCGTCTTCAGGCTTATCTTCAGCATGCCAGCGACCTCTCTTGGTTCCAGCAAAGGGCCAATGCTACAAGGAGAAGCATTGTAGAGAGTCTCATTGGTATCCATCTTCCACTCGCTCTCGCCGATACCTCATGAAAATCAGCTTGGTTTCTTGAGGCCCCGAATTCAGAGGCTTTCAAAGAAGGGTCTGGGGCACGCGGTGATCTTTCAGGTCTTGTGCATCACAAACACTCGAAAACTGCCCAGACGTTATGAAAATCGCAGTTGCGAAGGTCCTCTTCACGTATCCAGAAGTAAAGTGTGCCGTAAGCAGTCCATTCCAGGCCCGCGTTATCATCTGAACTCACTTCCAGGAGGAATCGCCAGTCTTTGATACCGGCTTGGATCTTCTCGGCCTTATCATGATCGAATACCGGACATCGTCCGTCGCATAGGAAAATGCCATGTGACGACCACTGACAGTGCACTTGCATATCCCCTTGGCCTCCGTGGTTGTTGCCCAAGATCCGATGACCGGAATTCTCAACCTGAGCCTCGAAAAGGCCCTCATTCGTTAAGGATCGCAGATCGGACCGCGATTTTTCATCCTGCAACGAAGGCCAGTTCACATAGATGCCCTCGAAGAAAGTCAGCCTGCACGGTCTCAGTACCG
>JAZDHD010000392.1:0-22444 GCA_043806215.1 Pseudomonadota bacterium | reverse complement strand
CAATGGAACGAAACAGTTCATCACCAACGGCAGCATTGCCGATCTGGTGCTGCTCTTATGCGTGACAAACCCCGACGCATCAAAACCCACCCAGAGGTTCAGTTTCGTCGTGGTGGAAACCGACCGGCCGGGGTTCACGGCCAATAAGTTGAAAGGCAAGATGGGCATCCGGGCCTCGGACACTGCCGCACTGTCTTTCGATGACGTTCTGGTACCTCCGGAAAACCTTCTTGGGGACAAGGAGGGCGAAGGGTTCGCTCAAGTGATGCACCTGTTCAACATCAATCGCGTGGTGGCCGCGGCTCAGGGAGTGGGGGTAGCCCAGGGAGCACTGGACAAGGCCGTTTCGTACGTTCGAGAACGTGTCCAGTTCGGGGCGCCGTTGGCATCCTTTCAAGGCGTTCAGTTCAAGATTGCGGAAATGGCTGCGCGGGTCGAAAGTGCCCGTACCCTCTACCAGAAAGCCGCCTGGCTAATGGATCACGGCCGAACGGACCGAAGACTGGTGTCCATAGCCAAGCTCGTAGCCGGGGAAACTGCCGTCCGCGTGACGGACGAGGCCCTTCAGCTGCATGGCGGGTACGGATATATGGACGAATACGACGTCGAACGCTTCTACCGCGATGCAAAAATCGTCGAGATCTACGAAGGAACCAAAGAAATAGAAAAGATTACCATTGCGAGGGAAGTCATAGGGAAATACTAAGCAAAAAATCGGCACTTTGTGCGCGGGTCTCGTAATAGCAATAGGGTAGCCGTGATCAGCACGGTCAATCGCTGTCACGAAGACGTAGCTGCGTCCCCGGACAACCAATAATCATTTACGATTGTCGGGTTGTGGATTTCCCAATCCGCCGGGGCCTGCCATCGCTTTCCCTTCTCCCTGGTCCATGAGGTTGTCTGCCTTGCGTCGAAATTCTCGGGCTTTTCTCAGGGAGTCCTCGGGAGATTCCGTCCATCCCATGCGGCTATCCTTGAAATGAGTCGCGCCCAGCATTCGATGCACTCGCACGGAGTTTGGATGTCGTTCAAGGATTCTTTCAAGTATTTGCCGTGCCTCGGCATTCGCTTCCTTGGTCATCCGCCCCATGAGAAGAGCAGCCTCCCGGACTTCTTCCGAGGAGGCTTGTGCGCCAGGCGGGGCCCCGGCCGGTGCAGCGGGAGTTGATTCAGAAGCATCTTCGGGAGTGGCGGCAGGTTTTGATTCGGGAGCTTTGCTCTTATCGGAGATCGATTTTACGGCCTCTCGGTCGGGATTTCGTACATGGAGCCAGACACCGACGGCTCCGACACCCACGATTACCGTAACAACAAGCGGAACCAGCCAACCCGGTTTCGGTTTGCGCTTAACGCGCGTTGCCGGCTGCTTTTCGGCCTCTTGACCTTTCGATCCCATCTTGACTTTGAAGGCCCTTACCGGATGAGCGATGTTCTTGACGGACTGTTCACCCAGAGACTGGTACCCAAGGTCCATCTTGTTCCTGATCTGATCGTAAACGGTCCCTGAGATACAGATACCACCCGCCTCTGCCACCCCCTCCAGGCGTGCGGCAATATTCACACCATCCCCGTAGATCTGGCCGTCTTCTTCAATTACGTCGCCGACATTGATGCCCAGACGAAACGCCATACGTTTATCTTCAGGAAGCTCGGAGTTTCGAACATCGATTTCCTGCTGAAACTCCACGGCAAATTCCACGGCATTCACCGCACTGGCGAACTCGCAGAGGAAACCGTCACCGGCCGTGTCCACCAGGCGTCCTCCGTAAAGTTCAATCAGCCTGATCAACACGTCTCGGTAAGCAGCCAACATTCGGACGGTACCCTCTTCGTCAACGCCCATAAGGGCACTGTAGCCTTTGACATCAGCGTGAACCACTGCGGCCAGCTTACGTTTAACGCCTCGCGGACTCATCGAAATCCTCCCGACTGCAGGGAAACGGATACTTGACGGAAGGTCTTTGCACTCACGACCTTGAAAACCTCCATCCCACAACGACCGGCTTGGCACGGAATTCACTCATCGCTACCGGACAACCGGTGTCTTGTCGCATTTGGCGAAAAATGTTTCCGAAAGAGTTCCGGTAGACACAGGCGGCCGCGCTGTCGCAATACCCGTCCAAATTCAGGCTAAGCAGGTTGAGTCTTCATTGTCAAGCACGGAGTTTCGCCATAATCCACGGTCCACTCTGACGACATCCCCGTGGGCATCCTCGATGGACGAGATGCCGGGTAATTCTGCAGACGTGTGACCGCGAAATTGGGTCGTGTGGCAGGTCATAGGAAAACGTATATGTCTCCCCCCGATTCGGGCATGTTTCTGAACGAGCTATCCCCCTTGGCTCGTCTCAGCCCCTCCAAAAGCCACTTCGCCCCCCGTGCTCAGTGTTAGCCCGAATCGCAAAGGCAAAGCATCCTCCTTCGTGCTTCAAAGAGTATCTCGTTCGACGGATGCCCCCCTGCAAGCCGAACGAAGAGCTGCCTGCCACGGTTATGTATGCGGCCAGGCAGGTTAATCAGCCAGAAGCGTACCGCCTTCATACGGCGATTCACCCAGGTCTCCCCCAACACCAGGCGCTTCATGGCTGCATTGACGTTGAACGCAAGAATCATCATCTGCCGCCATGCGGCATTCGCTCCGAACGACTGGGAAGGAAGCTGCCCCCCGGCAAGATCTTCCTTCATGTATGCCTTGAATTTCTTGTAGCAGTAGAAAGCAGCCTTCTTGAAGGTCTCCACCAGGGTCGCGTCCATGTCCAAGGTTGCTTATTACACCGGCCTCCGCCGAGGTGAAATTCTCGGCATGAAACGGGACAGCGTAAAACTCTCCCCACGGCTTATCATGTCGGCATCCGAAGACTGCAAAGAGGCCGACTGGAAACGCGTTCCGGTTCGATTGGAACTGATACCGATCTTGGAAGAATGTCTCAAGGTGACGAGTCTGAAGAGCGACCACGTGTTCCTGGTAAACGACGGGAAGGGACTAAGGCCCGTATCTCGAAGGCTGCAAGAATCCGTGGCGGCGACAAATCACGAAGCTCGGGTTCGAGCAAATACCGCACTTCCATGACCTTCGCCACATGTGGCGAGCAAACGCCAGAAGATCCGGCATGGACCCCGTGATAGCGGAGTCAATCCTTGGCCATTGGTTCAAGGGGAAATTGGTCAATGACAGATACGGTTACATCAGCACTGATGAGCTTTTGCGTGCAATCTACGCTTTGGAAGCGGACAATGGCGCGACGGCAATTTGGGCGCACCGGTGGCGGGCAAACTCATACCGTGGCACAAAAATGCCACAAAATGTGTCAAGGCAAAAAAAAGACCGGGTGTCGGCCGGTCTAACTACTTGATTTTCTTGGTAGGCGGGAGAGGATTTGAACCTCCGACCCCTGCCGTGTGAAGGCCGTATTGCTCGTAACCAAATCAATAACTTGTTCCGAATCCTTAACCATTTCAATGCCCGACGATCCGACTGAATCCGTTTCAATCCGTCAGAATCCGGAAATTTGTGCGCAAATTGTGCGCAAAAACCGAACCTATGTCAAGCCCTATGGCCGCGGTCCTTAAAGGACCCTTGCGATATTACCCAGTAATACCCATGCTCCCCCGCCCCCTGCCCGGGACACGTGGCATCGTGATTCCAATGGGTTATACTGTTTCTCAGGAATCAGCAACAGGTATAACTGACCATCATGATAAGGAATTCTACGCATTATGCTGGAATCAATGAACAACCGTTGTGACGATTACCAGCCAAACAAATGAGAGGGTAGACCGAGGTATAAGTCTGTCTTATACCCATCCTCTCTGACTCTTCTGTGGCACGGTTATTGCAAAGCACTTCGCCAAGCGGGGCGAAAGCTGGTGTGTTACCGGAGCGCCGCAGCGTGGCATCCCATTTTCGGAAAAAATACCCGGCGTGCAGAAACGAGTTTAGGAGGCCCCAGCAATGATAATATCATGGGGTGGGCCTGGGGACCCCGCCCCGGGGGGGTAGGGCGGACCTTCTCTAGGAATGCGCCCCTACCGTCGGGAGGTCGATTCTCCGCGAATCTAGGTTCTGCCTACCCTTCCCCTTGCTCGACGCCGAACGGCCGTCAGATTTCGCGGTGAACGCTTCAGCGACGCATCCCTGGAGAACTCTGTCAGATACCCGAAATTCGTGTGCCCTGTCTTGCTGAAGATTTGCCCGGGGGGATGAATCCGCTGCCCAGTAACGGAAGAAATCTCGCCACGGCGGATCTGACTCGGAAGAGAGAGGATGCCCTCTATGTCAAGGTATCCCTCTATTGGAGAGGATGACCGACCGCGTAGCACGATCCGCCCCCCTCGAAACAAACACACATCGACCGAAGTGTGTGCATCTGAACTGTCTGAAGTGTCGGAAAACAGTAAGCAGTGTCGCGGCTTACAACTATTTTCAGAAGTATCTGAACTTTTTACTTGACACGACGAGCTTAATGTCAGATAGTTCAGAAAAGAGGGGTGTCACCATGAAGAAAGCCGTCGGATACATCAGAGTCTCAACGGAAGAGCAAAGTAGAGGGGGGATCTCGCTCGAAATGCAGATGACCAAGATCCGGCAATATTGCCAATTGAACGACCTCACCCTTGTCGGAATTTTCGGCGATCCGGGAATCTCAGGGAAGAGCATCAAGGCACGTCCTGGGATTCAAGCCGTGTTACACTTGGTCAAGGGAAAGCGGATCAATGCCGTGGTCGCCTACAAGCTCGACAGGCTTGCCAGAAACACGATTGAAACTCTGAACCTCGCCGAGACACTGGACAAGGCGGGTGTAGCACTCCATTCGATAACTGAGAAACTGGACACACAAACCGCGCTTGGCCGATTCTTCTTCACGTTGACCGCTTCTTTGGCCGAGATGGAAAGGAATTTGATTTCCGAGCGGACAGCGGCCGCCCTTGCAACGAAGCGGGCAAAAGGCGAGAAGACCGGCGGAAGTGTCCCCTATGGATTCACCGTGGACGGTGACAGGTTGGTTCCGAACCCGGCGGAACAGAGGGCCATTGAGCGTATGAACGAGCTACGGGCGAAAGGATACTCTTACCGGAGAGTAGCCAAAGCTCTCACCGGGGAAGGGATCTTTACCCGGAAGGGCACCTGTTTTCAGGAAACTCAGATCATCAGAATATTGAAGGCGGCATGATGAAAAGACGTTTCAAAAACGACCAAGAGGCAATCGAGGCCCTTCGCCAAGAGCCCGAATTCCGGGCGCTCGTGGAAGATCTCAGGGCAATGAATGCAGCGGAACGGGAACGCTTCCGGGATTTCCTGGAAGCCGAAGTAAGAGAGGAACAGGCCGATGGATGCGACAGAAAGCAAGATGACGGCGACGCAGAGGATACAGGAGCTTGAGGCCGAAGGCAAAACGGCCAAAGAGATTGCCGACACGCTAAATACCGAAGGGCTCTTCAACCAAAGAGGGAAGGCTTTCACTGTGAGGGCCGTAGCTGCGCGGCTCCAAAGGGCAAAGAAGGACTCACCGTCTTCAGACATGTCTGACAGATCAGATGACGGTATCACGGAGGACAAGGTTTCAGACACTTCTGAACAATCAGATTGTGTGTCCGCCGCCGCTGATATTTCTGATGTCTCCGAACAGTCTGAAATCTCCGAACTCTCGGCCGAGGCCGTCTCTTTGTCTGAAGAATCGGAAACATCTGACGAGAATGACCGGCTGCCTGAAGTTTCCGAGACATCTGAAAAGAGGCCGGTCTTATCTGATATCTCCGAATTGTCTGACAAGAGTAGCATGGCACCAAGGCCGTCCGGAGCTTCTGACTTGTCCGAAATATCTGACGGGCAGACCGTCTTATCCGAACTGTCAGACAGGTCTGACAACGAGCCACTACCCGCACACTGGCAACGTCAGATTATTCAGATCATTCAGACCGAAGTAAGGAGCATCATGGAAGAGCAGACCCTTCCGACTTTTCAGATATCCGGTGAAGACCTTCCTCCGGAGCCTACGAAAATCGACGGTGGAAAAGGCCGCAAGATATCACCTGCGGAGCGCGTCAAGATCGCCGGGACGGTTGACAAATCACTTGAGGAGCGCTTCCAAGAATGGCGGAAGGACAAGGGGTTGAGTCTCAGCAAGGCTCTGGACACTGCTTTGTGGCACTTTCTCGGCAAACCGCGCCTGAGTTTTGAAAAGTCTGAAACGTCCGACGAGAAGGCCGACTGACCGGAACCGACAAACCTGCATCACTCGCCATTTCCAATCGCGAAAAAAAAAGACAAACGACGTGATTTTAGTATTGACAACTTACTGGCGGGGCCGTATAAATGGCAGCATGAAAAGCGAGTTGACCAAGCAAGAACTGCTGAAAATAACCGGGATAAATCGCCGAACGTTCGAGGAATGGAACAAGGACGATTTGCTCCCCCCCGTTCGCAGAGGTGGGGGCCGTGGTCAGCAAAGCATCTTCGACATCCATTGCGCGGCGTGGAGTGTAGCTCTCTCGGAGCTTTTTCGCGTGTGCCGACACAAGAGCACTCTTGTCATCTTGCGGGAATGGAAGCGTGAAGGGAAGAAATTTATCCCCGTGTGGACCGAATGCCTCCTGACCGATGGAAACCGTGTTCTTGAGTACCTAAGGACTCCTTACTACTTCCAGCCTGAACGCCGCGTCGTGCTGCTCACGACGGGTTTTGTCGGGATCGGAGTCCCTTCCGCCAAGGAACGCTTTGCAGAAATCCGAATCGGTCCGGCGGAACACTGCACGCCTTTTGTGGAAAACTGGCTGAAAGACGATGCGCCGACACCGTACACCACTTTGGAATATGATTCCGAAAAGGTTGTGCGCAGTGCGGCGTTCATAAACCTCGATGAAGTCTATCGCCAGGTAGCGTTCCATGGACGTAACCTGTAATTTTTTTTGGCCAAAACCTACGGCCACGCCAGTATGAAAGGACAACGCCGCATGACCAACCTCACAATTTTGAGAAAGCGCCGCGGGCTTACTCAAGCGGATTTAGCGCGAATACTTGGCGTCCCACGGCAAACGGTGAACCAGCTTGAAAACCGCTGGCTTCGGCGCTTGAGACCTGACGTGGAAGATCAGTTGCGAAAGTTCTTCGGCAAGGAATGGACCATGGACGCCCTGTTGAAAGAGCCTACGGTGCCTGAACCACCCGCCCAAAGGGGAGACTCATGATTTCCAGAACTGCAATCGACATAATGGCAACGGGCCTTCAACTACACCCAGAGACCCTGCGCGGTATCCTCTCCGGTCAACGGCGAATTCCTCCCGAGGCCTTAGCCGAACTTGCCCGCCGGCTCGACGCCTTGCCGGGAATTCGACGGCCGTTTCAATTCAGGGATCCGGACAAGGATTTGGCGCTGTGAACGGCAATTCTGTCAAATGCGAGGATAGCAAAACACGGCAGGGCTACACGAAGGCCCCGAACGCTCTGCTTTACTCGCAGGATGTGACCGACGCTGAGTTCCGTTTATGGCTCACTCTGCAATCATACCGCTTCAATGAGGAGCCCTGTTGGCCTAGCATCGCCACACTGGCAAGGGATCTCGGCAAAAGCGCTCGGTGGGTGACGAAGCTTCTGCGATCCCTCGAAGAGAAGGCATGCCTTCGTTGTGTGCAACGTCCCGGTGATACTACTCGGTACATACCTTTGATTCCGGGACCCCTGAACTGTGGTTCACCCCTGAACAGTAGTTCACCCCTGAATTCCAGTGCACTTACCCCTGAACCTGAGTTCACCCCACCCCTGAACTGTGGTTCACCCGAAGAAGATTTCTTGAATAAGACGAAAGAAGAAGATCTTGCGGCAACTCCCAAATCAAAATCTCCCAGGGTCAAATCCGATTCCAGAAAACGAAATCCTTCTCAAACCCGAGAGTCCGTTGAAGCTGCAATCGACGGTCTGGATCTTGCGAAATTCGAGAGCAAGTATCCCGATCTGAACGTTGATGACCAATTCGATAGGTTCCGAGAATTCTTCCTGGATCGGAACGACAGTAAGACCGCTCAACCAAACTGGAAGAAATGGTCGGACTGGAACAAGGCTTTTCACCGTTGGTGTGCTACGTCCCTGAAGTGGCAACAAGAGCGGACGGCGAAGAGCGAGCAGACACGGACCCCGGACGCCGGGCCGCAGTATCAGGATTTGAGTAATTACAAGATCTGAGGGCACCATGTTGAAAAGTGTTCAGACATCCGAGCAATTCGACGGAGCCATTACCCAGGCGACAAACTACCGCCTTGAGGCAGAGCTGCTAGGTATCCCGTTGTGGCTGCTGGCCAACGGCCACGAGGCTCAAGCCGTTCAGGTTATGCGGTCCATCGGTCAACAACCCCGTGAACTTTTCGTCCGGCACGTTCACCGGGCTCTGTGGGCGGCATACGCAGAATTGTCCAAACGCGGACTGGCTCCAACAGAAGCTTGGTTGCAGCAAATCCTCATGCAGTCAGGCGACTGGTCAACCGACGAATCGGACCGCGCTGCCGTTACCGTAGGTCTTCTGGATGAATTGGCAGAGGCCGGGACATGCAAACTGACCATGGCTTCCAGTGATTCACCCATGACCATGGTCCAGGAAATCGTCGGCGAATTGTGGAGCCTGTATCGACGCCGGGCCGTTATCCATTCCGTTGAAGACCTGCATCACCAAGTGACTTCGTGGACCGGCCGAACCGATTCGGACATCAGCGGGGCGATTGACGAAGTGAGGCAGGCGTTCGCTCTGAAGCCGGACAGTCAGGAGTCTGCTCAAACCCTCAGTCAACTTGTCCGGCGGGATATCCAAGTCATTGAGCGGCAAATGTCCGGCGAAGAACCGGAACAGCGCATTATATCCGGCTTCTCGTCGCTCGACAATCTGACGGGCGGCTTCGTGCGCGGAAATCTCGTGATTCTTGCGGCGCGGCCCGCTATGGGGAAGACCTCGCTCGCTTTGGACTTGAGCCTTTTCGCTGCGGGAGGCGATGTTTTGACGGCGTTTTTCTCATTTGAGATGAGCCGACAGGAGTTGACTAGGCGCATCGTATCCAAAGCTTGTCGAATTCCTGTGCTGAGAATGAGGCACGGAAATCTCACGGACTGGCAATTGGACGGTTATAGGAGCCACTTTGGTGAGGGCTCTGATTTGCCGTTGATTATTGACGATGCGAATTACACGCCGGACGGCATCGAAGCCCGCATCAGGCACTTCAACACCTTGGTTCATCCCGGAAGGGTCAAGCTGGCGGTCTGCGACCATTTGCAGATCATGGGGACCCGCGACAAAACCCGTTACGAAAGGCGGGATCGGCAACTCGCCACGTATACCGGACAACTCAAGGAAATGGCCAAGAGGCTTGATCTCGTGATCGTGTGCTTGAGCCAGTTAAACCGCCAGTCGGAGAACCGCCCCCCGGACCAACGATTGCCAAGGTTGTCCGATCTCAGGGAATCCGGCGCAATCGAAGCCGATGCAGACGTCGTGCTTGGACTCTATCGGAAGCATGTGGACTCGCAAAATGAGGCCGACCGCAACCATGCTGATCTCGTCATTCTGAAAAACCGATCCGGCCCCACGGGCCGAATTCCGCTCACCTGGAATGGCGCTTTGGCCACGTTCACGGATCCCGCCGGCAGGGATGCCGAAGTCAATTTGGAGCACATTTGAGTTATGCAAGAAGTGTGCCACGCAGGACTTTCCGGAGAGTGCCCCGTGGAACGGCAAGTCGGCGGCGAAATTTCAACGATAGGGTTCGACCGTTGGTATCCCTTGCCGAACCGCAAACGGCGAATTTAAGGCCGAAACACAAGGAGAATCCCCACATTGGAGACAAATCCATTGAGCATTGAGAATTTTGGTGAACGCATGAAGCGGTTCCCCCGCACGAAGCCGATAATCCCCAAGTCGTCTTACGCCGATGCAGTCAAAACTTTTTGCCTGGAATGCACCGGCGTCAACCCGGCTCTGACGGATTGCGGTGGTTCGGTTTTGGGAGACGGGGAACCGTGCTGGCTGTACCGTGTCAACACTGCGCGCAAGCGAAGGGAAAGCACAAAAACTGCTCTGAGAAAGGCGATTATCGCCGAATGCCGATACTGCCTTGGCACGCATCGAATCACCGAGTGCACGTCCCGAAAATGTGCGCTCTTTGCCTATGGGCCGGGCCGAAGGAACTAGACAGGTGACGGCATGCTGACCCCGCTTCTCTCCCCAAACGAAGTTGCTCAGTATCTTGGCTGCAAAGTCAAGACGATCCATGAGTACGTCCGCCGGGGGGAACTGGGTTGCATTCAGATTTCAGCGAAGGAAAGAAAATTCACCGAAGAGCAAGTCATGGAATTCATTACCCGAAAGGTCAAGCCCGCCAAGATGCCAATTGACAAGAGACGAACGAAATCCTTACCATGTTCCCCAACGAAAGGGGGTGCAACGAAATCGGTTAGGGATTCGCGAACGAGTCTCACCTCAGAGGAGATTCGAGCGCTATGTCAGTGATAAAGCGAGGAAAGGTCTATCATATCAGGTTCCGTCCTTTCGACGGGACACTGATAACCGTGAGGACACCAGCGGAGAGCAAGACACGGGCCATGCAGATTGAACGTGCCATACTCACAGCGTGCCATGCGCGAGATTATCGGGCACTCAACCCGGAAGAGCGGGCCGTGTGCATTTCCATGTTTGAGAACCGTCGTTGGGAGATCCCGTCCGACCTGGGTGATTCTAAGCCCGTGAAGGAAGAGTTGACCCTGTGGCGGGCCGTGGAGATTTTCTTGAACTATCCGGGCATCAAAGAGAGCCCGACGAAGGAACGGTATATTTACGCTCTTCGGCATGTCATCGGCTGGATCGGGAAGGACAAGCCGATCAAGTCGTTATGGGTCCCTGAGATTCGTTTGTACCAGTCAAATCGGCTGACCGAGGGAGCTTCTCCGTCAACAATCAACAAGGAGTGCGGCACGTTGTCAAGGCTCTTCGGTGTGCTTGTTGAGCTGCAATTCCTGGACGCGAACCCGGTTCGTCTGGTGAAAAAGCTGTCAGAGAAGTCCGGACAACGACAGGTCTATTTGAGTTTTCAGGACGTGCACCGCATCATCGACGGGACCTCCGATTGGTTCAAACGTTTCGTCTTGACGGCCTATTACACGGGGGCTCGACGGGGTGAACTCATGTCATTGACCCGCAAGCAAGTAGACCTCGCGGGGCGTATCATGAGATTCGGGCCACAGGACACCAAGGAACGAAACTGGAAAAGGGTCCCGATTCATCGAGACCTGATTCCCGTCCTGGAAGAGTGCTCCAAGGTCCGGTCATTCGAGACGGACAAGTTCTTCCTGATGCAAGATGCCAACGGCACCCGGCCGGTTCACAAGGAAGCGATCAAAAGTCAATGGCGACGGCGAGTTGACAAGCTCGGATTTGATCCGGCTCCACACCTGCATGATCTCCGTCACACTTGGCGGACCAATGCCCGGCGAAGTGGAGTCAATGAGCAGATAGCGGAAAGCATCATGGGGCACTGGTTCAAGGGAAAATCGGTCAATGACAGGTATGGTTATATCAGCGATCAAGAACTCGTTCAAACCATTGACCGGATGACGTTCGATAACGGGGAGACGGTAATATGGGCAAGCCGGTAGCGGGTTATCGCGTATCGTGTGCGCAAGCATGTGCGCAAATTGTGCGCAAAACGAGAACCAAAGAAAAAAGGCGATGCAGCCACATCGCCTAAGTCCTTGTTTTTGTTGGTAGGCGGGAGAGGATTTGAACCTCCGACCCCTGCCGTGTGAAGGCAGTGCTCTCCCCCTGAGCTACCCGCCCGGAACAGAGTCACAATACGCTTGAAGCACCTGTGTTGTCAAGCCCGATCTCCGAAAAAATATTCCCCCGGTGTCCGAAATAATGACTGTCACAAATTTCCTCCTCATGATCCGCGCATTCCTTCCAAAGAGGCCTCGGAGAAGGCACGCGTGGAGAAGAACCTCCCCGGACCCGGCTCTGGTTGATGACGGAACATATAGTGCGGGAAATGAAAAGGTGGTGCCGCGAGCGTTCACCGCGGAGGAAAAGAGAATCAAGGGCCAAGAGACACCGGCACCAAGGAACAGCAGCGGAAAGAGAGAAGTGCACGGCTTGCAGTCTGCGTGACCGGTACGAGCACCCTTTTCACGAGGCCGGGCCAGCATTTCGGTCCAAGAGGCGCCGTGAGTCGAGAAGGCGGCCGTGTAAACCGCCTCCAGAATCCTTTGTGTCCTGGTGCTCTTGTGGTTGGATTTTCTCGTTCCCGTGAGCGTGAGGTCGCTGTAAACGTTTGGGGACTGTCGCAGAATAAATCTTTCATCTTTCCGGCTTACTACTCCGGCCTTGAAAGACCGGCCTACTCTCATACTGTCCCTCCGGGACGTTCACGATCTCTTGCCCCGACAGGGGCTACTGAGAGTAGCCCGGTACTTCAGTGCCGGGTCACAAGCCAAGCGAGTAAGCTCACGATCGTTCGGTGACCGACATAGTTGTAACAGTTATTTTGAGACAGACACTTAGGTGTTGCTTTACCGAAAATCAGGCTGTACTGTGAGCGTCGTTTTTTTCGGAGTCGAGCGGGGCGTCGACATCAGTGGAAAACTCGTTGGCATTTGGATTCCGAACTACTTCCTCCGTGTTGAGGTGGGATCGGGCCGGAAAGAGGCAAGCGTGGATCGCGGATTAGTGTTTGCAATGATTGTGAGTGTAATGATCGTGCCGGCGCCAGCCGGCCTGCTTTCGGCCGGTCAGGTCCAGGTAGTCGAAAATTCAATCGGCATGCAGTTTGTGCGGGTGCCGGCCGGGGAGTTTCTCATGGGCAGCGACGAGTCGCCCGAGTCGCTGGCGCTCGATTATCCGAATTATCCACGTAAGCGCCTCGTTGAGCTCAAGGACGAGGCACCCGTTCATGCAGTCCGTATCACCCGCCCGTTTTATCTCGGAAAATACGAAGTGACCGTCGGGCAGTTTCGGAAGTTTGTCGAGACTGCCGGGTACCGGCCGGAGTCCGAGGCGGACGGCACGGGCGGTTACGGTTACAATGCAACCTACGATCCGGCGATAACGGAGGGGGGAGATGCCTTTGAGGGCCGAGATCCCCGCTATTCCTGGCGCAATCCTGGTTTTCGACAGACCGACGATCATCCGGTCGTGAATATTACCTGGAACGATGCCGCGGCCATGGCGGAGTGGCTGAGCCGTGTGGAGGGCAGGCGGTATCGTTTGCCGACCGAGGCGGAATGGGAATACGCCTGCCGGGGGGGAACGAAGACCCGGTATTACGCCGGAAATTCACCTTCCACTCTGTCCGCAATCGCCAACACCTTTGACGCTTCCGCGGCCCCTTACTGGACGCGATGGAAGGAATTCGCGCTGCCGGAAGACGACGGTGCGGCCTTTACCGCGGCCGTGGGGAGTTTTTCGCCGAATGCCTTCGGTTTGTACGACATGCTCGGCAATGTGTGGGAGTGGGTTTCAGACAGGTACGGCGAAACGTACTACGCGGAATCGCCCTTGGTTGACCCGACCGGCCCGGCTTCCGGCCGGCGGCGCGTGCGCCGGGGAGGCTCCTGGCACACCTGGCCCCTCTACGTACGAAGCTCCTTCCGCAACTGGAACTCCCCGCAGACCCGGTACACGCTGCTCGGCATGCGCCTCCTGATGGAGGTTGAAAGGCCGGCCGGCAATTGATGGAGTGATTAGGGGTGGCCCCTTGTGGCCGCCCGGGTAGGCACGGGGGCCTTACACTCCTTTCCCTGCAACCCGTTCATCATGCAAAAGGCGCTCCTGGATTCCTCGTCCGACCTGGAAAGTGCGGTCGAATTCCGACCAGAATGCCCCTTCCTTGTCCTTCCAGCCGTGGCCGAAGCGTTCGTTGAAGAAGTCGCCAAGCTCCTGGAACAAGATTTTCCACGGAGGCTCCCCCTCCTCGTGAGCCTTGAAAAGCTTTGTCAGCAGTTCATCGAGTTCGGGCAGCGCGTCCTTGGGGAGATAGGCAATTGCGCCTTTTCGGATGGACGAGAGAAGGGTTTCCGGATTGACCGCGTGCGCGGTGAGCATCACTGCCGGAAAGCTTCTGCCCACGGCCTCTTCCAGAAGTTGCAGTCCGTTCACTCCCATGATATCGAGAATAACCAAGTCATAACGGTTGGTTCTCAGTTTTTCGGATGCGCTTTTGTAATCTCTGGCGCTGTCAACCAAACAATCATAGAGAATATCCTCTATGGATTCGAGTACATCAGGCTCATCATCTACAACTAGAATATGTTTCCCTGCTAAGTAGGATTTTTCTTGCATGTCCTCATACCCCGCAGCATCTGATGCTTACACTCGGTCGGTAGGGTAGACCAATTGCAAAACCGTTGTCAAGCCGCAAAGCGACGTGACCGGCGTTAAAGATTCCTCGGGCCGAAGAATCCGTAGTCCGGATTCGCCGGACGGGGCTTTGCAGCCTTCCCGGATGGTTGCGAAGTTCGACAATAATGTCATGTTTCGCTTGACTCAGGAAGAAGGTAACGGTAACTTGGCGGTCACAGTATTTGGCCAAACAGGGGGGATAGTAACCTTAGGGACCGAAACCAAACAAAGCGAGGAGGTTGATGTGAAGGTAAAAGAATCGGCAATCTTCCTGACGGTATGTTTGATCAGCTTGGGTTTCCTAGTCGGCCCTGCCATGGGACAAGCGCCCACCCTGGACAAATGGAAGCCGGCGTTTGATCCTTCGGGGGCCAAGTACACGTGCGTAGTATCGAATGTATCCAATCCGGTGCTCAAGGGCGTCTATGCAGGATTCGAGATCAGGGATGAGCTCTGGAAACGGACAAACGGCCAAATCTATATTGATTTCAAGCCCTTCTCCATGTTGGGAGGAGAAGTTGAAGTCCTTAACCAGCTCCAGATGGGAGCCATCCAAGGCATGGGCTGCAGCTCCGTGGCCGCCACCAACCTGGGCCCTCGGTTCGGGCTCGTCAACCTGCCGTTTCTCATCGACTCTTTCGAAAAGCTGGACAAGTTCGTGAACGGCGGGAAGATATTCGATCACTTCATGATGGCCATGGACCATCAGGGGATCATCGGCCTGGATATCACGGGTTACGGCAACTATGGTTGGGCTACCACCATCCCGGTCCGGTCGATTGCGGATGCCAAGAAAGTCAAATTCCGTATTGCCGAGGCCGCCGTTAACAAGATGCTGTATGAGGTTTGGGGTTTTAACCCCGTCGTGATGCCGTGGCCGGACGTTCCCGTGGCATTGAAACAAGGCGTCATCACCGGCTTGGACCACACGCCTTCGGTGTGCAACATCACCAAGAAGTTCGAGCAAGCCAAGTATTTCACGTACGTGAATTACGCTCAAGGCCTGTTTATCTGGATCTTCAACAAGGCCTGGTTCAATTCTCTCCCGCCGGACCTGCAGAAGACCTTTAAGGAGGTTGTCCGCGAGGTTTGTGCGAAGATCCGTAAGGAGACCGTCCAGCAAGAGACTGATGAGATAGAGAACGCAAAGAAGGCCGGTATCGAGTTCATCAGCCTTTCCAAGGAAGAGATGGCCACCTTGCGGAAGCAGGGCGACTCCGTCCAACAGAAGTACGCTCCCGAAATCAACAAGCTTTATGACGGGGATACCTACCGGCCGGCAAATTACCTGGAGGAGGTCCAGGGCTACATCGGCTACAAACCTTAACCGAAGAACCTCTAATGGGGGGCCGTAGAGACGGCCCCCTAAGCTCCAACGGGATTGGCGGAAACAGAGAGCCTGGGTGCACGTCCCGGCCGCAACAGGTCGGGGTCACCGGATTCGGACACAGGTAGGCCGATCCCGCCGACTGCCGGTGACCCGAAGGAAGCATCTTATGTTCGGAAGAATCCTCAACGGAATCGACAAGGTCCTCACGTTTTTTGAGGACTGGACGTTGTTCATCAGTGTCATGGCCGCACTGCTGGCACTGTTCTTTAACGTGGTGCTCCGCTACGGCTTCCACTACACCCTGGCTTGGTCGGAGGAACTGGTACGGGAGGTCATCATATACACGACCTTCATTGGTTTGGCCGTAGCGGTCAAGAACGGCTCGATGATCAAGATCGACGTAGTGGTTCAGTTAGTCCCCAAGTTGAAAATCCCCTTGAGCTATTTGAGCAATTTGGCCACCATCGTCTTTGCCGCGATGATGCTTTATTACGGTTGGAAAATGGCGTCCTTACAGGTGATGACCAACCAGAAGACCATCATTATGGAGATCCCCCTTGTCTACCTGTACGCCATCCTGCCCCTCATGGGGGCCATGATGCTTATCCGCACCATCCAGGTCTTGTACCGGGATACCTGCGAGCATCTCAGCGCGCGGGCAGTTCAAGAATGACCGGCGTGCCGAACGAGTTTCATAGCCTTCGTCCTCAGGGAAGCCCGGCAACGATGCACCACTAGGAGAACACCCACATGGAGTCGAGTCATATTATCATCCTTCTCATCCTCTTGGGCTGCATGGCGAGCTACGTACCGGTGTTCATGTGCCTTTTCTTCACGGCAGTCCTCGGATTCCTTCTCTTTACCGACCTGCCTCTCCTGCTGCTCGCCCAATCTCTTTTTCGGAGCCTCGACAACTTCGCACTGGTGGTGGTGCTTTTCTTCATCCTCTGCGGCAATATCATGACGGCCGGAACCATCGTTGAAAAGCTCATCAAAGTCGCAAACGCGCTGGTGAGCTGGCTCCCGGGAGGGCTCGGCATGGCCGGCGTACTGGCTTGCGGGCTTTTCGGGGCCATCTCCGGATCCACCGTGGCAACGGTTGTTGCCCTGGGCGGCTTCATGATCCCGGCCCTCCTGGAAAACGGATATCCAAAGAAATACACGTTGGGATTGATGACCACCGCTGGGAATCTCGGCGTAATTATTCCCCCGAGCATCGGGATGATTCTCTATTCAATGATCAGCAACGTGTCGTTGGAAGCACTGTTCTTGACCGGATTTGTGCCGGGCATTCTCATCATGTTGTTTACGTGCATTTACACGTACTTCTGTTTTCGAAAGAACAAAGAAATCGTCCGCATGCCGGTTCCTACGCTCGGCGAGTTTGTCGGCATCCTAAGAGAAGGGTTCTGGTCTTTGATGCTGCCGGTCATTATTTTCGGCGGCATTTTTTCCGGCGTCTTCACTGCAAATGAAGCAGCCGTCGTGGCGTGTGTGTACGCGTTTATCGTCGAGCTGTTTATCCACCGTTCCATGAAACTGAGCCAAGTGAAGGCGATTACGGTTTCATCGGCGGTGACCTCAGCCACTCTCTTGATCATTGTGGCCGGGGCGACCTGCTTCGGGAGGTTATTGACGCTCGAGAACATCCCGGGAAAAATCACCGAAGCGGTTCTAGCGACCGTTCAATCACCTGCCGTTTTCCTGTTTGCCATGAATATCCTCTTGCTCGTTGTGGGCATGTTCATGGACATCATTTCGGCAACGTTGATCTTGGGCCCGGTATTTCTGCCGATGCTCGCCGCGTTTCACGTGGATCCGTTGCACTTCGGCCTCCTCATGACCGTTAACCTGGCCATCGGGTACTGCACGCCGCCCATGGGCGTCAGCCTCTACATCACCGGAGCGATTGCGAACAAGGACCTGATCTTCGTGTCTAGGGCGGTCATTCCATTTCTTATCATCCAGATCGCCGTCCTCATGATGATGACCTACATGCCGAATACAGTACTGTGGCTTCCAAGGGCTATGAAATTCATACAGTGATCCCGGGACGTGCCGGCAGTGCCCGTCAAGGGCTGCGGCTGCATGTATGGCCGCCGACCCTTGCGGCGTATCGGTTAAGGGCCGGCTCTTGCAGGCCGGCTCCGGCGGGGAGGCGGAAGCTTCCTTGCCTTCGCCGACGCACCTGCACCGTGAAGCACTTGGAACACCTCTGTCGAACCGGCTTGACACCAGTCTCCCATCTATACTATAAAGAGTCGAGGAGATCAACAATGGCCTCGGTTCTCTTGAAGGGGAAACGGATTCTGGCGGTTGATGACGAGTGGGACGTGCTTGATATTCTCCAGGACGAACTTGAGGAAAGTCAGGTGCACGTCGGCCGTGCTTCCACTTACGAGGAGGCTGTTGAAAAAATGGCTGCGACGGCGTACGACCTGGTTATACTGGACATCATGGGCGTACGGGGACTGGAGCTTCTCGAATACGCCGCGGCCGGGAAGATACCGGTGGTTATGTTGACGGCTCACGCACTCAGTCCGGAAAAGCTGAAGGAATCTATAGAGCTTGGTGCCCGGGCTTTCTTGCCGAAGGATCAGCTGGGCCGGATAACTCCTTTTCTCGAAGACGTTTTGACTCTGAGTTACGGTTCTGCTTGGAAATCGCTCTTTGTGCGGCTCAGTGGGGCGTTCGCCAAGAGGTTCGCTCCGGGATGGAGAAGATCGGAGAAGGAATTCTGGGACAATTTCGACCGGAAGATGGAAGTCGACGAGAGGACCATTATTGAATCCTGATCCGAAGGATTGTTCCGCCACCACTACGCGGGAGATGTTCCGTGCCCATTAAGAATATTCAGACGTCGCATCTGGTGCATGATCTTAAGAATCCGGTGAACATTATTGAAACCGGAGCGAGATCTCTTCTGGAGAAGCAGGACCGGTACGGCCCCCTCAACGCCAAACAGGAAAAGGTCGTCAAACGCATGTTGCGCAATGCGCTTAAGACCAGAGCCCTGATCAACAGTATGTTGGAGATTGACAAGGCCGCGATGGGATTGCTCACCATAAGTGAATGCACATTGTCGGGTATCCTTAAGACCGCATTCGTCGAGGTTTTCGACGTGGTGGACCCCGTCGTTGCCGATGCCTTGGAAGAGAGTAATTCCCTGGAGAAATTCCTTCGCCTGTTGAGCGACAATCAGGTCTATCTGGAAGCTGATGCGTCCCACTTGAACCGGCAGATCCGAACCGATGAGACGAAGATGTGTCTGATAATCACCAATCTTCTTTCCAATGCGTTCAAGTACAAGCAGAAGAATGTCTACATGAATTGCCATGCCGACGGTCAATCGATCCGGGTTTCGGTGAGAGACGACGGGCCGGGCATCCCCGAGAGCTTTCACAAGCAGATCTTCGACCAGTATTTTCAATGTGTGAAAGTCGAAGGATTCCCCGTCCGGGGGCACGGTTTGGGATTGGCGGGGGCTCTGGCCCTGACCGAAGCCCTGGGAGGCAACCTGTCCCTTTGCAGGACCGAGCAGGGTGCGGAGTTTGTCGTCCGCATCAAACCTTACTCCCCTTAAGACTCCCCGGCGCACGTACGGTGGACGGGCGGAGCCTCGGGAAGCCGGAGGGCGATGGATCCGAGGCGCTCGTCGCCGACCGAGCACGACTGCATCCCAATTGAGATCTCCACTGATTCGATAATCGTATCCCGCCCAGCCTGGTCGGGGAATACGAAGAGGGAGGTTCCACCGATCCCGGGTGACCATCGAAAACAAGGTTTCGACCAACACCGGCAGGCAGACACGACTCGCCGGTTCATGAGAGGACCGGTTTACCTTGGCAGCCGGCTTTCTTTGGCAGATTCAAGTTTTCCTTTCCAGTGAGGAGACGTGGATATGAGCAGAAGAGGGGCTCCCGAAAACGATTCCATCGTCTTAGGCACGCCTTCGCCGAGTCGACTTCCGGACGACCCGGACCTGACCGGGACTCTTGACCTGAGCCGTCTGTTTACAGCCGAATTTTCCAACTCCGGGAGCTTCGATCTCAGACAGATCAAGTTCGCGGCGTTCGGCAAACTCTTACAGGCAATGTCTGTTCCAACACTGTTGATTTCGGGCTCCTACGTCATCGATTTCGCCAACGACGCCTTTTTGGCCCTGTCGAGCATTCCATTCGATCCGACAGGAAAAGAAGTCTCCGTACTGTTTCCCAGGCGGAAGGAATGTGACGAAATGTTGGCGGTACTGGAGGAGGTCTTCAGAGAAAGAGTGCCTCAGACACTGGAACGGAGGCTGCTCGTCCATAATGCGGATATGTGGGGACGCATGCACCTCCGGACTATCCGTCTGGGCGGCGAGCGGATGATATTGGCGCAGATAGAGAACATCACCGCTCAAAAGGAACTCGATACCACGCGCAAGTACAAAAAGCTCGTGAAGATCTTTCCCCTCGGTATCGCCGAATTTGCGACCAATTGGCCTCTGTCCTGCACCCTGCCTGCCGGACAGCTTCTCGACTCCATCGTGCACGCCCGGGTGGTGGATGGAAATAGTGAGTTTGCCCGGCTGTACAGATGCGGGACTATCGGCGAACTTATCGGAGAGTCGTTGAGCAACTTGTTTCCCGTTACCGACAACCGGATGGCCTTCTACCGGAAGTGGATCGAGGGCGGTTTTCAGAGCAGTTCCTTCGAGACCACGGAAGTGGGTCCCGCTCAAGGCACGAAGCACTTTGAAAACACTGTGATAGGAAATATCGCAGGTGAAGCGCTCCACGGGTTTTGGTGGATGGTAAAGGACGTTTCGGATAGAAAGAGGATGGACGACGAACTGCTCAAGACCCAAAAGCTCGAATCGTTGGGGACGCTTGCAGGAGGCATAGCTCACGATTTCAATAACCTGCTGACCGGCATTCTCGGCAATATTTCAGTGGTACAAGACCAGAAGGATCTGAGCGACAAATCACAATCGCGGTTACAGGACGCGGCCAAGGCCGCGAACCGTGCCCAGGAGTTGACCCGCCAACTGTCCACCTTCTCCAAAGGCGGCGCTCCCATCAAGACAACGGCATCGATTTCGCAACTTCTTAAGGAATGTACGGGGTTCTTACTGAGAGGAACCAACGTCCGCGGAAGGTTCTCGATACCGGACGAACTTTGGCATGTCGACATGGACGCCGGACAAATCAGCCAGGTGCTCGACAATTTAATCATCAATGCGTGTCAGGCAATGCCCAACGGGGGGCCGGTGCTTGTCCGGGCGTCAAATGTCGTTGTCCGGAAGAAACATCATCTCCCCCTGCCGGAAGGGAGATATGTCCGGGTCTCCATAGCGGACCAGGGATCGGGAATACCCAGGGAACATCTTCGGAAGATCTTCGATCCGTATTTCACCACCAAAGAGAAAGGAAGCGGACTGGGGCTGGCAACATCCTATTCCATCATCAAACGTCACGGCGGTTTGATCACGGTTCGGTCCAAAGTCGGGGTCGGGACGACGTTCTATTTCTTCTTGCCCGCTTCGGCGTGTCAGTCGGCTCCGTCTCATGAGAACACTTCGGGCGACTGCGGCGACAAAGGACGGATTCTTGTCATGGATGACGAGGAACTTATCAGAACGCTCGCCAAGGAGCTGCTTACCCTGCACGGTTATGAAGTTGACCTGGCCAGGGATGGGGCCGAAGCTCTCAAGTTGTACAGGAGGTCAATGGCCGCCGGGAATCGTTATGATCTGGTGGTAATGGATTTGACCATACCGGGCGGTATGGGAGGAAAGCAAGCCATGGGGGAAATGATCCGCCTCGATCCCAATGTGAAGTCCATTGTCTCGAGCGGCTATTCCAACGATCCCGTCATGTCGGACTATAAGCGGCACGGCTTCAAAGCGGTGCTTCCCAAACCTTATGACGGCAGACAGATGTGCGACCTCGTTGAAAAGCTCCTGACCGGCGTCCGGGGGTCGTACCCAAAAGACTGACGGAAAGGCTCTTGAAGCACCGTGGCGGGAGTTGCCGCGGAGTCTCGGCGGAAAGCGCACACTCCCAGTAACCGCAGAAACCTACCCGGCCTGCGCGAACCCTGCGAACCTCAACGGATACATGCCAATACGCCGAGTTTCCGGCACCGACCGTGAGACTCGGTCCAACATGCGCTTCTCACCATGCCGAGCCGGTATTACCCGCCCGCAGCTTAGTGCTCCATGGCGTAAATACGGTCACGGATTCCCGGCATTAGCGAGGCCGAGACCAGCACAGAGGCTCACCCGTCGTCCCGGCGAAGGCCGGGATCCAGTCTTCTTTTTCTGGACCCCGGCCTTCGCCGTGGAGACGGGCAGGGACGCCGGTCCCACGATGTAGGGGCGCACCTGCGTGTGCGCCCAAATACGGGCGGACACATAGGTCCGCCCCTACCGTAGCCCGGGCCTCCGTGCGCGGAACGCTCTGGTTCCAGTTCTCAGACTCGGTAACAGGAGCAGACTGTGCGACCGTATTTACGCCATAAAACGCTTACGAAGAAGGGGATAAAGCGAACAGGATTTCCGTCCCGAAGGGACGGCGCACGTGGACGCATTCACAATGGAGAGTATTCCGGTGTCCCTTCAGGACGTTATGAATGAACCCAAGTCCAAGCCGACCAACAGGCTTAAGTTTAGCGCCTATGGGCCTGCGCCTGGATGACGGCTCAGGTCGTGCGACCGTATCTACGCCGACGAGCACTAGGTCTTCTTCAGGGTAGGAATCGAACGAGT
>JAZDHD010000391.1:0-11760 GCA_043806215.1 Pseudomonadota bacterium | reverse complement strand
AGTACCGGGCTACTCTCAGTAGCCCCTCCGGGGCAAGCGATCTTGCACGTCCCGGAGGGACAGTATGATAGTAGACCGGTCTTTCAAGGCCGGGATAGCAAGTCGGAAAGATGACGGGTTTATTGTGTGACAAACCCTTAGCACAAAGGGCAGAAACCACTCGAACTTTCGAAAGAAGAGGTAACCATACATGTCTGAGGAAAGAAGAAAGCCGCCACTGACACCGGAGGAGATTCAAGATCTGAAAGAGGATCTCATGCTCGCCGATTCTCTCACGAGAATCGAAAATACGCTGATGATACTTTCGGGCAAGGGAGGGGTCGGTAAGAGCACCGTGGCGGTGAACGTCGCAGCGGCCCTCGCCGCATCCGATAAGCAGGTGGGCCTGCTGGACATTGATATCCACGGCCCGAGCGTGCCCACACTCCTAAGACTCGAGAGAGCCGTTGTTTCGGGAACATCGGAAAAGGGTCTCATCCCGATCCGATACAACGACAACCTTAAGGTCATGTCCATCGAGTTCGTCCTGGGGGACCAGAGTGAAGAAGCGGTAATCTGGCGGGGCCCCATGAAGCACCGTATAATCCGGCAGTTTATTGCAGAGGCGGACTGGGGGAATCTTGACTTCCTCATTGTAGACGCTCCCCCCGGCACCGGCGATGAACCCCTGTCAATATGTCAGATGGCTCCGCCTCGATCCCAAGCGGTCATCGTCACCACTCCTCAAAAGGTCGCGGTCAAGGACGTGAAGAAGTCCATCAAATTCTGCAAGACCCTCGGCATGCCGGTGTTCGGAATCGTCGAGAATATGAGCGGCTTTGTCTGCCCCGACTGCGGAGCGACCCACGACCTTTTCAAGAGAGGCGGAGGAGAAGCCCTTGCACGGGAGACCGGGTTCCGCTTCCTCGGCCGCATTCCCATCGATCCTCGCCTGGTGCTCGCGTCCGATGACGGGAAACCCTTTGTCCTGGAATTTCCCACATCTCCAACGACTCAGGCCTTCGATGAGATCATTGCTCCCATGCTTGCGCTTTCAGCGCCGCGCATGAAGAGGCACTGAGAAACAGAGGCGCTGGTGCTCTCGACTTACGCCCGCGCCCATTATGGGCAGAAAATAACCGTGAGAGTCACGTCTTTCATTTCGACACAATTCATGGTGAGCCCGAGGCCCAGCCGGCACGGGCTCACCCCCCGGCCACCGGCGAAAACAGGGTCAGGCGGTCGCCGTCGGAGAGTTCCTTCCCGGGGACTGCGGCACGGCCGTTGACGATGATGACCTTGGGAGCGGACGCAGGGATGGATAAAGCCTCCAAGGCCTGTGAAACGGTCGAGCCCGCCGGAAGCTCCACGGCAAATGGATTCCGGCCTTCGGGGGCCAGGTGTTCAAACGTCAATTGCAGAGTCACGAAGATCTTCACGGCGGATCCTTACCCTGGTAGGGAGCTAGACCAAGCCGAGTTCCTCGAGCTTGGCCTGCCCGGGAATCCCGTCCTCGTTCCAACCCCGTAAACGATAGTACTCGTCCAGCATCTCCTCCAAATGACACACCATTCCCTTTGCCGGCCCGTCGGGCATCGGTTCCGAGACAATACGTTTGGGCAGTGCATCGTCCTTGCGGGAGAACCCCGCCTTGGCAAGGAACAAGCGCTCTGCATTGAATATGCGCTCCCCGGCCCTGCACACTTCGTCCAGGGTGTAGTCAAGTCCCGTGGCGGCACTGAGCAGTTCCGCGATTCCTTCGGGCTTGATCGTCTCGTCCGGCCGCACATAATTCCGCACCGAGAAAAAGACGCAAAGCCCTGCCGCGTCGATCACGCAGAACGCATCTTGCCAGTCTTTAACGATTTGCGGTTTGTCGCGGTATGTGAGCGGATCCATCTGTTTGGGGACGCCGAGAAGCTCGATGTATGCAGGATCGCCCCGCATGTGGGAAGCGCCTATGGGACTGGTTGCGTAGGCAAGACCCATACCTTGCTCACCGCGGGGATCATAGCCGGCGAACTCCTGTCCCTTGGCCGTTATGGAGAACTCGGGACGACCGTAATGCCGGGCAAGGCGTAGAGAGCCTTGGGCCAATATTCGGCCGAACCCTTCCAGATTTCCCGTCATACGGGTCAACTCGACCACGGCCGGCCCGTCGCCGAACTTGAGTTCACGGCCCAAACCAATCTCGTCGGCCGGTATAATCCCCCGCTCACTCATCTCCATGGCGCACGCTATGGTCGCGCCCATGGTAATGGTGTCCATTCCAAGTTCATTGCAGATGAAGTTCGCCTTGGTGACCGCCGCCAGATCGTCCACGCCGCAGTCGCTGCCGAGAGAATATACCGTTTCATATTCGGGCCCCTCCCCTTCCCCGGCAAATGGACCGTCCGGGACCTTGGTCCCTCGCCCGCAGGCTATAGGACACGAAAAGCAAGCCTTGGGCCGGACGAGAAATCTCTCGGTGAGCGCGCGTCCGTCGATTTTGTCCCAGCCCTCGAACATTCCGGACTGAAAATTCCGGGTTGGAAAGACCCCGAAGTTCTGGGTGCCCACCACGGTGATTGCGGTACCCCATTCCTTCAGGGGCACGGGCCCACCGGCATAAGTCTTCTTGAACCCTTCTCTGAAACGGGCCGTCAACGCGTTGAACCGGTCAGGGTCCGCCAACTCGACCTTCCCTTCCCCCTTTACCACAACGCCCTTAAGTTTCTTGGAGCCCATCACCGCGCCTACTCCGGAACGTCCGGCCGCGCGATGCTTGTCGTTCATAATGGACGCGAACAAGACACCGGCCTCTCCTGCGGGCCCGATCACCGCAGTCCTCGCGGCCCGGTCCGTCTCGGAACGCAGGGCTTCGTCGGTATCCGGCACGTTTCGGCCCCGGAGGTGCACGGCGCTTCTCAGTTCCGCCCGGTCGCCGTTCACCCAGAGGTATACCGGTTCGGACGATTGTCCCCTGAATATGATCGCATCCCACCCTGCTCTCTTGAGAGCCGCGGGAAAGTGTCCGCCGGAGTTTGAGCAGGTAACCGCGCCGGTGAGGGGAGATTTGGTCATCACCATATACCGGGCCGCGGTGGGCGCGGCCGTACCCGTGAGCGGTCCTGTTGCCATTACCAGATCATTGGCGGGTCCCAAGGGATCGGCCTGCGGATCGACCTCATCGAGCAGATGGCGTACGCCGAGCCCCCTCCCCCCAATGAAATCCCTCGCGGTTTGCGGCTCCAGAGGCTTCTCTTCAAGACGGCCTTCGGTCAAATCCACCCACAGAATCTTTCCGCACCATCCGGGCATCTCTTGTCAGCTCCTTTCAAGGTTGTCTCCGGGCCGTCACATGCCCAGATAGGCCTCTTTGATCGCAGGGTCCGTGAGCAGCCCGGCCGAGGAACCTTCCGTTACGACGTTTCCGGTCTCCAGGATATACGCATAGGTCGAGTTTTTCAGGGCCATTTCTACCGATTGTTCAACCAGAAGCATCGTGATCCGATCGCTCACGGTATTCAGCACGCGGTAAATCTCCTGCACCAGCACGGGTGCCAGCCCCAAAGAGAGCTCGTCCAGAATCAACAGGGTGGGTCGGCTCATCAGAGCCCGGCCTATTGCCAGCATCTGCTGTTCTCCTCCCGAAAGGGTACCGGCCCGCTGGCCGGTTCTCCCGGTTAAGGAGGGGAAAAGAGTGAGTACTTCATCCATGGACCTGCTCAGCAGTTTCCGGCCCCGGGGCAGATATGCCCCCATCATCAAGTTATCGGCAACACTCATGTCCCCGAATACCCGTCTGCCTTCGGGCACCGTTGCAACCCCCAGTCTGCCGATTTCGTGGGGCTCCATGTTCTGAATTTCCTTGCCTTCCAGAAGTATCCTACCCCCGGTGGTCTTCAAAAGGCCGGTAATCACGCGGATCAGGCTGGACTTTCCCGCCCCATTGGCCCCCAATACCGCTACCGTCGATCCTTGGGGTACTGTCAGCGAGACGCCGCGCAGCACACGGTTTTCGCCGATATACGCTTCCACATTCTCGATCTCAAGCATCGTGCCGGTCTCCCAAGTAGGCTTCGATAACGCCCCGGTCGCGGCAGACCGACTCCGGTGAACCTTCACAGATCAGCCTGCCCTGGTCGAGGACGATGACCCGCTCACACACGCTCATGATGGCTCCCATGATGTGCTCGATCCACACAACCGTAATTTCGAAACGGTCGCGAAGCGACTTGATGAGATCCAATGCGGTTTGCATCTCGACGCTGTTGAGCCCGCCGAGGACTTCGTCGAGGAGGATGAGCTTCGGATTCGCAGCCAGCGCCCGCGCCAGTTCAAGACGTTTCTTGTCGATCAGGTTCAGGGCGGCCGCCTGCCATTCTTCCTTGCCGGTCAGGGCGGTCAATGCGAGCAACTCCTCGGCCGTTTTCCGCCGCTCTGCGCCCTTGAGCCCGGGACGATTCTCCAGCAGGGGAACGTACACATTTTCCAGACAGGTCATCTTGCCGAAGGGCCGAGTCACTTGAAATGTCCGGGATATGCCCTCCCTACAGATCTCATGGGGCTTCTTTCCCGTAATATCCCGGCCCCTGAAGCTGATGGTTCCGTCATCCAGGGCCTGGGCGCCCGTGATCAGGTTAAACATGGTGGTCTTTCCCGCCCCGTTGGGTCCGATCATGCCGACGATTTCACCGGCCTGCACCGAGAAGCTCACCCCTGAGACGGCTTGGACTCCGCCAAAGCGTTTGGACGCGTCGTGAACGTCAAGTAGGCTCATGTGACCTCTCTCTTACCGGACGACCTTTTCCACGAAGCCGAAATCAATCCCACCACTCCCTGGGGTGCGAAGCGGGCGAAAATCAGGGCAATGCATGCAAAAACCAGCACGTGGTACTTATCGCTGAAGTGGCGGACGGACTCGCCGAGCACTTCCAGCAGGAAGGCTCCCACCACCGGACCCGCCAAGGTGCCCAGGCCTCCGATGACCGCCATGGCCAGGACGTGGAACATCATGTCCAGAGAAGGAATGTGAGGGGTTATGAGCATGAGGTAATGGCCGTAGAGAGAGCCCGCCAGGCCTGCCATCGCGCCGCTGAGGACAAACGCGGCGAGCCGGACTCTCGTCACGGACACGCCCAGCGAGCTTGCCGCGGTCTCGTCATTGAGCACCGCGCGAAAACGCAGCCCCATGTCCGACGTAATGATGCGATGAATTGCCCACACCATCACGGCAGCCGTGACCAGCATGATGTAGAATGCGGTGGCCTTCGAGTAAGGCCCTATGATAAAGGGCACCTTCAGCCCCATGGTGCCGCGGGTGATCTCATACTCGTTCTGGATGACGATGTGTACGATCTCCGAAAATCCCAGGGTGGTGAGCGACAAGTAGATGCCTCCCATGCGGATGCAAAGGGCACCGAGTCCCAGGGAAAGAAGCGCTGCCAGGGCAACGCCCAGAGGGAGGCCAAGCAACGGATGCAGACCGTATTTTGCGGCGAGTATGCCCGAAGTGTAGCAGCCGATGCCGGCGAATGCCGCATGCGCAAAGGAGACCTGCCCGGTGAAACCGGCCAGGAGGTTCCACGAACTCGCCATCATGACGTAGAACAGGCCCACAATAGCGCTGTGGAGCCAGTAAGGTCCCAGAACCCAAGGCAGGGCCGAGAAACCGGCCAGCACGGCGAGCCAGGGCGTGAGGCTGTTCAACGTGGTGTTTTTCCTGTCACTGCTATCGGTCGCGGCTTGCATCATGACACCTGCTAGATCTGTTTCTGGCCGAACAAGCCGGTGGGCCGGAAGAAGAGGACGAGTATGAGAATGACAAAGCCGAAAAGGTGCTTGTAGCCGCTGGAAAGGTACGCGACACCCAGATTCTCGACGATGCCCAAGAGCAGTCCTCCCACAATACAACCGGTGAACGAGCCGAGGCCGCCAAGAATCATCACAACAAATGCGGTCAACGAAATGCCGACGCCCACCGTGGGAGTGACGGGAAACACCGGGGTGAGGATAACCCCCGCAAAAGCCGCCAACGCACACCCGATGCCGAACGAGAGCATGTTCACCCGGGCGGTATTTACTCCCAGCATGGCGGCCATCTCCCGGTCATTGGCCACGCTCCGTATGACCCTCCCCAGCCATGTCTTGTGCATGATCAGCATGAATGCGGCTATCACCGCAGCTGCCGCCGCAAATGAAGCGATCCGCTGATTACCGTAATAGAATATGCCGAAGAGATTGGAAGCCCCGTCGACCCAATTTGGCGGCTTGTTGGGAAAGGGCCCGAAGATTACCAGGTAGGCGTTTTGCAGAATGATATACAAGATGAAGGTGATGATCAGCGAGTACATCTCGTCGCCGTATGTGGGCCGGATCAGGACCTTCTCCACGGCCAGACCGATACAGAAAACCAGGACCACGGCGGTCAGCAGGGAACTCAACGGGTCCATCCCGACTGCCTGTGCGAAGAGAGCGCTGAAATAGCCGGCCAGGACGTAGAACTCCCCGTGAGCGAAGTTGACCACCCCCATGATTCCCACAATGAGGGTCACCCCCATGGCCGCGAGGGCGTAGGTGGTCCCCATGAACACCCCGTTTGTCAGATACAGCAGCAGGTCTTCCATGGGACCTGATGTCCTTTCTCATATGCTGCCGGCCGGACCCCTCTTTGGTAGCGCCGGCCTCCCCGCGTTCCGCGGGGTAATCTTCACGCCCGGCAGAGACGCCGGGACGCTACCAGCTGCGCGGAAACACCGAGACCTGCTTCGGTAGCGCCGGCCTCCCTGCCGGCATCGTGCACCGGAATTCTACTTCTTCAGGTCGCCGGTCTTTGCCCCCATGGGAAAGACCACCACCTGCTGCTTGTCCTGCCATTGCACGATGAGCATGGGCGGCTGCCACTGGTGATACGCATAGGTGCCCTTCTCCGTGCCGAACTTGACGGTTCCGGAACCGACTTCCATATTCGTCTCTTCCAGGGCTTTCACCAGTTTCTCGCTGTCGGTCGAGTTCGCACGCTTGAGCGCATCCCCGGCGACCAGGATTACGTCATAGATCGAGCGGGACTTGTAGTCCGTGGGCGCTTTGCCGAATTTCTTGCGGTACGCCTCGTCGAACTCCTTGGCAACCGAGGTGAGCATGACTTTTTCATGCATCCGGGAAACAAAGAGCTCGAGGTTGCCGTACTGCCCGACGGTTTTCCAGAACTGAGGCCAAAGTGAAGGCGGCCCCGCTCCCTCGAGCAGAAGAGCCTGCGTCGGCACGATACCCGCCTCGCCGGCCTGCGCGATGAGGTAATGCACGCCGAAACCATACACAAATGCGAGAATGAGGTCGGGCTTGAACTTCTTGACCTTGTTCAGCTCCGCGTAATGGTCCTGACTCTTTGTCTCGGTGATGATGGTGGTGAACTCGATCCCGGCTTTCTTGAGGCCCTGTTCGGCCAGATCCTTGATACCCATGCCCCAGTCGGTGTTTTCCGCGAAGACGGCCACCCGCTTGAAGCCGTATTGCTTGACGAAACCGATGATATTGTCGTTTACCACACCGCTGTTGCAGGGCCCCGCGCGAAAAACATACGGGTAATTCTTCTTGGTGATGTCGTCGTGCCAGGCCTCCGCGATGATCAAAGGCACCTTGTTGCGGTCGGCTACGTCGATCTCCGCCAACGCCGCCGAGCTGTGGGACTCGCCCAGCACCATGACCACCTTGTCCTTGGTGATGAGCTTCTCGATGCCGCCGGCGGCCTTGGCCGGATCGCCCGCGGTATCTTCAAAAACCACTTCCACTTTTTTGCCCAACACACCGCCTGCTCCATTGATCTTGTCCAAAGCAAGGGCGATGCCTTCATCAAAGGCCGTGCCGGTGGCTGCAGCGGTCCCCGTGCGGGGACCGACCACCCCAATCTTGACCGTGTCTTCGGCCGCGCCCACACCGGTCAGGCCCAGTGTAGCCATGGCCAACGCAACAAATACGGCGAAAGCTTTCCAATACGTTTTCATACTCTCTCCTTCGCGTTGATCATCAGGTTCGCGATTGCGCGGGAACAGCTTCATTCCCCACGCCCTTCACACTCCGGCAAATCATCGGCCCAGTACATGAGTTACGGCCCGGCGCATGGCCCCGACCGCCATGTCCATTTCCTCTTCGCGGATCACAAAGGGCGGCGCTACGACAAATCCGTCGCCATCCGCGCCGGCCATGCCGACAGCCTTGTAGACAATCACCCCTTCTGAAAATAGATGCTCCCAGATACGCTCCGTCACCTTTTCAGATCGTGGAAAAGGCTCGATGGTTTGTTTGTCGTTCGCGATCTCCACACCCCAGAGCATGCCCGTGCCGCGAATATCCGCCACATGAGGCAAATCCCCGAGAGCGTCCCGGAGTTTTTCCCCAAGCACCTGTCCCATGGTTTCGCTTCGTTCCACGAGTCCTTCCCGCTCGAGGATGCCGATCGCGGCCAGGCCCGCCGACGCTCCCGTCGGATGATGCGAGAAGGTGCCGCCGTGTGCGAAACCGCCTCCTTCCGCCACCTGCACGAAGAGGTCTTCCCTGACACCCACCGCGGAAAGGGGTACGGCGCCGCCGCTCAGGCCCTTACCCATGGTCACGATGTCGGGACTCACTCCATCGTGTTCGGAAGCGAACCACTTCCCCGTGCGTCCCATGCCGGTGAGCACCTCGTCATGGATAAGCAGTACTCCATACGTGTCGCAGATTTCACGGATCAGGCGCCAGTACCCTTTTGGAGGAAGGTACACGGCCAGAGAAGGGCCGCTGATGGGTTCGGCAATGAAGGCTGAAACCGTTTCGGGCCCCTGCTGAAGGATCGCTTCCTCCAGCGCCGAGGCGCAGCGCAGACCGCATGATACGGGATTCAGCCCGAACGCACACCGCAAACAATAGGGCGCCGCGATATGAACCGCATCGAGTATCATGGGCGAAAAAGGCATCCGAAACGTGGTCCTGCCGGATGCCGCCAAAGCACCGAGGGAAAGGCCGTGATAAGACTGCCAACGGGATATGAGTTTGTGGCGTGCCGTCCGCCCGGCACTCAAGTGGATCTGGCGGGCGAGCTTTATTGCCGTCTCGACAGCCTCGGACCCGGTTGTCATGAAATAGAAGCGGGTAATACCCTCCGGCGCATGTCCGGCCAGTTTGGAGGCCAGTTCTTCCACGGCCGGCGTCGTGAACATGGTGGGATGGAAATAGTATCCTTGGCTCAGCTGCGCAGCCACGGCATCCGCGATCTCCTTACGGCCGTGGCCCAGGTTAACCACGACGGCGCCTCCGCTCGCGTCCAGGTAACGTTTACCGGTCTCGTCTACGATGAAGACACCCTCGGCCTTGACAGCGACGGGGAGTTCCCCGGTCGGTTTGCGGTGAAAGACGTGTCCCGGTCGGGTCATGGTGCGCCTCCCGCTTTCGGCTGCAATCCCAGGATTCCCCTCGCCTCGTCCGGTGTGGCCACATCGCGGCCGACTATACGGCTGATCTGTACGATGCGCTCGACCAGCATCGCATTGGTGGCGAGTTCTCCCTTGCAGAAGTAGATGTTGTCTTCCAGTCCCACCCGTACATGCCCTCCCATCAACAGGGCGTGCACCGCCATGGGGAGTTGAGCCGCGCCCACTGCGCTAACGCCCCAGGTCGATCCCGGAGGAAGGAACGTCACCAGATGGGTGAGGTGTTCCACCCGTGCCGGCATGGCCCCTTTGAGCCCCATGACGAAATTGAAATGCAGCGGGGCGGAAAGGAAGCCGCTCTCGAGAAGGTCCACCGCGTTGTGGAGCATTGACAGGTCAAAGACCTCTATCTCGGGTTTGATGGCGAACCGCTTCATCTCAACCGCGAGAGCCTCCACCAGATCGGGCGGGTTTACGTACGCGGAATTGGGGAAGTTAACACTGCCGGTTGTCAAGGATGCCATCTCTCCGCCCGCGGCGAGACGTTGAATGCGGCTCTCGAGGCTCACCCCGGCACGGCCTCCCGTCGATACTTGAAGAATCAAGCGGGTCCGGCCGGAGAGCGCCTCTATTACTCGGGCAAAGCGCCGGGGGTCGTCCGAGGGTCTCTGCTCTTCATCCCTCGTGTGGATGTGCAGCACCGATGCGCCTGCCTCCTCGCAACGCAAGGCATCGGCCGCTATCTCTTCGGCGGTAATCGGAACATGGGGCGTGTGGTCCTTTGTCGGCTTGGAACCGGTCGGCGCCACGGTTATGATCAGCTTTTCAGCCATACGTCCACCCTTAGGAATGCAATTACAGGTCTTCCGTCGAGCCCAAGGCCCTCTGTATCTCCTCCGCGGTTTTCATTGCCAACGGCGCAAATTGTCGCTCCAGGTCCTCACGGCTCACCCGTTTGGTGGGCACCGCGATATTGAGTGCGGCAATGGGAGACCCGGCCGCATCCCTGATCGGCGCGGAGACGCTGCGCAAGCCGTAGGAAAGCTCCTCATCGTTGACTGCGAAACCCCTTTCCCGCACGACGGCCAATTCTTCGCGGAACTCCTTTTCGCCGGTAATGGTGCGGTGGGTCAGGGGAGTGAACTCATAATCAGCCAGGATCCGCTCCACCTCATCGGACTTGGCAAAGGCCAGAAGGCATTTGCCCATGGATGTGCAGTGCAAAGGCAGCCTGGATCCCAGTTGCAGATCAAAGGGGAGGATGCGGCCGGTATTGTTGATCCGCACCAGGTACATGAGTTCCTTTCCCTGGAGGACCGACAGGTTCACGGTTTCTCCGGTCTCTTCCGCCAGTTGCTCCAGATAGTGCCGAGCCACCTGGCGCCACCCGAGGCTGCTCATGGATGCGTAACCCAGAGCCAGCAGTTTGGGAGTGAGATGAAAGCGGCGCCGGCCGTCCCGGCGGACAAAACCCAGATGAGCCAAGGTGTTGCAAATACGCGTGACCGTCGCGTTGTTGGTACCGGCACGGCGCGACAGCTCGGCCAACGTCGGCGTGTCTTTCGACTCTGCCAGAATCTGCAGCACATGCATGCCCTTGGCCAGGGATTTCAAGAAGTAACGTGAGTTATCGTGATCCTCGGACATCTTAATCTCACGGCCATGTTTACGCATAGCGAAAATGGTTTGTGCTATGTGATCATCGTAGAACGGATCCCGGGACCTTGTCAATGTTTTTTCGCGCGTTGAACAAGGCGAACGCATTCAGGAAACTAATCCTTATGATTCAGGTAGGTTGATGCGCTGGAGAGGCTCTCGCTGCAGAACGCAGAAGCATTGTACTGTGCCGGGTGTATTCAGGCACACCTCCACGGAAACCTCATTGCATCGGCAGCGCGGGCCTCCGTGCCGGCACCCCCCAATGCCGGAGACTTGAGGGGATTTGACCGAACTCTTAAGTCACATGCATTGGACGGCTTCAGTGATTCGCTGTGAGGGGATGTACAGTATTCTCGTGCTGCTTCATTCCAGTCGCACGAGGGACAACTTCCTCATTGATTCTTTCAACTAGCCGCGAGTCTTCAGCTACATCCAAATCATAGTCATCTTGAAGTCCAATCCAGAACCGAACAGATGTCCCGAAATGCCGGGCCAAGCGAAGGGCGGTATCCACGGTAATCCCCCGGTTGCCGTGGACGATCTCGTTGATTCGCCTTGGAGGCACTCTCAGTGCTCTGGCAAGAGCGTTTTGGGAAATTCCCATTGGTTTCATGAACTCTTCCAAGAGAACCTCACCAGGGTGTACCGGTGGTATTTTCTCAGCCTTCATTGGAGCCATTCCTTAATGATAGTCAACGATTTCGACGTGATGAGCGTTGTTGTCTTCAGACCA
>JAZDHD010000390.1:0-31238 GCA_043806215.1 Pseudomonadota bacterium | reverse complement strand
CCCACAACCGCACCCGGGCCGGTGAGTACGGCCGCGCGGCTGAACCAGCCCATTCCCGCGTTGAAAATCATGCCCGATTCCCCGCAGGCATCGGAACACAGATAGACAACCAACGGCGCTATGAATTCAGGACGGAGCTTTTGCAACATCTCGGGGGGCAAGACGTCTTCCGTCATCCGGGTGGCGGCAATGGGCGCGACGGCATTTGTCCGTATGCCGTACTTCTCGCCTTCCAACTTGAGGGTATTCATCAAACCCACAAGACCCATTTTCGCCGCAGAGTAATTTGCCTGGCCGAAATTGCCGTACAGCCCTGCCGCCGACGTGGTGACGACGATGCGGCCGTAACCCTGTTCCCGCATTTTGGAAAAAGCCGGCCGCGTAACATTGTAGGCGCCGTCCAGATGAACCGCCTGTACCGCGGACCAGTCGTCGGGTTCCATCTTGACGAAGGTCTTGTCTCTGAGGATGCCCGCATTGTTCACGAGAACGTCGACACGGCCGAACGCCTTCACCGCGGTCGCCACGACGGCCTCCCCTCCCTCGGGCACGGCCACCGAATCGTAACTTGCAACAGCCTCACCGCCCATTCTCCTGATCTCTTCGACCACTTCGTCGGCAGGACCGGCCGAGGCCTCTCCCCTCCCGTCCCGGGACCCGCCCAAGTCGTTCACCACTACCTTGGCACCGCGCTTTGCCAATTCCAGTGCGTACACGCGCCCCAAACCCGCACCTGCTCCGGTCACTATGGCCACACACCCGTCGAAGCGAATACTCTTTAGTACCATCTTTAATACCATCTTTGATAATGAAAATGTCGAAATTTGAATAGAACCGGTTGAGCGTACGAAACGCTTACGACCGGCATCAATCCGCGTGGTCGCAGCCGCATGTGGAGGCCAGGCCTGACTTCATCTCCATGTCGGCCATTTTCCACCAATCGGGATTCAGATAAGGAGTTGCCGGCAGCGGATGCGATCCGTGTTCCGGGCAGCCGCAGGGAGATCTCCAGTCAAAGACTATTCCGTGCCCGCCCTCCGACAGGTCTTCGTTCAGGGGGTCTTTACGGTCTGAAAACCCGGCGTCGGCACTCGTACCGAACTGCACCTGCAACGTGAGACAGGCTGAATCGCCTGATTCACGGATGTGGAAATCCCCGTCCAACCCGCGCATAGTGTCGAAGCCCGGCGATTCCGTGAGAACCACTCTGGTCGGTTTCTTCCTCACATACAGTGAGTAGAGCGAAACAAGGCGGTCAAAGAGGGGAAAGGCCAACTGCCGGCCGGGAACGTCTCGGATGACTTCGCCGACCGCAACGGCGGCACACCGGTCAATGAGTGGAAAAGAGTGCGTTGCATCCACGGTCGAAAGGGTCCGGAATGTGTCGAGGCTCTCAAAAGTCAGCAGGGCCCACCTGTTTTCTTCAGAGGTCACGAACTCGACGCTCCCCGCGGTGAACAGAGCCTGCGGGATAAGATCGAGGTATTCCAACACCGGAGTATTTGTTCGATCAAAGAACCTGCTGTCGATAAGTCCCTGTTCCTCAAAGGAAAAGCGGCTTGAAACGCGCTCCGTTCTGTAAGGGTAGCACTTCACGGAAAACAGTCCCGAGGCCGCCGCAGCTTCCTCGAGGCCATGGACTGCGCAGGCGGTCTCCAGCTGGAAGTGGTGAACACAGGGGGCTCCCGTGAGCCAAAGGTACCAGGCCGGTTTTTCGCTCCAAACCTGGCTGACTCCGTCGATCCCCAGCCTGGCCTTCGCCTCGTCGACCCAGGATGCGGTGACGAGCATATTGTCGATCATGGTTCTGAAAAACGATTCGGTATCGATGGCCTTCACTCCCTTTTCTTCCTGAACATTTCTCTTACAATATCGATTTTCTCACGGTCTTTGACTTCAATACCCTCTTGTCGTGCAGTCTCGAGGAGGATGTCATCGGGGTAATTGAGCGTCAGCGCGTAGCTGGACTCATAGGAATCGAAGAACTCGGAGAAATAATCGGCTTCCACACTTTGTCCCACACCTGCATCGAATTCCGTCAGCGCCTGCTTGGCTGCATGATGGAGAAAATTGCGGAGAAACTCGCGTCGGTTGCTTTCCACCGTTCACCTCGATCTTTCCGGATATGTTGTCCCGGTTGAGAGGGAATCGATCAGTCCCGTTTACCTGAAAATCCCCCTGTCCCCCTTTTTCTAAGGGGGAACATGGGCCCGCAGCTCGGGTGGATTTTCATGGTCAGTTGTGATCTCCCCGATCATGGGGGTTTGTCTGAGAATTCCCCTCGTCTCGTTCCCGGGCTCCTGCCTGGGAATGCCTATCCGCCGGGCTCTGCCCGGCCCTAGTGCTCTGTGGCATAAATGCGGTCACGCATTCTGTAAACACGCAGTAGCGTCCCGGCGTCCCTGCCGGGCGAACTGGTGAACCTATTTGCACCCAAGAATACCCCGCGGAACGCTGGGAGGCCGGCGCTACCAAAGCAGGGATGGTTGCCACAAATGTGCCACCGTACTTCTGCCACGGAGCACTTGGTGGGATGTGCGTCCCGTCATCTTTCGGCGCGGGCGCTGCCCTCTCTATGCTCCCATCTCCGAGGCGAGGCGAAGCCCTGGAGTGCCTTCTCGTGCCGAATACTTTCGCTATAGTGACGCTCGTTGAAATTCGCGGTAATCCTAATCCAGTTCCTCAAGGATCCAGCCGGTCGTTCCTGTCATTGCGAGGAGCGCAGTCCCGCGTCCCGCGGGAAAGCAATCTCAATGCCTCGTGAAGGGCTGAGATTGCCACGCCCTCCCAAAGCCTCGGGCTCGCAATGACAAACGTGAAGGCATCCCAGTACTCAAGGAGCGACACTATATGTGATGCGGCCCGGAAACGTTCCCGGACCGCGAATATTCACATGACGGTCGCCGCCTATTCTGCCCGTTTCAGCGGTCGGCCTCCAAAGAATTCCGACTGCATCATAACGATTGCCAAGAAAAGAATGGTCCAAACCAGCGGAGTGTCGTCCGGCTGGCCAAAACCCGGGACCTTGCCGAGAAGGTACGTGCTTGCCGGGGAATAGTAGAACCAATGGATCAATAATCCGCCCACAATGGCTATGACGGTCCGGACTATCGACCTGAGCCATAACGAATCGATATTGGGAAAGTTGTTGAAGTAAGTGGAGAGGATGAACGCGGCAATGATGAAGAATCCACTCACTTCTCCCGCGTGGAGATACCGATAGTACGGCGCATCCGTATATTGCCCGCCCTCAAAGGGTTCCATCCAGTAGTGATTCATGATCTTCAACATGATCACAAAGGAGACGATTCCCAAACCGAAGGTCACCAGAATCGAGACGACCGCCTTTGGAATGTTTCCCTCTCCATCCTTTTCCAGCAGCTTCCACGGATAGCCTTCCCACAGGATTTCGGACATGATGACCCAGCTCAGGGCGCAGAGCAGCAAACCGAGGCTGAAAAAGGCGCTCCCCGTACCTGCGAAGGAGGCCCACCAGGGCGCAACGCCGGCCTTGTTCTGGGGTGGGTAGAACAGATGACACACGTGCGGGTGAAACAAGACCACATAGATGATGATGCTGAACAGCATCACGGCGAGCAGCTTCGACCACGCCCGCACGCCGTGAGAAACATCGAGCCAGGGCCAACTTCCGAATCCCTGGTCCCAGACCAACGCAACCCAGAGGAATGCCGTGCCGAAGTAGATGATTGCCGTACAGGCATTTTCACGTGCCACATAAGGCTCCGCGCCGGTTCCTCCCGAAACGACTATTGCCTGGGGACTGAAATAGGCAATCCCAAACTTTCCGATGAAGTTCCAGAAAACGCCGTACGTGATGAAAAGCGCCAGGACTACCGACACGGCACACAAGATAATGCCTCTCACCACGGGATTCATACCGGCGTCCGGCACATTTTGTGGGCCGGGCATATCGAATACCTTGCCGAGCAGGACGATGGAACACAAAAGCATGGTCACCAGGGCGAAACCATACATCGGCGTATAGAGTTTCATCACCCCATTGGGGTGCATGAAGATGTACCACAGGAACCAAACTAGACAGAATATGACGGCCAGGTTGATGAGTCCATAAATATAGTTGAACTTCCCATCGGCAGGAGCGTCTCGATTCATGATATAAGCCTCCACAAGGGTCCGGACGGACATTCGGTTTCAGATGGGTTCCGCTGATTTCACAAAGAACACACATGCACGCGATCACCGGCGGACCGCGTCCGCTCACCAGGGTGCATGAATCTTGGGACACTTCCGTTACCGGAGTGTCCCAAGCCAGGTGCCGGCACGGGTGCGGACCCGTCAAAACACGACGCTGTCTCCGTTTGTCAAGAAGACGTTGCTGGTCTTGGCAACCGTAGACTGTCGTTTGTAACTCTTATATTTGTCCGTACCTTTGACCACGGGAACACCGGCGGCGGCCGCCTTTTCGGCCCAAATCCAGCCCGTGCAGTGATTGCATGCAAGCTTACCGATCTTGAAGGAATTCACCCCTCTGATAAGGTCGTCAAATTTGGGGTCCCAGGTCTCGAACAACGAAATGTGCAGCCCTCCGTAACAGCCATAAGGTTTGTAGTCTTTAATGTTGCCTCTCGCCCAGGAGAAGAGCGAAAGGATGCCGGGATGACAGCAGCCGGTCACCGTAACGATTCCTTTGTCCTTCACGTTGAAATAGAGCACGTTCTCACCGCGCACACGAAGGAGAATGGGAACGTCGAACATTCTGATTGCAGCCCCGGGCATCAGCTTGTAAACGCCTTCGCCCTTTTCCCCCGTGGGGTCGCACAGCACGAGTTTTCCGGTGTGAGGCACGTCGTTCTTGCAGATGAGCACCTCCTTGCCGTCTTTTCCTTTGGCCTTGAGGGGCGCTTGTCCCTTGAGAAGCGTCATGTCCTCGGGGTAGTGCGTCTTGGGTGCATAGATGGTCAGGTCCGGCTTGTGTTTCAGGGTGGACTCGATTCCCCACAGGTGATCGAGATGCCAGTGCGACAGAACCATAAATTCGATTTCGCCGCTCTTGAGCATCTCGGCCACTTTGCTCTTTTCGGTGAAGATGTAGTCCATCCACGCGTTGGACCACCCCGTATCCAAAAGGAACTTACGCTCTTTGCCGTCAAGGGTGGTCACCGTAATCAAGGCTGCGTAGCCTCCGGCGTTGTCGGCATCCCAGGGTATGGAATACTGACTGGTCATCGCACCACCGTTATCCATCATGTCCTTCTTGAGCTTGTCGTTATCAAACCAGCTCGTTTCCGTGAGAACATCCACCTTCAGACCCTTTATGGCGCCAATGTCGACTTTTTCTGCGGCTTGCGCGTTTCGGGACATTGGGCCCACGGTGCCCGCGACTGTCGCGGTCATTCCTGCTGCGGCAACGGATTTGAGAAAACGCCTTCTCTCCATGATATCCTCCTGTCGATTTGGTGGTTTGCGATGGGGTTACGTTTTGGCCGGCCGCGCACGGGGGGGCCGGCTCGTTTTATCGGTTATCCTCCCTTTCCTCGCGGCCGCTCTCAACAGCGTGAAACCAATACCGGCACGCTCGCAGAGGATCGACTTAATGAAATGCCGTTTCCGGCCGCCGACCGACCAACCGTACGGGAAATCGCCGGTGAGTGGTGCATCCTGATTGCCAACCACTCAAGCGCGGTTCCGTAATCCGACGCGCCGAGATTGCCGTGCTTAACCGGGAAAGCCGGGACGCGTGAGTTTTTTCCGTCAGGAGTGAAATCTCCCACACCCCTTGAGGGCAATATCGATCGCTGAGAATTCGCAGCCCTGGTTGCGTCCTCAATGCAAAGAGTACTCCTATGCACGTCCACGGTGTGAGATCCCAAGCAGATCCGCATTCGTCGGCCGGCGCACGTACTTACAGGGAAACTCCCGCAATACGGCATAAGGTGGAAACGAGAGCGGGCTCATGCTTTGCTGAGTCCGGAGACGCCGGTGTGTCGCCGAAGACCTCTTTCAGCCGCACAAGAACCGCGCCGTCCGCCGCTGTTGTCAACGGATGTTTCGGCGTATAGTGAGAAGATCGGAGAGGCTTGCCCCTGAATTCGACCATTCAGGATGCCAAATGCATAATAAGGAACAGATTTGAAGCTTCCGTCAATGTGTTGTTGGTACGATATCGTCTCGAACAAGACAATCAAATTGCCGATAAATTGTCAAGTCATTTATCGGGATCGAGAATGAATCCACGCCCCCCGGGAGAGAATGACCGCTGCTCCATTGCCGTTAGTTCAAATGTCTTTGAAGTCGGCGTCCCGGAGGTTCGCGCCGATCTTCTCGAGTTCCCGGGAGAAGTCTTGGACCAGCCGTTTGATCACGGCGCGCTGCTCGTTACGATAGAACAAGAAAAGGCCCATCATGTTGGCATGCCTGCTCGAATCCTTGGAGACAGACACGCCGCACCGATCGGCCAACGGTTCAAGATCGTGGATAATCTCCCTTACACTCTGATACCGGTCCAGCGGATCCTTTTTTGCGGCCTTCAGAATCACCGAGTTCAATTCCTCCGGCAGATCGGGCACCAATGATCGCGGCTCGGGGACATTCTCATACAAATGCATCTCACAAAGTGATACGATATCCTTTTTCAGAAACGCTTCTCTCCCTGTGAGCATCCTGAACGCGGCCAACCCCAACGAATAGATGTCCGAACGGCGGTCTATGGGCCTTAGTCTTATCTGTTCGGGAGAAAAATACTTGGGGGTTCCCATGAGCTTTTCACTCTTGGTGCCCGTATTGCAGGCAACCCCGAAATCCAGCAGTTTGACCCTGCCGTTCTTCTGAATGAAGATGTTGCCCGGCTTGATGTCTCCGTGAACGATGCCGTGCTCGTGAGCATAACCCAGTCCTTCGCAGGTCTGCAGCAGTACATCCACAACTTTTTCCACGGGCAACGAAGGGGTCGTCCTGAACATGCCTTGAACCGACTCGCCTTCCAGATGTTCCATGATGATGAAGACCGTACGATAGAGCTGCTCGATGTCGTAGACCTTGACGATATTCTCGTGATTCAACCTGGCGATTGTTTGAGCTTCGTTCCGGAATTTCGTCGAGAAATCGTGATCCATGGCCATGTGGTGTCTCAACATTTTGATCGCCACCGGCATGTTCAACGTGGTGTGCTCGCCTCGGTAGACAATGCTCCACCCGCCTTTGCCGATCACCTCGCTGATTACATACTTCCCGATGGTTCTGTCGGCAGTCAGGGCGGCACGCGCGAAACGGTTGCTGACCAACTGGGTTAGGAAGTTCCTGATTTCCGGGTGCTGTTCGCTGATGAAATCGAATTCTGCCCGGCCGAGCTGCCACAAGTCCATATCGGTCGCGGCGGTTACGTGGGCATTCCGGTTTTCTCCCGTTAACAGTGCCATTTCACCCACAATACTTCCTTGACCCAGAGCAACTACGTGATGGATTACCCCTTCCTTTTCCAGAAGTACCGCACACTCTCCGTTCTGGATGATGTAGAGACAGTCCCCCTCTTCCCCCTGCGAGATGAACCGCTCGCCGCCGGCCACATGGACCGGCTTCATGGATACGAGCATCTGAAATTTCGCCTCGTCGGGAATGGCGTCGAAGAGCCTTGTGTGCGTCAGGAATTCGTAATCCGCTTCGGAAAACCGTTCCCTCGCGTCCTCTTGATCTTGATTGTTCATGGTTGACCCGGGAATGAATCACGCGTTGTGAAACCGGGACGCGGCGGCCCGTTTTCAAGAATCTGTTGCCGCAGGTATGCCGCAGGTACGAGCCGTGGGTTTGGACGGCACATTGACATTCTGAGCCCCGCGCGCTTGATTTGCAGCGTTGTCGGAGATCTCACATATAGTACTTGCCGCATTTCAACCGGGAAGAGTTCTCCTGTCTTGCCCTGTGTTCCCGTATTCTTTGTGCGAGTTCCGATTCGGAAATCAGAGACATGCCGATGTCGCGAAACATCTTTTCAGCCTCGGCAACGCAGAGGATAACATTGTCGATTGCCTCGATCCTCTTCTGGTAGTCACTGAGCTCTCTGTCCGATTTCGGTCTGAATCCGTTCATGGCAGCCTGTCCCCTCCGACCGTGGAGTTGAAAAGCGAGCGGTCGCTGAGGTCGTGTCACCTACAGACGTATCATGAGTACCCCTTCTCGCGCCGGCAGTCAACCTTCCTGTTGGTTTCCATGGCCCGGCGGCGCACTGAGGGCGGTCGTTGCCGCAGGCACGGACATCAAACCGGTGTCGGCAATGCCGCATGCGGCGACTGGTGCGGACTTCATCGTCAGCGAATCCGTGACGGTATTGGCATACGGAGTAATTGCACTCCACCGCCGGACTACAGAGCCCGTACGGCTTCCAGCAGTTTCTGCAGGTCGTCCTCGTTTGCGAGGTGAACCCGGAGCAAACGCCGACCTCTCTTCGCGAGTGCCTCCGCGAGCCCCAACGCCTGGGCCGTCTTGAGCACGCCGAATGAGTAAGACTCAGAGGGAATCGGGACATCTTCAGCGTCATCCGAAGTGACAATGATGTGGTGACCGGTATCCGTTCCCCCAATGTGGAGCTGTCCGGTCGAGTTCAGGTAACGGGGGCCGAACCCCACGGTTGTTGCAATGTTGAGCTTGTCCCGGAAAACCTCCCTCAGCGTCTGCAGGAGATCTCTGTTTCTTTCGGAGTGGGTAATGAAGGCGTTGATCGCAAGGTAACGTCCTTCAGTGATTGGGTCGGTCAGCCCTCTGAGGGCCCCCGTTAAGCCGGGGGAGCCGATGGGCTGGAAGTCTCCGGCAGGAAATTGTCCCGTTTTCTTGAATAGGTGCAGCAGGTCCTTGGTAATACTTTTGGACTCTTGAACATCCGGCCTATCGAAGGGATTGATTCCCAGGATGACACCGGCCACCGCAGTTGCGAATTCCCACCGGAAGATCTCTCTTCCCAAGTCGTAAGGCGAATGCAGCCGCAAAGTCACCACCGGATGCCCGAACTGCTCCAATGCAGACACATGCCCGTCGTACCCGCTCTCTTCATCCAGCCTGAGATAGACAAACAAGCGGTCGCGGCCGTACTGTTCCGGCGGTCCCGCCGGCTCGTCAACCACCGGAACGATACCCTTGCCTTCTTTCCCCGTGCTCTCGGCCACCAGCTGCTCGATCCAGGATCCGAAGCCGGCCACTGCGGGAGAGATTATGAGGCTGAGTTTGTCTCGTCCGGCCTTTGCCGCTTCGGCCATTATGACACCCAGCCATACGCTCGGGCTTTCGAGAGAGGGAATCCGAGGACCGGAAGCTTCAATACCCTGGGAAGCCCTCATGAGCAGACGGTCAAGGTCCACCCCGCCAAGGGCTGCGGGGACAAGTCCAAAATACGACAGGGCGCTGAACCGGCCCCCTATGTCGGAAGGATTGAGAAAGGTTCTCCTGAACTTCTTCTCCGAGGCAAGTCTGCCGAGGTCCGTTCCCGGGTCGGTAATGGCGACGAAGTGCCTGCCTGCATCTATTCCAACCATCTCTTCCGTTCTGTTGAAGAAGTGCGCGTAGAGGTCCAAGACCTCGAGGGTGGTCCCACTCTTGTCGGCAACAATGAACAGAGTCTCCCGGACATCCATATTCCTTTCCAGTTCCCGAAGCGCGGCCGGTAGGGCGGTGTCGAGCACTTCCAGGCCGAGATATCCCTCGGCCCTGCCAAAGCATGACCTGAACATTTCCGCCGCCATACTGCATCCGCCCATACCCAAGAGTACGGCCTTCTTGAAACCGGACGACCTTATCTCTTCAACGAATCTTCCGATGCGCCCAATCTCGTCGGACATAATGTCCACAATATGAAGCCAGCCGAGCCTTTGGCCTATCTCACCGCGAGTCTTCGGATCATCCGACCACAACGACGCGTCCCCGGCCCAAATGTTCTCAGGGACAATTTCTTCGTCCAATCGAGCCAAGGTCATGTCCACCTGTTCTTGAAGTTGTCCCAAAGAGGCCGACCGATGTCCCCATCCTCTGAGCAAACGGGTTCTCTTCTTCGCTATGCCCTCCAAGAGCTTGTCATAAGAGTCCGCAAAGGATTTCAAGCCGTTGTCCAGAAGCTGATCCATTATGTCTTCTATGCTCAGGCCCATGGAGGTCATGCGTCGAAAGACCTGGCCGGCTTCATCCGGCTCATTCTCCAGACGAGCAATCGGTATGCCGTGTTCCCGGTACGCCTCCAAGGTTGCCGGGGGCATGGTGTTTATCGTATAGGGCCCGATCAGAGCATCCACGTAGTAGGTATCGGGATAATTCGGATTCTTGGTCTTCGTGCCGGTCCAAACCAGTCGCTGCGCACGTACGCCCGACGCTCCGAGGTCTGCAAACCGTCCGCCGTGAAAAATCTCTTTAAACATGGCGTAGGCCAGACGGGCATTGGCGATGCCGGCCAAGCCCATCATCCCCGAAAGTTTCATCTTCCATTTTGGGTCGGCAATTTCCCGCAATCGTTCGTCGACAATCGAGTCCACCCGGCTCACGAAGAAGGATGCTGCCGATGCCGGCCGCCGGGGATCTCCTCCGGACTCGATCCACCGTCTCATTCCCTCGATGAATGCCATGGCACTGTCGTTGTACTGTGCAAGGGAGAAGATGAGGGTCACGTTGACGTTGATGCCGCAGGCGATGAGTTCTTCCACTGCGTCGACGCCTTCCCGCGTGGCCGGTACTTCGATCATGAGGTTTTTCCGGTCTACCGTTTGAAACAGCCGTTTGGCCTGTGAGACCGTCGCGTCGGTGTCGAACGCGACATCCGGGGAGACCTCCAGGCCGACGAAGCCGTCCAAACCTTCGGATTCCTCATACACGGGCATCAGCAAGTCGGCCGCTTCCCTCGTATCCGACACGGCAAGCGCCTCATATATGGCCGGCACATCCAAACCCTGGTCGACAAGGCTGTGGATGTCGGGATCGTACGCCCTCTCCTGTCCAATGGCCTTCTCCAAGATTGTTGGATTGGAAGTGACTCCCGCGATGCCGTCCTCCTCGATCATCCGTTTCAATCGGCCGGACCGGAGAAGGTCCCGGCCGAGATCGTCGTACCACACCGATTGGCCCAAATCGCGTATGCCCCACAATGGATTGGTCATCAATCCCTCCGGATTCCAAGTCTTCACCCTCACATTAAGCTTGACAGACGCTCCACGGGTGACTAAAAATGCGGTTAATGATACACTAATAGTTATGCGTCCACAACGTGGAGAGGTGGATGTAACAATGGACCTGAAGGAATATCTCGAAATACAGACTCGCGAAATCGAGCGGCACAAATGGATTGAGTCCGAAAAAGCCGGCAGAGACCTCGGTGAGGACGCCGTCATTGATTGGATTAGAAAGTATGCCGATGCTTTCAGCGATCAGTATTTTCGGAAGTCGGAATCATAGACTCACCAACTCGTACGAAGTCAAGTGGAGAGCCGCGTTGGTCGTGCGTCCCGGCTTCGCCCGGAAGAGGCCGCACGCCGACATTCCGCTCCAAGTCCCTCCCCGCCCCTGAACGAGCGGGGACACAGTGAATCCTTCCATTGAGTGCCGCGCAGCCCGCGTTCGGTCTCGCATCCTCCAAGACGCTTAGTGCCTGTCCACAATTAACCGTATCGGTTCCATCCGATGGTGCGGGTAGGCGGCAACGTAGGGTGCGGGGTTTACCCCCGCCCTTTTCTCTGTTCCAACGCGGGCGGGGGTAAACCCCGCACCCTACGCAGGCAGTGTTAGCTGCCCTTGAGCGCCGAGCTGTCCTTGGACAATTGTGCCACTTATTCTGGGACAGCCCCTAAGTGCTCCGTGGGGTAAATACGGTCACGCATTCTGCAAAAAAACGCGGTAGCGTCCCGGCGTCCATGCCGGGCGAGAGATAGTACGTTGTTTCCACTATAGAAGACCCCGCGGAACGCGGGGAGGCTGGCGCTGTCAAAGCCGGTTTTGCTGCCTTGGATACGATACCGTAACTAGGAAACTGGCCACCTAGCAGTCGGCTTCAACGATCGGGCGGCAGATCAAGACATGGTAAAGTAAATGATTGGAGCGATTGCCAGCCGATACCACGCGTACGGCGCAAGAGACCAGCGCTGAACCGCTGCGATGAACGTCTTCACGGCCAGGGCCGCGGATACAAACGATACCAAGAACCCCACGAGAAAAAAAAGCAAGTCCGTAGCCTGCAGCAGCCCCCACGCCTTGTAGAGATCGTACGAAGTCGCCGCAACCATGACGGGGACAGCTGCAAGGAACGAGTATTCTGCAGCCGTCTTGCGGTCCAATCCCGAGACCATGCCTCCGATGATGGTCGACGCGGACCTCGACATTCCCGGCCACATGGCAAGGCATTGAAACAACCCAATGAGAAATGCCTGCCCGAAGCCGAGAGCATCCAGGTCCGTTACGGCGGCCGGCGGCCTGAACCGCTCAGCCAAGAGCATTCCCACCGCCCCCACGGCCAGCGCAAATGCAACGGTCGCGGGGGAGAAGAGATACTGCTTGATTGCTCCGTGTGCAACCGCTCCGATTGCCAGTGCAGGCACCGTGGTGAGGAACAGAAGAGTGAGGCCCTTGATTCCGGAGAAGCCGTTGTATGTGTCCCAAGAGATCCCCTTCGTGGGAACGAGATCCACGAAACGCCGCCAATAAAGGACCACCACGGCGAGAATGGCTCCCATCTGAATGAATACCTCAAAACTCGCAGCCCTCGGCCCCGAGAAATCCAGGAGATGACCGGCCACAATCAGGTGGCCGGTGGACGAGACGGGGAGGAACTCGGTGACCCCTTCCACGATACCAAGGACAACGGCGATCCAGAGATCGGCCATCAGGCACCTCGGATCCTACAAACACTCATGCCGGGCAACGGGCATGGATGCCTGTGTCGGAGGAATGAACGCGGTCCGTTTTTGCCGAAGTCTCCGGATCATTTCGCTTCGAGGAGTTCCACATCAAAAATCAGGGTGGCATTGGGAGGAATTACGCCCCCGGAGCCTTCGGCACCATATCCCAAATGAGGGGGAACGGTAAGCTTGGCTCGGGTCCCTACAGTAAGGAGTGCGAGTCCCTCGTCCCAACCCTGGATCACCTTCCCCTTCCCCAGTTCGAAGCTGATGGGCACGCCCCGGTCCCTGGAACTGTCGAACTTCCTTCCGGTGAACAGAGTTCCGATATAGTGGACGGACACCGTCTGACCGGCTTTGGGTTTGGGTCCGTTACCCTGGTTAAGAATCTCGACCTTAAGACCCGACGGAGTCGTCATGGTTTGACCCGCGAAAACAACACCGGCGGTCAATAGGGCGACGGCGGATGCGGTCACGAGCGCTATACTCAATTTCCGTTTCAAGAGATGTCTCCTTTCGGCAACGATTCAAGAACAGTCCTTTTACCAGGGCATTGCTCTTGTGTCCAGGCGTAAAATGATTCCTTGTTTCAGATCCGCGCGGCGCACGTACGGGCCGACCGTTACCTTGAACAAATGACCGGGTGAGCATTCCCGACTTTATTCGTTCTCCGTTATCCGCTAGAGTGGACACGATACCCACGGAGGTTTGTATGCGTATGACGGACGGCTCGAAATCCCGGGAACTCCATCTCATCCTGGCCTCTTCATCTCCGCGGCGCAAGGAACTGCTGACGGCACTGGGGATCCGGTTTCGGGTCGTTCCTTCCACCGTGGAAGAAGTGTCGGTGAACGGTGAATCTCCTGAAGCTCAGGTCGCGAGACTGGCCTTGGCCAAGGCAGAAGACGTAATGGAGCAATTCCCGGGAAGTTGGGTTCTTGGCGGGGACACCATAGTGGTGATCGGCGGCCGGATACTGGGAAAACCTCGCGACAAAGAGGATGCCAGGTCAATGCTGGCAACACTGGCGGCAAAAACGCATGAGGTTTACACGGGTTACGCGTTGGTTAACTCGCTGCTTCCTGAAAGGCACCGCGTGCGCCATGTCCGGTCCGGGGTTCATATCCGGGAACTCTCCGAAGAAGAAATCGAAGGGTACGTCATGACGGGCGAGCCCATGGATAAGGCCGGAGCGTACGCCATTCAGGGTGTCGGATCCGGCATTGTGGAACGAGTTCACGGATCGTACACCAACGTGGTGGGGCTCCCCCTGTGCGAGGTGGCCCGCGACCTCAAGGAGCTTGGAATCTTCGACTTTCTGAGGGCTTATCGAGGCGGTTAGAACCGCAACCAAATGGCGATTGCAGGCGCCGGCGCAAAGCACGGGCTTGGGTTTCGCAAGCACCATCGTACTGCGCAGAGGATCCGGACGTTGCTGCCGGTTCCCAGGCGCAGGGCACAACCAGGCCCGGATTCAGGAACCAATCTCCGAAAAATCTTCGCGGCACTACAAGAAAACGAGGATTACCAGTACAGAGAATCATGATCACCGAAAGATTGAACGAAATCAGGGAACGCATCGCGCAATCCGCTGCACGGGCCGGACGCAATGTCGAGGAAGTGCGCATCGTGGCGGCGGCAAAAGGGCAGGGCAAGGCAAAGATCGAGGAGGCATTGGATGCCGGTATACGCTTGATCGGTCACAACTACCTGCAGGAGGCTGCCGGTGAAGCGCCCCTCACCCATCGGGCCGGTTCGGAATTTCACATGATCGGGCACTTGCAGCGAAACAAGGCAGGCAAAGCCGTCGAACTGTTTGACGTGATACAAACGGTTGACGACGAACGCCTCGCTGTTGCGCTTGACCGCCGCGCTGCGGTGCTGGGACGGACCCTGGGGGTATTGATTCAGGTAAATCTTGCCGCGGAACCACAGAAGTCCGGGATCGGCCCCTGGAAGGTTGAACCGCTGGTCGAGGTCATACGCGGTCTTTCCTGCCTCCGGCTGAAGGGATTGATGACCATGCCGCCCTTCTTCGACGAACCCGACCGGGCCCGGCCATATTTCGCTCAACTCAGAGAGCTGCGGGACGGTTTGCTGGACTCCAAGATACTGGCGCAGGACATGACCGAGCTGTCCATGGGAATGACCGGCGACTTCGAAGTTGCGGTAGAGGAAGGGGCGACGCTGGTGAGAATAGGGACCGCGCTTTTCGGGCATCGAATGTGAACCACTGCATGCCGTTCGGCACAAAAGGATACTATCACGCGCTCCCCGGCCCTCCCTGGAAGCGATTGACCTCACGGCCGAGGCCGGCGGCCGGCCGGGACCTCCCGGCGCAAGTACGGCGACATAATGACGGAAACGGCCCCGGCTTGGCATCAGCGGTCTCGGTGTGGCTCAACCGTTGCCGTGTCTCTGTTGACGACGAGGAAACCATGCGTGTTCTAAAATCCCGTTAAGAAATCTATTGACTTCAAGAGTTGCCTCGGTAACAATGAACTTAGTTGTTATTCGATGTGGTTCGAAGGTGTTTTCGCCCGACCAACGAAAGGAGCTTAATGGCAGAAAAAACCGGCAGCTTCAAAACATAGTGTTGGGAAAAAGCATACGACGGGAATTCCTGTCGTAACAACGATGAGTTTCTTAACTCATGAAGCGGAGCCGATCAGATTCGGCTCCGTATCTCGTTCTTCCCCAAAGGAATTTCGTGTCGGGGAGTTGTTCTTTTCCTGAAACGTCGACATGAGAGCGGTGTCTGAATAAAATAGATCGGCATAAGGGTAGGTCTTCGGACTTCTTGAGGAATGCTCGTCCCTTGGCACGAATCACCTTATCGGTGTGCCCTTTTATGGGAAGACCTTTGCGTTGATACATCAGGCGAGAATACCCAAGGCGGGCATCCGCTTCAACTCTTTTGCCGAGATTCTCTGACCGATCCTACGTTCTTCCTCATCCTCCGACTTCTTGTCGCTCTTTCAGTTTGGCCGGAGTTTTCGCGTCAGACTTCACGGTTTGCCCTCGGAGAATGTCTTTGCAACGCTGCCGGCCTATCAAAACGGGTATTCATGGTCAATAAAGGACCATAGTGGACAAATGGGGGATTGCGAAAGGGCACGTGGTCAGGTGAAAAAGCTGCGGGAGCAACGTACGCCCGTCTGAGGACGTCTCCGCTCCCCAGGTCCGCGTGCCCGGCCGGTTAGTCGGCTGGTGAAGCTGGTTGACGCTGCCGAGTTCATCAGGATATCATATCCTAACAAGCAACCCAAGGAGGTCCCGACCATGGAACCTGTAACCGAGTATGAACACAAGGTCTGGACAGAGGCCGATATTATGTCCCTACCCGACATTGGGGGGAAGTATGAACTCATTGAGGGGGAGATACTTGTGACTCCTGCAAGCTATCCACATGAAGACCTGATCGCCAATTTGATCTCTAAGCTACGGCCCTATGTCATGAAATTCCGTCTTGGCCGCATCTTCCCTTCCGATCTTGGGTACTGGATGAAGAGCGGCAATCTCAGGATGCCGGATGTTTCGTTCGTGACACGGGAACATCTAGCCGACATGGCTCGCGAGGGAGAGGGTTTCCTGCACGGTGCTCCTGATCTTGCAATTGAGGTCCTTTCTCCGTCCAATACGGTCCCGGTTATGAGGAAGAAGACCTTCGAGTACTTCGAGAACGGTTGCAGACTCGTATGGCTCGTGAGTCTTCAAAATGAATCCGTAACCGTCCTACGGCCCGATGGTTCAGAGATAACGGTCACTGATACTCTCACCTGTGAGGACGTTATTCCGGGATTCTCACTGGACGTTACTGAGTTGTTTGAAGACTGGGAATAGAGCCCCGTGCCACGACCCGCATACGACGTTCCGAGAATTCCGGAATAGTGCTACGGACAGGTACTCGAGGTCTCCGCGCTGACGGAGATCCGGACGAGCTATTCCGTAGTGGTACGGTTATCGTGCTCCGCATGGCCCAGTGGGGTGCCAACAAAAATGCTTGGCTTCTGAAGAGCTTCCCAGTACCATTATGTGGGTAACCTATCAAACGGTCGGATAGCGGCCTGGGGGGGGGATGGTGAATGAAATTGTCTCAAAACTCAAATATGCGCCCAAGTAGTGGCACGTCGCGGTGTAGGGGCGGGTTTCATACCCGCCCGATTCTGGGTGCTTGATTGCGGGCGGGTGTAAAACCCGCCCCTACAGAGGTCTGCAGCAAACGTCCGCGACGAGCAGGCAACTCGTCGTGCATTGCGTGACGAAAATGAATCCGCATCGTGCTACGATTTGTCTCCGTGCCGGAGTTTTGAGACAGTTTCGAATTGGCACCCCTGTTCGTCAAAGAGTGGCGCGAAGAGTCTCGTGGTTCACGCCCCTATGTGCGCGTCGGATGTCCGGGCCTGAACGGCAAGGTCTTCATAGACGATTTTCACTACCACATTGAGAGTAAGCCCGTCAGCGAGAGAGTAAGACGTTACCGCCTTGTTCCTTGCTTGAACTGCAAAATCGCTGAGAATCAATCTGACGACGCAGGAGAAGGGGAGGCGGAGAATAGTGGATTCCAAGCTGAAAGTTTGGGAAGGAACAGCGACCCTACTTACAGGTAAGTAAGGCATCTCGCAAGGTACTTAACCAGATCGCTTTATTTTGGCGGGCAATCGCTCTGACATCGGTTAGTTATGGGCTCATGCCGCGTAACCCCTCGAAAGGCTTGTGCATTCAGAATTTGCATACACTTTTCGGACACCATTTCAAGGGGTTACGGGTAATAATTTCAATTACTTACTGGTGGAGGCGGCGGGAATCGAACCCGCGTCCGAGAACCTTCGGACAAGGGGTCTACATGCTTATTCCGAGTTTTGTATCTCGTCCGGCTGGACCCCCTCGGAAAAGGTTCCTACCTGACCAGCCCGAATGTGTTTTCGCGTCGTCCCCTCCAGGCGAAGAGAGTCGGCTATCCTGCTAACCGTCGCCCCATCCGTCTCCGCAGGCGAGAAAACGGTGAGACGCTAGCCTTACGCGGCTAGTGCGTACTCGTTATTATCGGCGAGTAAGTTTTTTCACCGGCGGTTTAACGAGTCACCGGAGTGCTCGGCATGCAACCTTGACCTCAACTATCCCCGTCGAAACCAGGTCGCCCCCAATGGTCTGAACACTATCAGATCTACGCTTAATTGACAACTGCCGGCATCGAAAGTTCCGAGTAATAGATCAGGACTCCCGCTGCCGGTATTTGACGAGGCGTTCGAGTTCCCGCCGCTGATCCTTCTTCTTGATGGCTTCCCGCTTGTCGAACGTCTTCTTTCCTTTCGCAAGGCCGAGCTGGACTTTCACCTTTCCCCTCTTCAAATAGAGTTTCAAAGGAACCAGTGAATATCCTCGTTCGGTGACTTTTCCCGTTAGTTTCTTGATTTCATTCTTGTGCAGGAGCAGTTTGCGCTCACGAAGCGGCTCGTGATTTTGCCGATTGGATTGTTCGTACGGCGAGATGTGGGCATCGATGAGGAAGACTTCCCCCTTCCTGAACTTCGCGTACGAGTCGGAGAGATTGGCCTTTCCGGCGCGCAGCGATTTCACTTCCGATCCCATAAGGACCAGACCCGCCTCAAAGGTATCCTCGACTTCAAAGTTGAAGCGGGCCTTCCGGTTCTTGCAGATGATTTTGATGTGGTCGCTCTCGGTCATCGCTCGATTATTATGATTGTCCGACAAAGTAGTCCCTGGGGAAGCGCTCTCTGATCCATTCCTCGATGAGTGCCCGGATTTCTTGCGCGCTCTGCATCTGGAACACTTGATGAGTCAAGTCTTGACACTCATCCATCTTCACCGACCGGATGAGCTTCTTGACCATGGGGATGGAAAGCGCGTTCATTGACAGTTCATCGAGTCCCAGACCGAGCAGAATCGGAATGTTGATGGGATCTCCCGCCATTTCGCCGCACATGGATACGCTGACCCCGCCGGCCTGCCCCACGTTGGTTACTTGCCTGATCATTCGCAGTATCGCAGGATGCAACGTGTCATACAGATAGTTGACGTGCTCGTTGACCCGGTCTATGGCAAGTGCGTACTGTATGAGGTCGTTGGTGCCTATGCTGAAGAAATCCACTTCCTTTGCAAGAAGGTCTGCAATTGCCACCGCGGAGGGCACTTCAACGAGTATCCCCACATTGAGGTCCCGGACAAACTCCTTGCCCTCGCCGGCCAGTTCGTCCTTGCTTTCCTCCAGCACCTCCTTGGCGAGACGGATCTCTGAGATGCACGATATCATCGGCAACAGCAGCCGGCAGTACCCGTGAACGGATGCTCTAAGAATCGCCCTGAGCTGGGCTTTGAAAAGATCCTTACGGCTCAGGCAAAGCCTGATAGCCCTCAATCCCAGGGCAGGATTGGCTTCATGAGCCAAGTTCAGGTTATACGATATCTTGTCGCCTCCCACGTCGAGCGTCCTGATGGTGACCGGATTGGGGCTGTGACGGCTCAAGACTTGACGGTACGCCTCGTATTGTTCTTGTTCATCGGGAGGTTCTTTCCTTCCCATGAAGAGGTATTCGGTACGGAACAGGCCGATGCCCTCAGAACCATGACTGATGGCGATTTCCACCTCGTCGAGAAGCTCGATGTTCGCGGTGATCCGCACCGTACGCAGGCCGTCGCTTGTTACGGCAGGCAGCCGTCCGAACGCGAGGAGCGATTGATGATAGTTGCGGTAGACCTCCTGTCTTTCCCGATAACGGAAAATCGTATCAGGGTCCGGGTTGATGATCACCGCTCCGGTACTACCGTCGACAATGATGGTGTCTCCGGTCTGCACCAGGAGGCTTATCCCGTCCAATCCGGTAACCGCAGGAATCTTCAGAGAACGCGCCATGATGGCGGTATGGGAAGTCTTGCCTCCCATGTCCACTGCAAAACCTATCACGGTCCCTTTCTCGATCTGAACCGTATCGGCGGGCGATAGATCATGCGATACCACGATGGAATTGGGAGGGAGCTGATGTATTTTGCTCTCCGAGTGCACTCCCATGAGGATCTTCAGGACCCGTTCTCCCACAAAGTAAATATCTCGGGCTCTTTCTCTCAAATACTCGTCTTCGATGGTATCAAACGCTGCGGTAATCTTTGTAATAACGTCGGAAATGGCCCATTCCGCATTTTGAAACTCCCCGGCAATGGCCGTTTTGGTCCCCTCAAAGAACATCCTGTCATGGAGCAGCATGATCTGAGTATCGAGGATGTAGCGATGCTCGCTCAGGGGATGGTCGACATGGATCGCGCGCTTGATGGTCTTCAACCGTTCCGCGGCCTCACGCACGGCATCCGTGAACCGCTCGATCTCCGACGACACTTCTTCCGGCTTGATGATTCTTCGAGGGGAAATGTCCGCGGTAATCCGTTCGATTACCACTGCTTGGCCGATACTCACACCACCCGATACTCCAATACCCCGAATCAGCAGATTAATCTGGTCATTCTTCGAGATGGGAGCTTCGGCCGTTTGGCTATTTTCAAATCCGCTTGGTGTCTTCATGTTCAATAAGTCGACTGAACTCCTCGATTGCCTCCGTGGAATCAGGTCCCTGGGCTCTAACCAAGATCTGGGTTCCCGAGGTAGCGGCCAAGAGAAGTAACCCCAGCACACTCCTGGCATTGACTTCCACACCGTCTTTCACCACGGTCACTTCACACGAGAACTTCTGCATCGCTTGCACGAGAAGCGTCGCGATCCGCGCATGCAGTCCCTGTTGACTGTTCACTGTCAGTGCCTTTTCCAACTTTTCCCTCTGAGTATTCATCGAAATAGTATCCCGGTCTCCATCAGCACAAACGTGAGAACCGCCGCCAATCCAAGCACGTAAACCACCACGATCATGGAGAAATTCTTCTTTAAGAGAACGGCACCAATCCCCGACAAGAGAAGGAGAGCAATCCCTACGGCAGGTCCGGATGTGTGCTGACCTGCCGGCTCGGGCGATTTCATTGCATAGGCTGTCAACATTCCGGCCGCAACCCCCAGCCCCGCCGCAGTGGCCTCGCGAAGCCTTGGAATAAACACATCCATTCGAACCGATCCGAGGTTGCGGAAAAAATCCAGACCATCAGACCATCCCTTGGAAAAACCGAGGAATCTGGCAAGAAAGTTGGGAACATTGTAGACGGCCAGTGCGGCCGCACTACCTATCATCGACCCCAGAAAAACCAGCGAGAGCACGACACCGCATACGGCAGCCAACGGCTTCAGTCGGGCCCAAAATATGTGATCTCCGAGCCCCGCAAGAGCCGTCATCGCCCGTTTCCGGTACACCATTACATCGGAAGGTTCCATTTCCCATTCCAACCGGGCGGTGATTCCCGCGAGCAAGGGCCCCATAGCCGGATGGGTGTTCACTCTTTTCAATTGTCGTGAAACTGCGGAACGGAATTCCTCTCTTTCGGGGTACAGACGCTTCAAAACCGGATAGAGGCAGAACAGGAAGCCGATGCTTTGCATGTTCTCGTAATTCCATAGGGTTTCCAAGAAGAAAGACCTCATGAAAACCTGTCGATTCAATCCTTTCATTTCGGATGGTGACGGATCTTCAGCCTGCATGGAGCAAGATTAGACTACCTTTGGAAGACTGTCAACGACACGGGAGCAAGGCGCTCACATCTTCCCCGACGGCTCCCGCCTCACTCTTGGAAATCCTCGATCAGCGGGGGCAACGGAATCCGTTTCTGTTCACCGGTTTCCTGCACCGGTGGTTTGCTCTCCGGTGCCGCTTTGAACAGACCGGTCACCGACGAGCACGATGCGGTCACGCTTAGGAGTGCGGCCACGGCCGCGGCCCACGAAAAGACCCCGGCGGCACGCCTCCTTTTTCCTGGTCTGTCGTGATTCATAAGGTCCTATTATATTTTAGATTTGGAGGCAATTCAAGAGCACCGGGCGAACAGTCCGCTGGGTGCTATTTTTTCTGTGGAAAGCCTTGTTTAATAGCATCTCTATTGATATAGTGCCACCTAGTCCCGAATCTCGGCGTTACTCAAGGAGGATACGACGGTGAAAACGTATAAGACGCTTTTCCTGCTTCTGTTGACCGGTCTTCTTGCGGCCTCATCCGCTTCGGCCCACTTTGCAATGGTGGTTCCGTCCAAGGACGTGGTGTCTGCCGGAGACAAGAAGGATCTGGATGTCTTCATTCAGTTCACCCACCCTTTTGAGGGGGGGCCTCAAATGCAGATGGACAAGCCCGCAAAATTCGGCGTTGTGGTGGAGGGCAAGGCTGAAGATTTGCTCGAGAAACTCAAGGAAAAGAAGATTGACGGCAAATCAACCTGGGAAACCAAATACATGATCAAGAAGCCCGGAGACTACGCCTTCTATGTGCTTCCTCAACCTTATTGGGAGCCGGCTGAAGACAAGTTCATCGTACACGCGACCAAGGTGATTGTCGACGCGCTGGGGGCCGAAGAGGGCTGGGATACTCCGATTGCAAAAGAAGCCGGCTTGCCGGCCGAAATTGTCCCCATGAGCCGCCCTTACAGTCTGTACTCCGGAAATGTCTTCACCGGCCGGGTATTCATGGACGGTAAGCCCGTGCCGAACGCGGAGGTCGAGGTTGAATGGTGGGGCAAGGGCAAGACCAAGGCGCCTACGGATGCTCATGTGACCCAGTTGGTCAAGGCCGATGAGAAGGGTGTGTTCTCGTATGCCATGCCCAAGGCGGGCTGGTGGGGATTTGCGGCTCTCATGGAAGGGCCGGAAAAGCTGAAACAAGACGGCAAAGACAAGAGTGTGGAAGTTGGTGCAGTGATCTGGATGTACGCGCATCCTATGCAGTAGGAATGCGGTTCCCATACGTGGCCGCGTCTCCCCGGCGTAGGCCCATTGGCGCCAACTTAACCTGGAATTGTCGGAGTCCTCAGATTCCCCCCTTTAGTAAAGGGGGGTTATGGGGGATTTTTCTGATTCATAAATCCCCCCAGCCCCCTTTTTCAAAGGGGGAACAAGAGGAAATGTCCTTCAGGATAGGTGTTCTCCCGACCAAGGACATAAGAGTTGGCCTATGGGCGTAGGCAGGGGTCCGGAAAATCAAGACCGGTTCCAGGCCTACGCCGGGAAGACGGCTCTGGTTGTGCGACCGCTTTACGGGCACGGAGCACCGAGGAAAAGATCCGGTTCCTATGGCATTATCTTGCAAGAAATGGCATGATTCGGATACAATATCGTTGAGCGTAGCCGATCAGGCTCATAACGCAATGAAGCTGGAAGCAGTCGCAAGTAATGAATATTGAAGAATTTGCTCTGGGACATTCGATAGTTCATAAAATGGACCCGAGGGCACGGATCTTAGCCGCTCTGGTGTTTTCAGTCGTAACGGCACTGATTCACTCCTTGTGGGCCGCAGCTTTAGCGTCGGTGTTTCCCGCCGTCCTAATCCTGGCCGCCCGCATCAGTATCAGGGGGGTCATGTCCAGGCTGGCCGTCGTGAACACCTTCATCCTGTTCTTGTGGCTCTTCCTGCCTTTCACTTCCCAGGGGGAAATCGTCTATGCGTTCGGGCCTTTGAAAGTTCATGATGAGGGATTACGGCTCGCTTTGTTGATGACGCTGAAATCCAATGCCATCGTCATGGCGCTGATCGCTCTTCTGGCGACATGTCCCGTGGTGAATCTCGTACACGCATTGAGCCATTTGGGAGTTCCCGACAAATTGGTTCACCTCTTCTTCTTCTGTTTCCGTTACCTTCACGTGATTCACGACGAATACCACAGGCTGGCCAATGCCATGAAGATCAGGGGGTTCCGGCCCCGGACCGACATACACACCTATCGTTCGGTTGCCCATCTCGTCGGAATGCTCCTGGTGAGGAGTTTCGACAGGTCCTCGAGGATCCTGGATGCCATGAAATGCAGAGGCTTCAAGGGCCGGTTCTACATACTCGGCCATTATGAGATGAAACCGCGGGACTATTGTGTCGCCGCGTCGAGCATGATCTTCTCGGCCCTGTTGTTGGTGGTACGATGATCCGGCTGCGAAATATCCGTTTCAAATACAATTCCCGATACGTTTTAGACGGTCTGGATTTCACCGTGAACCGCGGTGACCGTATAGGTCTTATCGGCTCCAACGGGTGCGGTAAGACGACCTTGTGTCATATCATCATGGGCCTGCTCATGCCCGATTCCGGGGAAGTGGAGATCTTCGGGGAGTTGCGGAAGACCGAATCCGATTTTAGGCAGGTTCGCGGGCGCATTGGTTTTCTGTTTCAGGACGCGGACGATCAGCTCTTCTGCCCCACCGTTCTCGAAGATGTTGCCTTCGGGCCGCTCAACATGGGAAAAAGCCCCGAAGAAGCGATGCGGATTGTGCAAACCACGCTGGCGTCCCTTCATCTGGACGGCTTCGAGGACAGGGTGACGTACAGACTTTCCGGCGGGGAGAAAAGACTGGTTTCCTTGGCTACCGTCCTGGCAATGAACCCCGAGATTCTCATACTCGATGAGCCCACTACGGGTCTCGACGAGGAAACCACCGAGCGTCTCGTAACAATCCTCAACGGCTCCGATCTCACCTACATTCTCATCTCGCACGATAGCGACTTTGTGGGAAGGACGACCAACACGGTTTACCGGATAAGCGGAGGCACCCTCTCGGGAGTTGCTTGAAGAGATGACGCGGTACATCCGGGATTCCATCGTTCCAATACGAGATGCAACTTTAATAAGTTGTGATAATTGCCTACCATGACGAGACTTCTTGACCTTTTATACGCGCTTGTGCTATCGTAGCATCAGGAAGTTGCTTCAAACCGACTGAGCTTCGGGGCCGTCTTTCACGGCACGGGCCTCCCCGCGTTCCGCGGGGTAATCCTGCCTCCCCCGGTTGACGGCGGGACTGAGGAGGGTATCGCCCGGCAAGGGACGCCGGGACGCTGCTGCGCGTACTCAAGAATACGGCACCGTATTGGGAAACGAAGTACTGAGGAACCGATGATGATCGCATCCATGAGAAACTGTCCTTCCACGCTGCCGGTTGCACTGCTCTTTGCCGTGATCCTTGCGGCATCGGCTGTTTCGGCCGGTGAAGACCTCGCAAAGGTGACGGCCTCTCCGGATCTGCGACGGGTCGTCATTGAGTCCTCGGGAATAATCGGTCGTTACAATGCTTTTGAACTGGAGAGGCCGCCTCGTTTGGTCATCGATATTGACGGAGTGAAGCCGGGCAAGGAGGCCAAGACGATTCCACCGGAGCGAACCGGAGGATTGAGAATCCAGGTGTCCGAATCCCGGTCCGGCACACACGTGGTTCTCGATTTTGGGGGAGGTCCCGTGCCGTCGCATCGCATCCGGCACATGGACAACTACCTCATAGTGTTCCTTGGAACGTGGAGGGCCCCCTCCGCGGGGACGCCTTCTACGGAAGGAGCGGAGGTTTCCAAACCGAAGCCCAAGGCGCCTGCGGTCAGGCATGTGGAGTCCACGGAAAAGAGAAACGGCACCGGCTCGAACCTCTCCGATCTTACGATTAAGTCGGCGCAGGTCATGGACGGAATCATCGTCTTGAAGGTGGCCGACCGGGCGAACCCCGATCGGCTCTTCAGAATCAATCTTGGGGTGAACCTCGACCGCCTGGGATTCGTATCGGCAGGTATCTATCCCTTGTCGGTGAATCCGGGGCCGGTACGGCAACCTCAAGGGGACCCCCGAGGGGAGGCAGCGAACGGGGAACAGGGTTTGAAGGGGCCTCGTAAGACATCGGAGCCTGCCGTGTCGGCACCGGCCTCGGGTTTGCCCAACGCGGGCCTTCCCGGGGGAGGATCCGGTTCCACCAAGAGAAGCTCCGCCTCGGGACCGAGAAAGAGCCCCGCCCCGCCTAATACCTCGGGCCCGGTCGGCTTGAAGGACGATCCGCCGGGTTCAAACGGCTGGAAGCTGACCGGAATACCCAGGCAGCCCGTGTCCGAGAGCGCACGAGCCGCACTTGAAGCCCGTAGGCACGCTCCTCTGTGATGATTCGGAGGATGTTGTTTTGCATCGCCTCGGAACAGTGACGGCCGGCAGCCGATTCCCCCGATGGTGCCGTGGTCCGTTTCCCATACCGAGTCCTGCAATGCCGTTAATGCGCGCTGAAACTGCTTCGTCGCTTCACTCACCGCAACGGCATGTTTTTCTCCGGGAGACCAGACCGGGATTGAGACTGTCGAACAGCGCTATCTGCTCATGAATGGAGAGTTTGCGGTCCGCTGCTCCGTCCCGTCCCGTACGGCATGCCCTGCACCGATTCTCCGAGCAGCCTTGGCACATCCTACAATCCGCGCATGGATGTTTACGCGGAACCGTCGCGTCTGAACTCGATTGCATGACACCACCTTTCGTGGTAGTTTAGCGCATCATTCACGCGTGTCAAATTGCCATGGGAAAATGGCGGAGAAGAGCCCGCACCGCCCGCGTCCGTACGTGAAATCAGCTGAGACAAGGAATCAGACTTGATGGGATCTCGAGTAGTCTTAGAGACACATTTCCCCGCCCTGCCGCTGGTCGGCCGCGGTAAGGTGCGGGATATCTACACAATTGACGGTAAGCTCCTCATCGTAGCGACGGACAGGCTGTCGGCATTCGACGTAATTCTGCCGGACCCGATCCCGCACAAGGGTCAGGTTCTCAACAGCCTCAGTGCCTTCTGGATGGCGAAGACCACGGGGATCGTCCCCAATCATATCATCACGACGGACTGCAAGGAGTATCCGGAGGAAGTCCGGCGGTTCTCCGACGAGCTTGCCGGCCGCAGCATGCTGGTCAAGAAGGCCCGGCCGTTCCCGGTGGAGTGTGTGGTCCGCGGTTACATTATCGGAAGCGGTTGGAAGGATTATCAGCGGAGCGGGCAGATCTGCGGAATTGGTCTTCCCAAAGGACTTCAGCAGGCTGAAAAGCTCCCGGAGCCCATCTTTACTCCGTCCAGCAAGGCGGACATAGGCGATCACGACGAGAACATCAGCTTTGGCCGCGTCAAGGATCTCGTGGGAGAAGACACCGCGTCGTGGCTGCGGGACAAGACAATCGAGTTGTACCTCCACGGTTCGCACTGGGCTGAAGAGCGGGGAATCATAATTGCCGACACCAAGTTCGAATTCGGCCTCGCAGACGGGGTTCCAACCCTGATAGACGAAGTCCTCACCCCGGACTCATCACGGTTCTGGCCCTGCGATCAATATCGGACGGGCATATCGCCTCCCTCCTTGGACAAGCAGTTTGTACGGGACTACCTGGAAGGCCTGAATTGGGATAAGACTCCGCCTGCGCCGTCGTTGCCGCCTGAGATTGTTGCGCGGACCAAAGAAAAATACCTGGACATCTATCGTATACTCACCGGCAAGGATTTGGAATACCTTTAGAATTCCGCCGCATTCTTACGGGAAAAACTCAACTTGACTTTGAGCGCTTTCCGTTAGAGATTACCCCCGTCGATTCAATCACTACCCGGCACCGGCAACCCCAGGGAAGGAAGGCGTCCCGCGGGATCGGCTCGGGACCGGTATGGATGCGTTGTTCCGCAAGGAATGGGGAAAGAACTGCCCGAGATCCGTGCGGGCGACAAAGGCGTTGTTCAAACACGCGGGCACGATGTGAGGCGCCGCCTTTCCGCGGGCGACACTCTCCGGCGGTCCCGCACTGAGTGGATCCGGCGGCCGATGGGGCATACGGCAGGCGGACCGGTTTGAACGACCATTGGATCACGTCGAGTACCATGCCTTTGAGAGGAACGGGAGAGCGGCATGTATAAGAGCACAAAATTCATATTCGTTACCGGCGGCGTGCTTTCGTCCTTGGGAAAGGGGTTGTCGGCGGCTACCATTGGGGCGTTGATGGAATGCAGAGGCCTGACGGTCACATTACTGAAGATGGACCCGTACATCAACGTAGACCCGGGGACCATGAACCCTTTTCAGCACGGCGAGGTGTTTGTGACCGAGGACGGGGCGGAGACCGACCTGGATCTCGGTCACTACGAACGGTTCACGCATGCGATCCTAACACAGAAGAACAATTTCACTACCGGCCAAATCTATGACTCGGTAATCCAGAAGGAGCGCAGAGGAGATTACCTGGGAGCCACGGTGCAGGTCATCCCCCATGTTACGGACGAAATTAAGAACAAAATCAGAAATCTGGGCAACGGAGTAGATGTGGCGATCGTGGAGGTGGGCGGAACCGTCGGCGACATAGAGAGTCTCCCTTTTCTCGAAGCCATCCGCCAACTGAGAGCCGATTTGGGGCCGCAGAACGTACTTTACATACATTTGACGCTGCTGCCATACATGAAGGCCTCGGGCGAGGTGAAGACCAAACCCACCCAGCACAGTGTCAAGGCCTTGCGAGAGGTCGGTATTCAAGCGGACATACTGATTTGCAGGACGGAGCGCACAATCTCCAGGGAGGTCAAAGAAAAGATCGCACTGTTCTGTAACGTCAGACCTGAAGAAGTAATCGCTGCAGAAGATGTGGACTGCATATATGAACTGCCCTTGAAGTTCCATCAAGAGGGATTGGATCAGAAGATCGTTGAACTGCTCAACATCTGGACCCGTGCTCCCAGGTTGGACGCATGGCAGGCATTCCTCGACAGAGTCAAATCCTTGACCGAAGAAGTGACCATCGGGATCGTGGGTAAGTATGTCGACCTTCAGGAGTCCTACAAGAGTCTAAACGAGGCCCTCTTTGCCGGAGGGGTCCAAAACGGGACCAAAGTAAAGATCAAATTCATCGATTCCGAATCCATAGAAAACGAGGGGATCGGCGACAGGTTTGAGGATGTCGATGGAATTCTCGTCCCGGGCGGATTCGGTTCCAGGGGAATCGAGGGAAAGATCCGGGCGGTGCGTCATGCGCGCGAGAACCACATCCCGTTTTTTGGAATCTGTCTGGGCATGCAAATGGCAGTGGTGGAGTTTGCGAGAAACGTCTGCAAGCTTGAAGGAGCGAACTCCACGGAGTTTGATCCCGCAACTCCTCATCCCGTCATCCACATGATGTACGAGCAACGCTCCATAACGGACAAAGGCGGAACCATGAGGCTCGGGACGTACGAATGCGTCATTCCCGAAGGGAGTCTCTGCTGCACCATCTACGGCACGGACACCATCAACGAACGGCACCGCCATCGTTACGAATTCAACTTTGATTACGGAGAAGTCCTTTCACAAGGCGGCTTAAAACCGGGAGGTTTGTCCCCCGACGGCAAACTTGTCGAGATGGTGGAATACGCGGAGCATCCCTGGTTTGTCGGATGCCAGTTTCATCCCGAATTCAAATCCGGTCCAATGAGGTCGCACCCGCTTTTCTCATCGTACATCAAGGCCTGTTTGGATTGTAAACTCGGGGTTGAACGGAATCATCGCGCCGCCGGCCCGGAGACCGGAAATCAACCGCCGGCGGGCGGATAGTCCCGCGTTTCATTCTTTTGGGACGGGCGTCCCTGCCCGTCCTTTTCCGGGGCTCAGGTTGTGCGACCGCGTTTGCGCCGTGGAGTACCGACCGAATACCCGACTCTCTCACAGCACCTTGTTCAGCGGATACTCGATGATTCCCGTGGCGCCGGCCTTCATGAGCTTCGGAATCAGAGACCGGACCACCTCTTCGGACACCACGGACTCGACGGAAAACCAGTCGCTCTTGTACAAACCGGCCACCGTGGGGGCGTTCAGAGAGGGCAGCAGGCCCACAACCGAGTCCACATGATCTTGCGGAACGTTCATCTTCAGCCCCACCATCTTGCGCGCCTCCAAAGCCGACTGGAGGAGCAAATGGATCTGGTCGATCTTTTCCCGCTTCACGGGATTCGCATACGCACCGCGGTTGGCAATGAACTGGGTATTGGTGGTCAGAAGGTTGTGAATTATGCGAAGGCCGTTGGCTTTCAAGGTGCTTCCCGTTTCCGTCACGTCTACGATTGCGTCTACCACGCCCTCATTCACCTTGGCTTCAGTGCTTCCCCACGAGAATTCCACCTCGACGTCGATTCCCCGCTCCGCGAAAAACTTCGTGGTGAATTTGACCAGTTCCGTGGCGATTCTCTTGCCGGCCAGATCCTCCGGCACCTGGTAGTCCGACTCCGCGTCCACGGCCAGGACCCACCGTGCCGGATTCTGAGAAACCTTTGAATACACGAGGTCGTCGATGACCTTGACGTCCGAGCCGTTTTCCAGAATCCAGTCTTTTCCCGTCAGGCCCGCATCAAAGGTGCCCGCCTCGACGTAACGGGATATTTCCTGAGCCCTCAGGCGGGCCATTATGAGTTCGTCATCGTCGACGCTGGGAAAGTAGCTCCGCGGAGATACGGTTATGTTCCATCCCGCTCTACGGAACAGATCGATGGTGGCTTGCTCGAGGCTCCCCTTGGGAATTACCAATTTCAACGGATCAATCATCATCGATGTCCCTCAATTCTCCTTCCACGGTAAGACGCCGGAAAAAGCAGCTCCATCTTCGCGTGTGGCATGCCCCTTTTCCGCGCTGTTGCACGAGAAGGAGTATAGTGTCTTGATCGCAATCCACCAAGACCTGTTCTACTATCTGGATGTCTCCGGACGTGTCGCCCTTGCGCCACAGTTCCTTGCGGGAACGGCTCCAATAGCAGGCCCTGCCTTCCCTCAACGTTGTCTCGAGAGCCTCCCGGTTCATATACGCCATCATCAGAACCTTCCCGGTCCGCACATCCTGTGCAATGGCCGGAACCAAGCCCCCACCCTTGTCAAAATCGATTTCGGCTTTGCCCAACGATTCCTCCGGCATCACGATTCCTCCCGTGAGCCGGTCATGTATTCCTGCTCCAAGGCGTGAAGGATACCCAGGACCGCGCTTGTGGCCGCCTGCGCCCTCTGCGGCTCCAAAGTGCCGTCCAGCACCCCGGCGAGCACACCATTGAGAATCCGGACTGCATCGGTGGAATTTCGTACCGCTTCGCCGGACGCAATCCCCGCAGACCTCCCCATCCGTTGAGACCCCGGCAGGGACCGGTCCAAGCCCGAACCGTCATCCGAGTGCCCCCGCTGCGACAGAATCTCCTGAAACACACCTAAGGCTTCCGGAGTGTAATCGTCCTTCTCTTCTCTGAGAATTTTCTCGATTTCCTCGGTGGAAAACTCCTCCAGCCTGGCTCTGTCTATACCATACTCCGTCATTTCACCTCCCGGCGCCTAATCCGCCTCAGTTACAAGGACTGCTGGGGGTGCATCGGACCCGCGGACTAAGGGTCTGTCACAAAATAAGCCTATCATTCCTCGGGCCTCTCTTCAATGGTATAGCCATAGGGGCCGGCGGCAATCGGGGACATGATCCGATTTTGCGAACAGCGCCATGCGACTTCGCAAAACTCGGAATCGTGTCCCCGGATTGCCAACTTGCAAGGTTTGTTTTAGG
>JAZDHD010000389.1:0-2357 GCA_043806215.1 Pseudomonadota bacterium | reverse complement strand
ATCAGGTTCACGAAGCCTTCCAGATTGGACTTCTGATAGGCATGAGGATTCCGCAGCGAATACCGCACTCCCGGCTGCGCCGCGAGATGACACACGAGTTCGGGAGCGTAATCCCGGAAACACCGTTCCACTGATTCCCGGTCGACGAGGTCCATCTCCAGGGAATGGTAATTGGACCGGCCACGCAATATTTCATCGCGGGCATGTTTTAGTTCCGGGGCATAGTACGAATTAAAGTTGTCGATGCCCACAACGGTGTAACCCGATTCAGTCAGGGCTTTGGCGACGTGGAATCCTATAAAACCCGCGCTCCCGGTAACGAGAATAGTCGTCATGCGAATCCTCGAAGAAGCTTTTCTCGTTCCCAGGCTCCTGCCTGGGAATGCCTGTCTGCCGGGCTCTGCCCGGTCTTGGTAAGGGACGACCGCCGTCTCCCCGGCGAAGGCCGGGGTCCAGCGAGGAACGCGGGACGGTTGCCCGCGGGCGAATACCATTCGCCCCTACAGAAATCCGGTGTCTCACTCCCCATAGCCCTGCGGATGCTCCGAAAACCATTGCAACACCTCGGAGCATACGGATTCCAGATCCGACCTGCCCGGACGCCAATCCAGCAAACGGAACGCCTCACCGGAATCGGCCACAAGTTCCGGGGGATCCCCGGGCCTTCGAGGGCCGAATTCGGGTTTGAGTCCGACCCCGGCAACCTTGGCGACGGCTTCGACCACTTCCAGATTGGAGAATCCTGATCCGGTCCCGAGATTCAATCTGATCAGCGGTATGGAATCGAGTTTCTCCAACGCCTTGAGATGGGCGTCGGCAAGGTCCGTCACATGAATGTAATCCCGGATGCACGTCCCGTCCGGCGTCGGGTAGTCATTTCCGAAGATGACCAGTTCGTCCTGTAGTTTCAGAGCATGCCTCACCACATTGGGGATGAGATGCGTTTCGGGACGGTGGTCTTCTCCCAGCCCTTCATCCGGCTCGCACCCCGCGGCATTGAAGTACCTGAGACTTGCCGAGCGAATCCCGTAAGCCGCGCAGAAATCTTCCAGCATCCATTCGACCGACAGCTTGGTCCTGCCGTACGGCGAGACCGGATTCTTGGGATGGTCTTCCCTCAACGGCAGGGCTTCCGGGATGCCGTACACCGCGCACGAAGACGAAAAGATCACGCGGTCGTGGCCCGTGTATCTCATTGCCTCCAGCATGTTGAAGGCCGCGATGACATTGTTCAGGTAGTAGTGTGCGGGATCGGAAACCGACTCGCCGACGAGACACTTGGCCGCGAAGTGGAAAACACCGTCGTAATGATTGTCGGACAAGTGTGCCCGCAAGGGCTCGAATTCCAGTAAATCGCTCTGGAAGAACTCCGCCCCCCTCATGGCACCTCGATGTCCTTTCGACAGATTGTCCATCACGGTGACCCGAAATCCGGCCTTGGACGCGAACAGCGTAAAATGAGATCCTACATAGCCCGCACCGCCGATGACGAGAATCCGTTTGGTACTCAAACCTCCGCCTCCTCGGGATCTGCCGTAAATGTGGAATATTACCACTCCGTGACCGTGATCGGCAAATGTTATGTTTCAGCGAGGATCGGCGCTTCGCAGGACCGAACTCGGTAAATCAGACCACAAGGACTCCAAGAAGGCTGGAGAAATAGATACCTTTGGAGGTGGCTTTCACAAATTCGGTGACATATTCATGGGAACGCCTATGTGTCGGACGCAGCACCGGAGCATCACGTCCACGGCAGGGGATCGGCTTCCCTGCCGAGCCCGGAAAGATTACCGGCACGGAGGCCGGCGCTACCAAAGCAAGGAGAGTCGCCGTGAATACGAGACCGAATTTGCGCAATCGTGCAGCAGAGGACAAAATCGGGGACAAGAGCCCTCGATCCGGATATTTCCAAAATCTCCGCGGCATGCTCATGCGTTTTGGTGTAAGATCATTACGGGCGAAGGAATGCCCTTATCGTGGAGATTACCGGTCGACGACCCTTCCCTGTGGTCGGCGAAATCCGTCGTTATGTACACATAATAACTGTCCTAAAGGAGGTCCGGCATGAGATTCGATATCGTTGACGTACTGGCTCGTGAGATCCTTGACTCCAGGGGCAACCCCACCATCGAGGTGGATGTGCTGCTGGAAGAAGGTGGGTCGGGGAGTGCGGCCATTCCTTCAGGCGCTTCCACCGGAGAGCACGAAGCGGTGGAGCTCCGCGATGGAGACCCGAGCCGCTACGGAGGCAAAGGGGTGACCAAGGCGGTGGACAATGTTATGGGCATGATCCGGCCGGCCCTGCTCGGTGTCGACGCGTTCGATCAACGGACTCTGGACTTGAGGCTGTTGGAGCT
>JAZDHD010000388.1:0-4227 GCA_043806215.1 Pseudomonadota bacterium | reverse complement strand
CAAAAAAATGCGCTACGGCCTGAGCATTGAGATGGAGGTCGATGAGGAGGCAATACGCAAGCTCAGAGACGAAGCCGGATGCTTCGTGCTGATTACCAACGTACCTCGTGAAGGAGCCGGTGCACACAACGCAAAGGAACTACTCACCATCTACAAAGACCAGCACATGGTGGAGCGCAACTTCGCATTCCTAAAGGATCCCGTCTTTGTCAACGCCCTGTTCCTCAAGTCACCCGAACACATCGAAGCGCTGGGGTTGATACTGGTCCTTGCACTCATGATTTGGCGACTCATGGAGCGAACCATGCGAACCAATCTTGCCGCACACAAATCAAGGATCACCGGTTGGGTCAAGAGGCAAACGTCGCGGCCCACTACATTCATGATGACCACCAAGTTCTCAGGACTCTTTGTCCTCAAGCAAGGAAAAGCAAGACGACTCTCAAAACCCCTCACCTCGTTGCAGATCAGCTACCTTGAAATCCTTGATCTCAACCCGGACATCTTTCTCAATCCTCCATGATAATGAAAAAAAAGGAGGCTCAAGAAAATTATGAGATACAACGCGACAATGCTGTCGAATGTGAGTCAAGGCCTGAACGGCGAAGGCAGTTACGCAAATTCCGGGTACACCATACCTAATTGCCTTCTGCGTTCTTCGGCAATTATGTATGGTGTACCCGAACTACGGAACTACTTGCACGGAATTTGCTGGGACACGTCGTGGCATGGGTTATCACAACGAAAACTGCTTCCTACCTCTACGAGAGCACTTCATCCAACAAGACCCCGACCTGGCCTGGGTCTTAGACGCCGGCGGTTTGCCGGTCTATGACCAACTCGGTCACTCGCCTGACGGCTGGTACTACCCCCACATGTTCGGCACATGGGGCTCGGACGCTGTGCGAGGCAGCGAAACCCAGGGCGACGGCTGGATAAACGGGCTGAGCGGAGGGACGGTCCTGCTTGAACGCAGCGGTACGGCTGTTCTCGGAAGGCCCCCCGATCTTCCGGGTTGGCTTCCCGGCTAGAAAAAGTCTGTGCATACGAACCCATCCATGTCAAAGGTCGTGGTATCGTCTCCTTCGGTCCGTATCATCCGAGTGATGGCCATCACTCTCTGCTTATCGGGTTTGAGGTCATCGAAGGTAACGAGTTTGTGCTCGAGAACATGTGAGGCGATGTCGAGGGCGATTCCGGTAAAAAACGACTGGACTGTGGCCCCTAAGGCGGGATCGCTGCACGTCCTGTCCCGTGCTTCGAGCAACAAGCTCACGTAGTCCCTGACTATGTCGCCGCGCTTGGCGGCATATTCGCCTCGAACGGCCAGGATGCAGCATGTATGACCCGGCATTATGTCCTTGGAGCAGATCAGAATCTCTCCCAACTTCTCATGGGTGCACTTGGTGCCCCATGGCTCGGCACAGAAAAAGGAATCAATCTTATTGCTGCGCATGGAAGTAAGGGCGTAGGACGGACTAACGAATTGAGTCGTCAGATCCCGCAGTTCCGGTCTTTTCTCCGCGAGGAGATCGAGTAACGCCTGATGTGTGGAATGCTGCGCCGGCAGCCCTAAACATTGCACTCGACCATGGAGAGAAACCGCAAGGGAGCTGCCGTCGTGATGAGCATCCATAACATGAAGCAGCGGGACTCCTGAACCATGCAGATGCATGGCCAGAGGCACCATAATGAACCCCGCGTCAAGGCGCCCGCAGCGCAGGTCATTGGCCAGAACACCCCAGGAAAGGTAGCGCTTCTGTACGAGGGACAGTTTCCGGTCACGGAAGAGATGCTCGGTGACCATTGCCAGCAGGTGATCGGAAATCGGCATGTAACCTACCCGGAAAACGTCTTCGCCGCGGTAATGAATCATTTCTTCCTGGAGTAGGCGACGAGCCCTATACAACCTTTTCTTCACGGTACCTTCCGGCAGACCGTTCTTCCGGGAAATCTCCGCAGTGGACAACCCCAGCAGGAAGTGCTGCCGGGAAACCCCCGCCAGATGCTCGGGAAGCGATCTCACTGCGGCATCAAAACGGCCGAAAAGCCTCATGGCATGCAGTTCGTCTTCCGGGGTTCTCGCCTCACCCACCGGAAGCACGCCGCAATCGTCCAGCCAATCAAGGGAAAGCTCCTTGCGCGGTAGTGAACTCATTTGTGAGCATTGAGACCGTATGATCGCGCCCAGCCAGGCAGGGAAGGCATCAGCGTCCCGTAATGCATGCAGGTTGATGAAGGCTGTCGTAAACGCCTCCTGCACGGCATCCTCGGCCAAAGCTTTGTCGGACAGGCGACGCCGCGCCAGTGCCAGGGCCCACGGATAGAGCCGGTCGATAATGTCGTGCCAAACCTGCTTCTCTCCGCTGAGTGCCTTTCGTACGACTTCACCGATGGGGAGTATACGATCATCCATACCGATAAGTGCTCCGGCGAACCGAATGTCTCTCATGGCTGCTGAAACGACCGAATTATCCGGGAATGGCCGCTGTCGTGTGTAAGTGCTTCGCGGCGCAAATACAGTGACGTCTTTTTGAGGACGCCTGCCGGTCAGCCACAAGACTGAGGCAGATCGTGCATGGTAGGGTACCGGCGTCTCTGCCGGGCCCGAAAGGAATACCCCGCGGAACGCGGGGAGGCCGGCGCTACCAAGGCACCTCGAATCCGGCGTCATCGTCTTGCGGTCGAATCTTACTCAGGCCGGTCCGCGCTGTTGCAGAAGGTCATTCCAGCACGTGAATGTTTTTCCGGGTGCAGATCTCCGTCAGGACCTTTGGCCAAACCGAGACGCTGACTTCCCCCAAATGTGCCTTCTTGAGGAGCAGCATGTATGTCCGAGACTGGCCTATCCCTCCTCCGATGCTGAGCGGCAATTCGTTCCTGAGGATGGCCCGGTGGTACGGGAGCCCGAGCAATTCCTCTTGCCCGGCCATCTCCATCTGGAGCCTCAAGATCTCAGGTGTGACGCGGATACCGCCGGACATCAGCTCGTGACGGCGCTTGGTCACGGGATTCCAGACAAGGATGTCGCCATTTAGGCCGTGCATGGGGCGCCCGTCCTCGGAAAACGTCTCGGAAGCCCAATCGTCGTAGTCTGCCGCCCTCATTTCATGAGGGAACCCGTCCTTGAGGGGCCAGCCGATTCCATAAATGAAAACCGCCCGGTATTCTTGAAGAAGCCCGGTTTCCCGCTGTTTCCTGGGCAAGTCGGGATACTGTTCGAGAAGATCCTCCGCGTGAATGAAGGTCAAATCTTCGGGCAGATCCTCATGGGAATCCCGGCGCAGCTGAGGAAAGAGCCCCTGGATGTGAGTCTCCGCGCCCTTTATCACCTTCCAGATCCTTTGGACAACGGTTTTCAGGAAGCCGAGGGAGCGTTGACCCTCGGTAATGGCGAGTTCCCAATCCCACTGGTCTACATAGGCACTGTGGTCATGGTCGAGGAAATAGTCCTTTCTTACGGCACGCATATCGGTGAGAAGGCCCTCCCCGGGGTTCATGCCGAATTCCTTCAGAGCCATGCGCTTCCACTTGGTGGCAGCCTGGACTATTTGAGCATCCAGAGGATTCTTTTCGTGGTCGTTGGAGATATGAAACTGAATCGGAGTCCTCGATCCGTCCCGGTCCAGTGTATCGTTCATCCCCCCGGCTACATCCACGATGAGCGGCACCGTGACCCGAAGGAGGTTCAATTCCCGGCAGAGATTCTCCTCCACGTAGTCTTTGAGCGCAAACACGGCAATTTGGGTCTCTCTTGGGGTGAGGACGGACCTGTAGTCCTTTGGAAGAATCTTTTCCAGATCGGCATAGTTGCCGATTCCAGGTCCGGCCAAATCCGCTTTCTTATTCATAATTGGACCTCCACCCGGCCTCGCTTGCGTCGCGGAGGTTATCAGCGGATCGACCGAACGTCAATTACGAATTGTCGGGTGACAGTTCGACCAAGATCAAGAATGGGATTCAGGGAACCACCAAGGAGATGGACCGGCGGACATTTGGAGCCGGGCGACGACAAGAAGCCATGACCGAGTCAACGGGCTTGATTGTCCCGATGGTAAGGGTCTGTCACAAAATAAGCCTATCATCCCTCGGGCCTCTCTTCAATGGTATAGCCATAGGGGCCGGCGGCAATCGGGGACATGATCCGATTTTGCGAACAGCGCCATGCGACTTCGCAAAACTCGGAATCGTGTCCCCGGATTGCCAACTTGCAAGGTTTGTTTTAGG
>JAZDHD010000387.1:0-39568 GCA_043806215.1 Pseudomonadota bacterium | reverse complement strand
CCAAAAGATCGTCGGATACCATGGCCTTGATGTCGTGCGGAATATCGGCATCCTGGGGAGTTTTCCAATACAGAGTGAGGAGGCGTTCAATGAGCGGTAGCCCGACAATGGCTAGGATGACGACAAGGCCTACGGTTACCGCGAGAAATCTCAGGGCTCTTGATCGTCTCTTGGAGTCGCTGTCTCCTTCCGAGGCCCGGCGAGAGTGAGGCCCTCCAACGTCGTGGTTGTCTTCTCCCAACTTTCGGCCGATCCTTTCCCCGCCGGTTGCAGATATCCTTTGGCCTGGTGGTGCGTTGGCGTAAATACGTTGTCGTGTTCGTGTGAAGGCCCGGTAGCGTCCCGGCGTTCCGGGCGCATGATCAAAGAGTACCGGCACGGAGGCTGGCGCTACCAAAGCCGGGATCGTTGCCTTGAATGCGTGACCGTATTTATGCCATAAAACACTTAGCCCAAAACGACAAACGCCAAAAGCCACGACTGGAATCAGAGTTCTCAGTCGTATCTTTCGGCGCGTATCGTACACCTAGTCGTCCACGGCGAGCCCGCCATTGAAAACCGGCGGCCTTTGCCGTGAGCATGCCGGAGAGACAATTGCTCCGTTCCGCTATTGACGCGATCCGGCACCAAAAGACGGTGATCAGCTTCCGCCGCCGCCGCCGCCGCCACTGCCGCATGCCATCATGAGCACCGTCAGTGCCGGAACCAGCAACAACGCGTACCAAAAAAATCTGTCGGTGCGCGTCCCCGCCGTCGCCCGGCCAAGAAAACCGCCCTTGAAGACCGATTCAATTTTCTTCATTAGCCATCCCTCCCTTTGACAGAATACATCTGTTGACGACTTCCGATTCCGTTATTAAGGCGTCGCAGGTTCCGCACCCGCCTTGGTTCACGTTCGATCATTTCCAACGGACGAGGCGCCTGCATTTACGGGGACCATCGGCCCGTCGTCTCGCCCAAGAGCCACCGCGTTACAGGCTACTACCGTTAAGAGAGAATTTCAACCAAAAAAACACACTCGCGAGATGTGATAAGATCAGGCGCAGAGAAGAGCGGCCTGTTCCCCGGTTAGGTCTCGACGGATCGAAAGGGGAGGGGGACGCAAGCCGTAAGCGGCGATTTGAGGAGCACAAGTCTTGACTTGCGGAAGCGGCGGCACGGATCCAAGCGGCGGAATGGGGCATGAGACGGTGCCGGTCTGTAGCACCGCCCTTGCTGCGTACGTTGTCTTTCTTCTCGTGGCATTGGTGATCTACTACGATGGATTCGATACTCCTTTTTACTATGACAGTGCGGCCAAGCTGGAAACAAGAAGGCATCTATTCGACCAAGGCTTGGTGTCAGCTCTTAAGATGTTTCCCCAGCGTCCGCTCCCCATACTGACTTTCTATGTGAACTATTTGGCCTTTGGAACCCTATCGGGCTATTACCGTGCCGTCAACGCGGCAATCCTCGCAGCCTCCGCCGTTGCAGCCTCGGTGCTCTTGTTCCAAATCCTTACGCTTCCCGGCATTTGGAGTCGAGGAAGTCCGACCGGGAAGAAGATTCTCTCTTTTGCTCTGGGACTGTTGTATCTCGTTCATCCTCTTCAGGTCTTTGTCACGTTGTATGTCTGGCAGAGGATGGCCCTCATGGCGGGCCTGTTCTACCTGGCATCCCTCGGCACATATCTTTCGGTGCGGAGCGGCCGGTTACGGCACGAAAAATTCGGTTACGGAATGAGTCTCTTTCTCTTCATCTGCGCCATGCTGAGCAAGGAAATCAGCGTGACGCTCCCCGTGGTTCTCATCATGTTCGAACTCGCCTTCTTTCGACCGCAATGGAGAGATCTGTGTCTTCGGATCGCGGTTTACGGCGCGGTTCTCGCCGCCGTATTCCAGGTGAACTCCTACCTGCAACATCCCCACGGAGAGATCAACGCACCCGGCGGCGTATTGAACACGATTTCGGTCTACTATGCGGAGAGCGGCATCACTCCGGAACGCGTCCTCCTGACCCAGGCCCGGGTAATGTTCCGCTACATCTCGATGATCCTTTTTCCGTTCCCCGCAAACATACAACTCATGAGCCCTCAGGTCGTTGCATATTCTCTCATCGATCCCCCCATCACCCTCGCAGCGGTGGGAGGCGCGGTTGCATTGACGGCCGCAGGGGCAATACTGATCAGAAGAAGTCCCCTCGGCGGCGTGGGAATTCTTTTCCTCGTGGTGAATCTTATTCCCGAAGCGCTTCTCGCACCTCAGTACAGTTTCTTTGGATACCGAGCCGTGCTTCCCATGTTCGGTGTTCTCCTCGTTGCGGCCGATTGCACGAGGGTTCTCTTGGAGTCGGTGAGGCAATCCCGGGCGAAACGACCGGTCGGGGCGGCAATCTGTGCCGGTTGCATTGGCCTGGTCATACTCTTGGGGCTTGCAACGAACAACAAGGCACTGATTTGGTCCGACAGGGTCGGCTTCTGGACGGATACGGTTCAGCGGTTTCCACCGCTCTCACAGGCTATGGAGACCCGATCTGCCGCGCAAGCCTATTCAAATCTGGGATGGGCTTTGTGCTTCGAGCGCAGGTACGCGGAGGCGCTCCGGCACCTGGAACGGGCCCGGGAAATCTCCCCGGGGCAGCCGGCCATACTGGCTACGCTCGGGTATGCCTATGCGAAGATAGGAAATCCGAGCCGAGCCGAACATTTTTTCGAGAAGGCAATCGCATTGAATCCGGATCTGGCCTTTGCTCACAAGGAGCTCGGCCTTCTGCTCTTGCGGGAGGGCAGGGGGGGCAAGGCCCGTCTTCACCTGCAACGGGCATTGGAGCTTGCACCGTATGAGACATCCGTTCGAAAGATTCTCGGGCGAATGCCCGTCCCACAGGGAGAGCCGGGGGGCTCTTGATTCGTCGCCGTACTTGTGTAACGGAAACCTAAGTGGTCGTTGGCGCAAATACGGTCACGGATTCCGTAAATGCGCGGTAGCGTCCCGGCGTCTGCCGGGCGCATGATCAAAGAGTACCGGCACGGAGGCCGGCGCTACCAAAGCCGGGATCGTTACTCTGGAATATTTCGCCGTATTTGCGCCGGGGACCGCTCACTCGTCTTTCGCCGGTTCGAGAAGATGCACTGCCCCATCGGGTCCCAGCAACCGCGGGAATGGGAACGTCCGGACCACCCGATAGCCGGGAAGCGTCCCCAGCGTAATAAGATACTCCTCTTTCTCCACCCACCACCAGCTCAAACCCGTTTGATGAGGCATCCCTTTCCTGTAGCAATGATAGCCGTTAAACTCGAACCCCCCGTCAACACGGCACGGGTTCACCTTCAGCACGTTCAGCACGTAGTCGTGCGCGTTGGAGAGGCTCCGCTTCATTTCCAGGAAATCCCGGGTTCCGAAGACGCTGAAAACCGCCAGACATATCAGCGGTGCCGCAATCGAAACGGCAGTTCCGAGAGACGGAACGAACGCCTTGGGAGACGGCGTGCCGGCGACCAGCCAAACGATCAGGAGAGCGCAGGGGAGGATCAGGTATCGGTCGTACGGGGGGAGGGGCACGATGACCGCCATGTAAACAAGAGCGGTGAGTGCACAGTTAACGGCCGTGAACCCGGTTGCAGACCCGTCGGGAGTTCGGGCCTGCCCGCTCGGACCCCGGAAACCGCGTATCGCAAGAGTACCAAGGACCGCAGCGGCAATGATTGTCCAATACACGATGACGGCATATAGGGCCTTGGGTAGGGCAGCCGAGCGCTCCAGTCCCATGATGTACGTGTCCCTCAGGACAATGGGGCCTATCCCGAGGTTGTAGATCACGTTACCGTTCATGATGACCGGAAAATCCACGATTCCGAGCAGCAAGGACACTTCACACGCCGACAACACGGCGGTGAGGCAGATTGCGAAGCAACGGAAACTCCCCGAAGACCAAGAAGTTCCGTAGTACAGGGCCAATACGGGAGAAATGAGGAAACACACATAGCCCAGAGTGGATACGAGGAGGTGCCGCAAGAGGAAATCCGCGTACCGGAGAGGGCCCATGGAGCACGCGTTCTTCACTGCATTCCGAAGCATACTGTGCTCAACGATGGGAGTACTCCCCGCTTGCTGGAGAAAGATCTCGTAACCTATCCACGGCACGACGGCGATCCCGGCCGCAAGCAAAGTCATCTTGAGCCTTCCCAACTCTTCGCCTTTCGGATGCAGGAAGCACGCAGCGACGAACCCGATGGGGAGGGCCAAGCCCAACTGGCGAGTAAGCGTGGCGGCGAGAGCGAAAGCCAACCCGATGATAATGATCCCGGTATTCGACTTCTCGACGCCGATGTGAAAGAACAACACCGAGACGAGGGCGAAGCTTGTGAAGGTAATGTCGGTCATGAACGAAAAACACTGGGACAAGAACAGCGGATTGAACACCAGCGACAGCGTCCCCAACATGCTCAGGCCGGTCGAAGCGCCGCAGCGGCGAAGAAGGAGAAAGACGACCAGTGACGCCAGAACGCCGAGCGTGAGAACCGACAGCCTCAGGACGGTGAGCGAAAAGCCGGCCGCTTTGACAAAGGCGAGCCCCCACAGCAAGTGAGTGATCAGGGCCGGTCCTCCGGGAGCGTGCAAAGGACCGTGACCCGTGGTTTCCAGCCGGCCCTCCCGCATGAGAGACTCCAGGCAACGGACAAAGGCCCAGTCGTCATTTATCATGAATTCGCCCACGGGATTGACGATGACGATGATCGCGGCCCAGATGCCCGTAAGGACCATCAAAGGCTTCCACATCGAGCCATACGTACTCGGCCGTTTCATGTGGGGAGTGTTTGCTTGCGGGGAAGATGAGATTTCCTGCACCCGAGAGAGTCTCCGCATTGGGGAAGCAGCTTCACCATTGAAGAAGCGACTTCCGATCGATGGTACTCCACGGCGGAAGCACGTTTACGTCCAAGCGGAAACCGGCCCCGCCTCGGTAAGGCCGGCCTCCCCGCGTTCCGCGGGGTATTCTTCGGGTTGCCTGAATCGCCCGGGACGCCCTCTTCAGTGGGACCGGCATCCTGCCGGTCGTCTTCGGACCGTCTTCCCGGCATGGGCCGGGAACCGGTCTCTTCTTCCTGGACCCCGGCCTACGCCGGGGAGGCGGCGGGCAGCGCCCGCCCTTGAAGATGACGGGCATCCCGCGTTCCGCGGGACCCCACGAAACAGGTCTAAGGCTTCATGACAGTCCTTCGTAGCCCGGGCCTCCGTGCCCGGATCTTGCTCTTGCCGGCACCCAGCATGGCCGCGAGACGAAAATGTGCGACCGCAATTAGGAAACGGAGCACTTGGACTCCGCCGGCTCTCAAGAGTAGCCGAACGAGGCATGAGGACCGTATCAACGACGGGTGGTGCTCACCGTCAGGCGACCGTCCTGCCTGGAAAGAGTGACGGTCGTCAGCTTTTCCGGCGAGACCTCGATCCTGTCGATCTTCTGCTCGGATTGGGCCGCGTTCAGGTCACGCGGCAACCAGAGTGAGTACAGCCCGGGAGGCAACACAATCCGTTCGCCCACAACCGCTTTTCGTACGCCGCCCGTTCCCGAAATCTCCATCGTCAGGGGCTTGGATACTTGAAGAACCTTGGCGTAATGGGCCAATAGTTCCTTCACCCGGGCTGGAAGCGCCACATCGAGGAAAGTCCCGTTGGTGTCCTTACTCAGTTTCGAGAACGTTTCCTTGTTCGCCGGGTCCATACCCAATGCAACCACATCTACGGACCCAATCGTCCTGTCTTTTCCTTTCCGGAGAATCTCGGCGGAGGCCGAAGAGGTGCAGGCGTTCCCGCCGTCCGTGAGGAGCACAATTCTCGGCGCGTAGGCCCCCCCTGCGTCGAAATCCCTCTTACTCGAGATCTCCACGGCCGTGCACGGGTCGATTGGCCGGTCGAGCGGCGTTATCTTTTCAAGGCTTCCGGCTAAACCGCCGAATGGTGTCTGCGCCCATCCGTAGATCCGTTGACTGACGGTGAGGGGGATCTCGTGAGATCCCATCTTCAAGGAGATCTCGCCGGTGAAACTGCGCACCGCAATCCGAGAATTGGGCGGCAGAGCCTCCGAGACTTGCCCTATGAGGCCTTTTGCCGTCTGCAATCTACCTGTCGGCCACTGATCGGAGCGACTTGCCATGGACTCTGAATTGTCCAAGACAAACGCCACCTGCCAACGCTCCTTCCCCACATCGAGATTGTCCAACTTGACCAAGAGTGACCCGGGAAGGACAGGAGCGGGTTGTGATGTCTTTTGGGCCGGGGATGACGCTGCTTCCTTTTTGTCGTCGGTTTTGGAAAATGCTGAAATGATGGGAAGATTTTCGAGATACGAAGACGGATCCAGCTTGCCGGGGGCCAATGCCGGGTGGGTTCCCACGACAATCCCGAGAATCACCGCCGCAACCACGCCGGCGGATCGAAACGCCACGGATCTCCAGCTGCTTCTCTTCTGCTCCAACCGTTGTCCGGAAGGTTTGGGTATGAGTCCCAGAAGAATATGAAAAAACCAGCACAGCTGGGCGTGAAGCATGGTATCCGTGGTGACGGAGTGCAACAAGCTCCCGGTTACGGCAACCAAGAGGACTACCGGGTGGAAATACAGTTCCGGAGGAGGCCTCTCGACGCTCCTGACCAGTCGGAACAGCAGGATCAACAGTGCGGCCGCGTAGATTACCGTGAACGGGATGCCGCAACCGGTCAATAGGGCAAGAAAGTTGTTCTCCGGCGTCACCAGATCCGCCACCTGATCTCGAAACTCCTTCCGGGTAAGTTGTGGATGGCGGGGTTCGTAGTCCTCCACGAGATCGTCCCTGGGGGCTCTCAGGCCTACGCCCAGTAATGGCCGGCTCTTCGCGACGTGCCAGGAGAATGGATAGGATTCTACGCGGTAAGCCTGGTATTTGGGATTGGAAAACCCTTCCGTAGAGGCATAGTTCACATAAAGAGCGCCGGCCGCAACAAGCAAGGTCAGCAACGCCAGCGCAAGGCCGACGGCCCGGGATCCATTTACCGAGAACGTTACGACAACGATAATCAGAGGAGCCAACAACACGGCCGATGCGACGGCTTCGGCAGTGGCGCAGTAGAAGAGCACCACGGCTGCCGAAACGAGAAGGACCAGCCCGAGCGGTATTTGCAGCCGGCGTTTCGAGCCGATGAGTGCCAATGGGGCAAAAGCCAGGAGAAGGAGCATGTGAGCGAGGTGGTGCGCATTGTAGTACAGGACGGAGATAAGCGAAGTGGGCTTTCCGAACAACACCTGGCTTATTAAACCGAGGCTGATCAGTGCCGCGAGTATGGCGGTGCACAACCAGACGAAAGCTCTTTGTCTCGACGTGGTGTTCAGCAATATCCTCGAGCACCAGAAACCGCCGAGGCCCGTAGACATGAGGACAAACGCGCGTGCGGATGAGCTCATGGGGATTGCACTGTGCAACCCGCTCGCTGCGGCCAGCCCGAGCAGTACGAAGGAGACGGCGATTTCAATGGAGCCGGCACGGACATGACCTTTCCGCGCTGTCGGTATGGCAGCGAAGAAGGCCAGTGAAGCAATCACGCCGAAAAAGAGATTTGTCTTCTCGCCGTCGATTACGGTGAAATGCCACTGGGAAAGGGCAAACTGCACACACACTGCGCAAAAAAGGAGCCACGCGAGCAGTTGGCCGACAGACCTCTTGGGGTGAGCTTCTCGATGCTCCATTGCGTATCCTGACCGGATCATATGGGAAGAGTGCCTCGGGGCCGGCAACAAACAACCGAAGAATCGAGCTTTGTCAAGAAAGAACCCTTCCCGGCTTGCATGGTTACACCATGGCGACTGACGCGGTCAAGATGAATCATTGGTAGACATCGAGACAATCTGCCCGCGATTTGTCTTCGATGCGCCGGCAACGGTTGAACAACCTATAGGGTCGCCGTTCAATCGATTTCCGAGTTTTCGACGGTTTGGGCTGTATATCGGGCCTATTTTCTGTTAACGTACCTTTTCCTATGCTCTCCGGTGGAAGAACGGCGGCATATTGACGCAAACGGCCCCGGTTGTGGAAGGGCTGCCGGCCGTTTCACGGAATTTGTGGCCGGGTTTGTGCCGCAGGGCGCGGATCTGCTGATCGAAACCCATACTCCAGGGGGTGATTGTTGGTTATTGGAGACATATCTCATGCCGGAGCGATTGCAATAAACCGCGAATTGTGCGGCTACTGCGGTTCGTGCGTGAGTGTTTGTGACTGCCTGGCTCTGTCGTTGGCGGACACGTGGCTCATCTACGAGCCGGAAAAGTGCTCCGGTTGCATGGATTGCACGAGCGCTTGCCCTGTTGGAGCCATCAGGCAGGCCGAGGTATCGTAATGGGACGTGCCTACGATGTCGTGGTTGTCGGGGCGGGACCTGCGGGTTCAACCGCGGCATATATCACCGCCAAGGCCGGTCTTTCCACACTGCTCACGGAAAAACGTCAGGAAATCGGATCCCCGGTCCGGTGCGCTGAGACCATATCCCGGGTGAAGCTGCCGGAATTCGTCAAGCCCGAATCCCAATGGATATCCAATGTCGTTCACGCTGCCCGGATAGTCGCTCCGGACGGCAATGCGGTGGACGTCGTCCGGCACAAGAACCACGAAGAAGGATTTGTGCTGAACCGGAAGGTCTTTGACCGGCGTCTTGCGGAACTGGCCGCCCTGGCCGGCGCCCATGTCCGGGTAAAGACACGGGTTGTAGGGCTGCACATGGACGGAGATAAGGTGACGGGAGTGCGCATCAGGTCGGGGGGAAGCGATGAAGAAGTTCAGGCACGGATCGTGATAGGCGCGGACGGCGTGGAGTCGCAGGTCGGGCGCTGGGCGGGCCTGCCCTCCGGGCCCGGGTTGTCGGATATCTCCGTTTGTGTGCAGTATGTTATGACGGGTGTCGAGATCGAGGATGAGGATCACCTCCACATCTATCTCGGGAGCGAGATCTCTCCCGGCGGTTACGCGTGGGCTTTTCCCAAGGGGAGCAAGGCGTGGAACATCGGCTTGGGGATAAGGCCGCTTGTCTCTGGTGCGCAGGGACGGACGGCAAAATACTATCTGGATACGTTCGTTGCAAGGAAGTTTCCGGGAGCCGTACCGGTCTCCCTCGTGATGGGGGCCGTGCCGATCGACGGGAGGCTCTTCCGGATCTCCGGCAACGGCGTGATGCTCGTCGGGGACGCGGCTCACCAAGTCAATCCGCTTACGGGTTCCGGCATAACCAACGGCATGAGATGTGCCGTAATGGCCGGTGAAACTGCGGTGGCGGCATGTTCGAGAGGCGATGTTTCCGAGAAGGAGCTTTCTCAGTACGACCGGCGATACCGTAAGGACCTGGGCAGGAAGTTCAAGGCTCTGGCACGTGTAAGAGACGCCATGTCGCTGCTCACCGACGAAGACCTCAACAGGATCGTGAGCCGTGCCGGCCGAGGCGACGCGCGATCCTGGTTTGAATTCTTGAAGACCGCCGTGGGAAAGGACCCGATGGTCATCGGCGCGCTCATGAAGCTGGCCGCCTTGGGATATTTCGAGTCTCGTACCGATGATGCCGGTCCCGGGGACGGTGATGATGAGGAATGAAGGAACACTCCGTCGGGAAGAGACGGATCGTCGTCTCAGGCGCACACCTTAGTGCCCCGTTTCCTAAGTACGGTCGCACATTTTCGTCTCGCACCGGCTCGGGTGCCGGCAAGAACAAGATCCGGGCACGGAGGCCCGGGCTACGAAGGCCTGTCATGAAGCCTTAGACCTGTTTCGTGGGATGGGCCTCCGTGCCCGTCATCTTCAAGGGCGGGCGTCCCTGCCGGGCGAGAGATAGTACGTTGTTTCCACTAAAGAATACCCCGCGGAACGCGGGGAGGCCTACGCTACCAAAGCAGGCTTTGCCGCCTTGGATACGACACCGTATTTGGGAAGCGGAGCCCTGAGGACCGTAGTCTCATATCAGTATTGCGCCCCCCTGTGAAGTAGAAGAGCATGACGTGCCCCTTCATAGATCCCGTACTGTTCAAATGCGGTCCGCTGGAGTTCCGTTGGTACGGGTTACTCTATTCGTCGGCGGCCGTCCTATGGTACTGGGTAACCTCCGCGGAGTTCCGCAGAAGGGGCGGACCGGTCCCGCCCGAGCAGATGCCCGAGTTACTTGTGAGCGGGCTGGTCGGGGCGATACTCGGGGCGAGGATCGGGTATGTGTTCGTTCACGGCATCGGCCGCTATGCCGCAGAACCGTGGGAGGTTTTCGCGTTCTGGCATGGCGGGATGAGCTTCCATGGCAGCTATGTGGGTATGGTCATTGGGGGCATGATATTTGTCCGACGGTACGGGTACCCCGTGGGCGAGATTGCCGACGCAACATTCCTGGGGATCCCCCTCGGACTCATGCTCGTCAAGATCGGAAATTTCATCAATTGCGAATCCTATGGCCGAGTGACGGATGTCCCATGGGGCGTGGTGTTTCCGGCCGGCGGAACAGTGCCGCGACACCCCGTGCAACTCTACGAGGCCTTTCTTCAAGGTCCGGTTCTGTTTGCACTGCTCTTGCTGCTCCGTTCCAAGACGAACAGACCTGGAGAAATCGGTATCGCATTCATGCTGGGGTACGCGCTGCTCCGCTTCGTATCCGAGTTTTTCCGCCTGCCGGACCCCCGGACCAATTTCCTGTGGCATGGACTAACCTTGGGGCAGATTCTTTGCCTCGTCATGTTCGCGGCCGGCATCGGCCTGTTGGTCTATTCGAGGAGCCGGGATGTCCCACGGAGGCGGTTAGGGCCCGTCCCAAAATAAGCCTGTCATCCCGAGGGCTTCTCGGGTGAATCGTATAGCCATGGGGGCCGCAGGCAATCGGGGACATGATCCGATTTTGCGAACGGCGCCTTGCGACCTCGCAAAACTCGGAATCGTGTCCCCGGATTGCATAAACCGCAATTCAGGGAGTCAATTTCCGAAGAAATCTTCGCTGTACGACAAGAAAACGATAGTTCGGTAATACAGATGTGATGTAACGGAATACGGCGCCGCATTCAGCCCGCCTTACGTGAGTGCAACAACACGGGGCTGCCGACCTCATAACCGAGGTGCAGTGTTATGACGTCGCACTTTGCCTTGAAGATAAAGAAGATGTTCTGATTCACTTCACTGAGTGATTCATAGTTTCCTTGCCCTTTGGATATCACGAGATCCGCGTCCAAGAAGCGGTCCCGAAACGAGTCCGAGCATTCATCGAGCACGGTGCCGGGAAAGTCGGCCCCGTTGTCGATCACGTCCACGATGTCCGTTATTCCGCACGAGCGTGCATCCGCAATGACGACATCGTTTATTACGGGACCGCCTTTGACCGCAAAGGTGATTTTCTCCATCGGCAACTCCTCTATGAGGAGCCTGTCCAGGACGATTTCACCCGCGTTGTCGGCAAGGTAGAGTATACGCTTTGCCGACCGGACCGAAGACGCGAAGTCGTCGATCACCGTTGCCGGTAAGGGAATCGATAGAAAGGCCTGCACGGCATCGCCGATGTCCGCTTTTTCCAAGCCGGCGTCCACAATCATGTCTATCCCATTCCCCCCGCTTGCAAGGCGCAGAGCCGTTTCCACCGGATTACGGGATTGCCTGATCAAGTCCTTGAAATGGGGGTAGAGCTTCAAGATGGTCCGGTTGAAATGATCCTTGGCGGCCCGGTACGGGTCGGGATCGCCGGTAAGTCTCCGGACTGTCCGATGCACCTCGCCTATGTGCACAGGTGTGGATTTGCCCAGATCCGCGTCCGCTATGGAGCGTGCAGTGGTGCGAAGGATCTCTTCGCGGATCGCCGCGTCATCGGTGGCATGGTATGCGGCTTCCATGGCCTGACGCATGAGACACGGCAAGCATTCCAAATACGTCTTCATCAGGATAATCCTCAATTTCCAATCGCCGACGGGAAGAGCTTTCCCACCAGTAGGCAGGAAACAGGGAATAACACGCGGATCAAGCACTCGATTGAGGAGCTTACAAAGCGGTTACGGTTGAATCGCCGTTTGAAATTCCTCCCACTTGCCCTTCACCACGGCCATTACATAGAACCCGCCGACATAATCGCCGTCCTCCTTAGCTCTTCGTATCCACTGACACCTGGATTGCAGGATGAGCGGCCCGATTCCCGGGAAGGGATCGGCAGGTATCTCCAGCGTGACAACGGAATCCGCCTCCGAGCGGAGACCCTTGATTCCCAGGCCGAGTTCTGAAGCATTGAGAATGGTACCTCTGTTCTGCGGTCGGTCTTTCTCAAAAACGTCGAGTCCTTCGTGAGACATTCTGCGCCGGAACAAGCGGATGTCGAGAGGAACGGTCTGGTTGCAGAAGATCGTCCATGCCTCGAAATCCGAGGGACTCAACTTTTCGGAATCCAGGAGTGCCTTGAAGACTTCTTCCAGATCCCTATGGGAGAGGTTGTACTTCGCCAACAACTCACTATCGCTCATATGCGATCTCACGTCATCGGCGAATTCCCGGTCAACAACTTCATTTCGTGAAAACATCTTGAACTCTCCGCATATCATGACGCCGGTGGGGGCATCCGCCCACTGATCTTTGCAGGGGGCATCGAGAGGACGTCGGCAATAGGGCATGGCTCCGTAAAAGGGTCTGCATCGACTCACCACGGCACATGGCCGGCAGACGGTTCGTGATCGGGTCGTAGAGGAATACCCCGCGTGAAACTCGTGTCATCCGTCCCATTGGTGTGATATACTTCCGTTATGGGCGCTATAGGTGAGGGCAGCATGAATCGGTTACCAATCAGTACGAGAGAAATCGTCAATGATATTCTTTCGGGAGTCGATGATATCGCATTGATGGAGAAGTATCAACTCTCTTCCAAGGGACTGGAAAGCTTGATAAACAAACTCGTGGGTTCGGGCCTGTTGCGGAACACGAGTCCGCGGAAGGAATACGGAGACAAGAGACGGATCATTAACGGACGGAAGTTCGCTGCCGACATTGCGTCGGGCATGAACGAGTCTCAGTTAATGGCGAAATACGGACTGTCCCGGAAGAGTCTTCGGCGCGTCTGCAGCAAGCTTCTTGCAGCCAGGGACCGGATGGCGAAGGAATTCCGGGAAGGAATCCATATAGATAACTCTACGGTTGTTGACGCTTGCGTACGGCAGATCCAAAGGTGCAGCCCGGATTTTGACGTGCCTCTGTACGAGTCGAGCACTCCTGAAATTCAGGGCCGAGTCCGTGATATTTCCGAGGAAGGTGTCGGTGTAGTCGGGATTGATGCTTCGGTGAATGAAATCAAGACCTTTGTGGTGCTCGGTGATCCTTTCGGAGAAGTGGGGTCGTTCGAATTCCTGGCGGAGTGCCGATGGGCAAAGGCGAGTGACGGGTACCGGCGGTCTCGTTCAGGATATCGGATTATCGGGATATCCGAGGATGATCTGAGACACCTTCGAAAACTTATCCGGTTGATCACGCTGCGGACGTGATCCGGGCGAAAGCGTGAGCGTCAATTACCGACACCCTGCGACCACGGGGTTTGACAGGGTTTGGGGAGTGTCGATGACTGAGAGAGAACCGAGTGCGAAACTGGTGCTGAACGACCTCTTGTCGGGACTTGATGATGCGGCATTGCGGGAGAAGTATAAGCTTTCGGCGCAAGGTCTCGACAATCTGGTCGAAACGTTGGTGAGTGAGGGGCTCGTTGCTCTTGTGGGCAACAAGTATGTTGTACCCGGAAAGACGATTCATGCAGGCAAGATTCTGAACGATATTCTGTCCGGGTTTACGGGAACGGAACTCATGGAGAAATTCGGGTTGTCTCCCCAGGGACTCCAGACAGTGCTGAAGAAGCTTGTCCATTCAAGGGTTTTGGGAATAGCGGATCTTGGACTGGAACTGTATCTGAGACTCGAGGCGGTCGTACCTGAAAATATCCGCACCGAGGAACGGTTGCGTTTGGAATTCGAGGTGTCGATTTGCGACGTGGATCGGCCGGACACGATGGGAACGATCCGTGACATCTCCGAAAAGGGAGTCGGTACGATAGGTATTGAAGCCAAGGTTGATGAGATCAAGACGCTTATGGTAATGGGGGACGTTCTCGGTCAGATCTCTCCCTTCGTCTTCAAGGCCAGATGTCGTTGGAGTGCATGCAGTAAGGTAGATGGAAACAGACTGGCAGGTTTTCACATTATCAGGATTCCCGAGAGAGATTTGCTGCAACTCAGAAGGCTCGTCGAGTTGACAACCCTTTGAAAGGCGCTAAAATCCGCTCCGGTCCGGATTTTCACGATTGTATGCGGCCGTAAACGGATCAAGCAATGAATGCTCATAGGGTTCCCGACATCTCGTCCCTTCTTTGCGCCGCTTCCATGAGCAACAGGTCTCCCGGTCTCCTAATGGTTGTCTCCACCGGCTCCGACCATGGCAGAGTGGCGAATCTGCCGCCCCTGAATTGGGTGCACCGGAAGAATGCCTCCTCGCCCTCCGCGTCGTTGCCGACGGCATGCACGATGGTGCCCATGTTGAAGTAGAGGTCGCACCAACCTTCACCGGAAGATTGGACGTGAAGCACTGATTTTTTCCCCGCGAGCATGGATACCTGGATATACTCAAGTATGTCGATGCCGTCGACTTTGCCGGAGAACGACGGCGGGGGGGAAATGATCGTGAGGAGGTAGTCGAGTCTTACGGGCTTGGCCACATAATGATTCGCACCTCTCTTGATGACGGCCCTCTTTATGGCAAGAAACTCGAAGTCGGCCATGGCGATTACCACGGTGTGCGCCCAACCGGACTTGACCATCTGTATGAGATCCGTGTTGTCGGCCTTGCTGGACAGTACATCAAGGATGGCGAAATCGAATGCACGTTCCCGTGCCAGGCACAAAGCCTCCTGAATCCTCGGCGTATCGACAACTGAATGCCCTGCCCGCGTAAGGCCTTCACAAATGTTCCACGCATGCTTCGGATCCGGATCCACCAGAAGCACGGATTTCCTCTCCGATTGAACATTGGCGTCCGGCTTTCGTTCGGAAAGGTACCGTTCACCGGATATAAGTTCGTTGACCGCGGCGAGAAGGGTGTTTCTCTGCAGGGGCTTGCTGAAGATGTGACGCGCACCGAACCGCTTCGCCATCATGAGGTAGCTGAACGGCCCGAGTTTACCCCCACCGGAGATGGCAATTATCTTGATGTCGGGAAAGTCTCTGCGAAGCTCCAGTATGGCCTCCCATCCGCTCTTTCCCGGCATCAGGATGTCCGTGATGACGAGGTCGGTCGGCGACGCGCGATAGAGATCGGTGCCGGTCACGCCGTCATCGGCGTCAATTACCTCGTAGCCGGCCCGTTCCAGAATCTTTCTAAGAAGTGTCCGGATTTGCGGATCGTCGTCAATGACGAGTATTCTTGCCATGGTCTGCCACTCCTGAGGTTCCGTGCTTCGGTACACAGCGAACGGCTTGCATGAACGTTCTCCGTTGCGGGCGGAAGTTTTCCTCCAACCCCGGTAGTCCAATTCATTACAATCGTGCACTGCCTTGATCACCCGAGTCGGCACCCACTGAACCTCGGCTTTGTCTCAGGCCTCCCCAACCCCTCATGATTTGCGAGATTCTCCGAGGAGAAGGGACTTATCTTACATGCAAGCGGTCCCACCGATTTCGCCGGCCGATTTCCTCACCGCAGCGATTGCCCGGTGCCCGGGAATCATCTACACGGCCGCATCGCGACCGTCCATTCGGTGCCGCAATTCCCAAGATTGGAGATTCGACGGCTTAATGACCTATCATCTATCAAAGAAGATACTTCGTCAAGAGTCCCCACGTCAATCCGCAACGGCCGGACACGCAGGTCGTGAATATTGACTCGTTTTCTTGACAAGCGGTATGCTTGGCGCATGGGAACCAATATCCCTGTAAGGCAATATCTTCCGCCGGTTCTTGAAAGGAGCCCCCGTCATGGATGAACGGCCCATTGAGATTATGGTGAATGAAAAACACAGGACGGTAGAGCGGGGAACCACCGTCGGAGACCTGAGAGACCTGGTCGAACCGGGGGCCGATGTTCTGGTGGTGAACGGCTATCCGAGCGGCACGGCGGATAAATTGAACGAAGGGGATAAGGTGGTGCTCATCAGACGGGGAGCGATCCCCGGAAAAGATGAACTGGAAGTTCTCATGGCGGCACGTCACACCCCCCACGTGCATGATCGTATGAAACGGTCGGTCGCGGGGGTGGCCGGGCTTGGCGGCCTTGGGTCGAATGTGGCGGTCTATTTGGCGCGTATGGGCGTCGGTAAGCTTATCCTCGCGGACTTCGATGTTGTGGAGCCGACAAACCTCAATCGCCAACACTATGCGGTCGACCACATAGGAATGGCCAAGACCGCGGCCATGGGTTCAATCATCGCCGCGATCAACCCTTACATCGAGGTCGTGCTCCATCAAACCGCGCTGGACAGGGACAACATTCCGGAGGTCTTTCGGGAAGCGCAGGTCATTGTCGAGTGTTTTGACGGTGCACAGGCCAAGGCCATGATTCTCGCGACCGTGGCCGAACTCCTTCCCGACGCGTATATCATTGGGGCGTCGGGTCTGGCCGGATACGGTGAGAGCAACAAGATCCAAACCATGCAACTCGGCGAGCGGGTCTTCATGGTCGGAGACTTGACGACCGACGCCAGACCGGGGCGGGGGTTGATGGCCCCGCGAGTGGCCATTGCCGCCGGTCACCAAGCCAATATGGCGGTAGAAATCTTGATGAACATGGTGCAGCGGGAAGAATGAACCGGCAAGAGTCCCGTAATCCACGGCGTAAGGGTTCGTTTCAGAATAACCCCCATGATGCGAGGATCACAACTGACTATGAAAGCCCCCGGGACTCCGAGCCGAAGACCGGGCAGAGCCCGGTGGATAGTCATTCCCAGTCTGTAGGGGCGGCCCCCTGTGGCCGCCCGGGTAGGCACGGGGGCCTACCCCTACGAGAACGAGGGAATCCCCGAGTGGGGTTTTCAGACAAACCTCCATGATAGGGCGATCACAACTGAGCATGAAAATCTCTCGGTATTCCGGGCCGAAGACCGGGCAGAGCCCGGCGGCTAGTCATTCCCAGGCAGGAGCCTGGGAACGAGGGGAGGGGTATTTTCAGACAAACGGTTCAATCTCGCGGAACCTTCTCGTTCTGCGGGCACTGCCGGAAAATGTGGCTTGCCGGCCCGCTCCATCATCGACCGTTCAGGGCAACAGCGTTCACCAGGTGTCAACCGGCCGTTGCCTGGTATCGACCGGAAGCTGCCTCATCCCGACGGGGAGCTGCCTGATCGGGGAAATGCTCTTGATTGGCACATTGCAGCGCCGGAGGATTTGCCCGGCGTCGGCAGGTCTTTCCTTCAACATGCGTAGGAACTCTTGCTTGGAGGGGATCGGCCGGTCGCACCGCGGTCCGGGGGCGACATACCGCCGGTCGATATCGCCGAGGCGCACCTCGGGCCTTGCCGGCGCCGGGACATCCTTTTTGGGAATCTCGGCCCCGCGGATCTTACGCAAACAGCGGCGCACATCTCCTATGCCATGTTTCCGGAGGAACTGCTGCAATTCATCCGACTCGGAAATCTGAACGGTGATCGGCCGTGAAGCGTCGACCTTCGCGAGGAGTTCCGCGCACGCGTCCGCTTCCGCGGATGAGTCGTCCGGGAAGTCGTCCGCGGTGGGCATCATGGGGGCTGCCGGCACGGCGGACAGAATGACGAGCAATACGAGAAGCAATCCGAAACGAAGCATCGACATGGCTTGAAACCCCCTCCCGAACGATGAAATCATCCGGATCGACATACCGGATCCGACAGCCCGACCTACGATTGGTTCCGGTGCGGTAATGGATCATCCGGCAAGCCCGCCCGATTCAGACGGTGGACAATGCATGATTCAACGTTGTCCGTCCCGGTCACCCGGTTGAAACCGCATCGGCATAAGCTCAATACGTCATGGGTGTCGGGTTCCATTTCCGTCGACACAATAATAAGATATTTCTTGCCGACTGCCCAGAGGATTGGTAATTCGAGCCGATCCCCGGTGCAGTGAGCGCATTTGTTCGGCAGGTACAACAGGTTATTCCGATTTGATTCCTCATCAGGAACAAAGACGAGCAAGAGGTCCACGTAATGAACGCCCGAAAGACCGACCCGGCGTCGCTCAATTTGGATACGAAGGTTAGGGACTACCCACCGTACCCTCTATCGTGATTTGACGGCTCTCGATGCCGCCGGCTTTCCGATCATGAACCGTCACGAGGGCAAAATCGGGATCTGGAGTATCGGTCCGTGGTGGGATAGATCATTCGGAGACATCTGACTCGTCCCCAGTATCATGGTAGTTTTAAGCACTCATCAGAACTTCTTTCCTCCGAGTCTGTCCGAAAGGTAAGGAGGATACGACATTCTGGAAAACGGCATTGACATTCGAGCAATGATACCGTTACTATGAAGTCACTCTCAATGAGAAACTGGAATAGAAACACCCGAGCCGATCCCCGTTGTTGATAAACAGGACGCGAGGTTTACGCTATCATTTTATTTTCATTTGCATTTCGGTTGGATATCGGTTATCCATTTTTGAGGAAGGGGACGCGAAACATGGCACAACGAATCTTTAGATTATACGCGCGTTCCACGTTTTTAGTGGGACTTGCGAGGTTACTCGATGTAGGTGGAGCCCTGAACACCTACAACTATTCACACACTAAAACGGAAGCGGATTTTCGGGCTATTCAGTCTGATTGGGAAGCTGTGGGTGACGACATGTGGTGGGCTATGGGGCAGTCTAGAGAGGGACACGGGAGACAACTGAATGGAAGATGCCGGGCATAAGCAGGATGACCAAGAGGCCTTGAAAAAGGTCGAAGATGCTTTGGCAAAGGATCCAAAGACTCTTCACAAGCTCATGAGTCTAGTCGGAGGAGATCTTTCCCTCTTTAGGTCTGAGATTTCTGAAAGGTTTTCCGGTCCCATTCCGCCTCCTGAGACACTGGCCAAATACAACGAGATTGTTCCTGATGCTGCTGACCGTATTCTGTCGATGGCCGAGACACAAGCGACTCATCGCCAAAGATTGGAACTGACCGTTGTTAAGTCCGATAAGTGGCATTCTCTCTTGGGGTTGATTCTGGCGTTTGTCCTTGCAGCCGGTTTTTCCGTCGAGGGCACCTATCTCATAATCAACGGGCACAGCGCTGATGGACTGGTAGCCATGATCGTTCCCCTGGCTACCTTGGTAGGCTGTTTCGTATATGCTGTTCGGCGACGGAAGAAGGAATTGCGGGAGCGTAGTGGCGTGCCTGATGCAACGCAATCGGCTGAACAACTCAATTTACCCTTTGAGGATGGGGAATCCGACAAAAACTAGCCGGCTTCACGGGGTCGTCTTCTCCCGCACTTGATCTGAGCAGTTATAACACACACGCATCCCCGCAGTCATCCGTCAGCGGCTCTGCATCCGGCTTGGTCCCCAGCCACGCAGCGATCGTCTCAGCACCTACAGCGGTCATACGATCCTGTGGTTCCGCTACCGCGAGGATCGGCAGTCCCCCCTTCTCTGAGAGCCCGACACACTCGTCGTATGCGAGCAGGGCGTGCGCCTCGGCGTTACCGTCCAGATTCCGGACGGCGACGTTGGTCAAATCGCAGTTCGCCTTAACCCACGCGCAGCGCTCACAGTCTGTCTTGGTGAATAGAATCATTCACCACTCCCATCGATGCGGTTCGCGGCGCTCACCGGCATCCTACGAAGAATTGAAAGTTTTTGCGGAAGGGGCCGGGGAACCGCTTTATACCGAAAAAGGGGTTCCCCGGATTCTGCCCTGAACCTCTCTTATCCCTCGGTCGCCCGGCACGGAGCCCGGGACGCTACCTTTCCCTCGAACCGCCGCCCATACGCCGCTCTCATCGCCACTCCTCGATACATCTCCCGCAACCCAACGCCGAACCTCATCAATGCGCCGGTATCCAATACCCGAGTTACGGTCTTTGGTTTCACGGTACCTCCTGAAGTCTACACGTCTTCTGTTATTTCAATGACCCCGGCGAGTCTTCAACACCGCTTTCCTGAAATCCTCGAAATCCGCGCCGAGGAAGAAGTTGAACCAGCGTTCGTAACTCAGCATATCCTCGTGAGGCCGAACCGTGTGATCGCGATCCGCAGGGCAGGGCCTATAAAGCTCTCCGACTTCGAGCAACTCGGATCGTGAAAAGGCCAGTCTGGCCGGTATCATGAGCATCCATTGACTGGAGTACGTCCGTATGATTTCGAACTTGGCATCCACGGCCGCTCCGTTCAAGGGAGTGGAGAAAACCGCGGGACCTCCGGGAGGAAAGTCGTTGACTCGCCACCACCAGTGGTAAGCCGGACCGGTGGCGTTGTACAGAGGGAACTCAAACAACTTGGGCCTTAAACCCGTCCTGCGGGAGGCCTCGTAGGCGAGGAAGTTCACCGCATCGTGATCCGGATGACCGCCTTCGTATGCAGGAACAAACACGATATCCGGCTTGATCCGGGAGAAGAGCGCGGCCGTTTTGCGGGCGGCCTGCTCCAGATTTCCGAGAAAGTGCATGTCCGCGATTCCAAGAACATGAGTCCGGGATCTTTTCAGCCCCATGATCTTTGCCGCCTTGGACCGTTCAGCTCTGCGGGTCGGCCCTTGGCCGAGCCAGTCGCCCGAACCGAGCCAAGCGCCGTGAACTTCAGCCCCTGCATCGATCAACATCTTCATTGTTCCGCAGATCATGACATCGTCGTCGGGGTGGGCAAACAGAAACAGGTATCGCCCATTGGTGGACAACCCCACGGCATCACCCTGCACGAGAAGCCCCAGAGAAACCGCCACAAAGCACATGCGAATACGCCGCACAAGATCTGGATTAAGCCGGTTTCGTTGAGCAGGTGCCATTGGTCTTCGTCATCACGGTTCATTAGGGTCTGTCACCCAATAAGCCTACCATCCCTCGGGCCTCTCGGTTTGATGGCATGGCCATGGGGGCGCCGGCAATCCGGGGACACGATTCCGAGTTTTGCGAGGTCGCACGGCGCCGTTCGCAAAATCGGATCATGTCCCCGATTGCCCACGGTCTTCCGTGCATAGAATAGAGTGCGCCACTAGCGGTGTCAAGCCGGTGGGGACCGGATTCCAAGGCCGCAGGCCGCGCCGCGGACCTGCCGGGTGGACGCTTCTTGAGCGATGAACGGTTACGTGGGTATGCCTCCCTCGCCTTTGAGGTGCGGTCGCGTGCTCGTCACGGAACGAAGAACATGGTTCACCGAAACTCCAAGGAGTATCCAGGCATACGGGTCCACCATGAACCTGACGCGGTTGTTCTCCCAGATGTCGGTGAGGTTCGCCGTCACCGTGACGTAGACCATGGTGACCCACATGAAGGCTATCGTGGTATGAAAGGGAATCTCCCGGGGCTGCCTCAAGACGGCTCTCGCCGTGACGACGAATCCGTACGCGAGGACCAACCCGTACCACGCGACGATGGGCCACGCTGGTCGAAGCCCGTGAGGTTCCGGAAGGCCCAATGCTCGATACCAGTAGCCCAGGAACCACAGCCGCCGTGCGTTCCCGGTGTCCGCCAAGGATTCGCCGGCCGGTTTGAAATAGATCCCCAATGCGTCGAGCACATTGAGAGCGAACCTGGTCGGGTCGGTACATATCACGTAGAAAGCGTCTTCAAGTCTCTTCTTGGAAGCAGCGATGTAGCCTATATGGTTAAGGTTTGGACCGATGCAGGGAGGCCCTTTCGTCTCGCGGTCCAGTGCGGGTACCCCGGTCGTCTCGGGTGCGGGGATGAACATCCGGTAGTATTCGAAGTCACTAAAGGCCGGTATCTGAGCAAGCGGCGACAGACGGCCCTCCGCGACAAGGATCTTGATCTCCTCCGGTGACAGCCGTTCAACCGTGTTCCTCGTCAGGTTCAACCCCAACCAACTACTGGTCGCTAAGACGCCGAACCGGTGGTAGTTCTTCACCTGCCAGGCGAGCACTATCAGCATGGGGACGAGAGCGACGAGGACCACGGATTTGAATTTGATCCTCCCGCACCGGACGAGGACGGCACAGGCGAGGACGGGCCAGACGATCTGGAACAGGCTCCTCGTAAGTATGATCACGGCCGCAAGGGCAAAGAAGATCACCCCGTAACGGGCCGCCCCCGTCTGCATCATGAAGAAAAGCACGAGAGCCGCCAGGCACAGTAGACCAGCCGTAGGATAGGTGTACAGCAACAGGTTTTCATACAACACGGTCCCCGGGCTTACGAGAAAGAGCGAGGTCAGAATAAGGGAAAGAGATGGGGAAACGTTGAGACGTTGCATCAAGGCGAACATGGCAACGGCCATGACCAGGCCGAAAACCATGTTCGTAAGCCAAAACACCCAATCAGCGCCGGCAGGGAAACACTTCAGGACCAATCCCAGGAACAGATTCGCCAACGGCGGCTGACTGTGAAGGTTAAGAATGCTCTGCGCAAGATGGTTCTGCAGGAGATCGATCTCGAGAAACTGCCACCCGCAATAGAGCAGGATCGAATCGAACCGGACCCCGATGCCGTAGTATACCAGCCGGGATACCACGAATAACGCAACGAGGAATGCATATGCGTTTCGAGACGATGGATAAGGCATCATTCCTCGTGCGTTCTCGTGACAATCACCTCACGGTGTCACCGACGTCAGTCCCTTCCTCTCCCCCGTTGTCGCGGTTCGCCGGAACCACCCGGTTCTCTTGGCTGCATCCGTTGTTGTTGGGGCTGCTTCGGTTGTTCCATGCGTTCCCTCGGTTGTTCCTGTCGTGGAACTTGCCTTCGCGGCTGTTGCCGGACTTCATCTTGGCCGCTGCCGCGCGGTCTGGTGTCACGTCTCTCCCGGTCGACTTCCCTCGTACGCTCACGGGTAACGGTAGTCCGGGGAGAAACACTCGGTCTTCCGGCGGAGTCAATGGTGGTCCTCGGAACCAGAGTGGACCGGGTACTGGTCGGGCGGTCAACCGTTGCCCTCGTCGGCGAGGTCCGTATGGTTTGAAGCGTAGCTCTCGTCGGCATCGTCCGCATGGTCTGAATGACGGGCCTGGTCGGCATGGTCCTCAGGGTTTGAATGGTGGCTCTTGTCGGGATTGTGGTCCTCGTGGGCAGAGTCCGGATCGTCCCAATGGAAGCCCTCGTCGGGAGCGTGACCCTGGTCGGCAGGGTTCTCATGGTGGCCCTCGTGGGCAACTGTGTGGGCTGAACGGTTAGCCGAGTCGGCAGGGTTTGCATGGTGGCTCTTGTCGGGATTGTGATCCTCGTGGGCACAGTCCGGATCGTCTCAATGGAAACCCTCGTCGGAAGCGTGACCCTGGTAGGCACGGTTTGAATGGTGGCTCTCGTGGGCAATGTGGGAAGAGACGGGTCTACGGTTGCCGCCGTAGGAATCTTCACTGTCGGCCGGAAGGTGATTCCCGTGGGAATAGTCAGCGTAGGCTGCAACGTCGGGAGCGTTCCAATGGTCCGGATCGTTGCAAAGGTCGGTATCGTCCGGATGGTCGGAAGAGTCGGGAACGTGCGGATTGTCGCGAAGGTCGGAAACGTCCGGCTGGTCGGTAAGGTTCCGAACGTCGGGAACGTGCGGATTGTCGCGAAGGTCGGAAACGTCCGAATCGTGAGCCGTGTTGGGAACGTCATGAGAGTGCTGATGGTCGGGAATGTCCGGATGGTTTGAATAGTGAATCTCGTCGGTATCGTAAACCGCGTGGGAATGGTCGGCCGCGTCGGCATGGTAACCCGCGTGGGTACAGTCAACCTAGTGGGAATCGTAGGGTGAGTCGGCATGGTAAGCCGAGTTGGTACAGTCAACCTCGTCGGAATCGTATGGCGAGTAGGCTCCGTGATCAGCGTGGGTATAGTGAACCTCGTGGGTACGGTGAATCTTGTGGGATAGGTCGGATACACCGGAGGCGGAGTCGGCCACGGAATAGGCACGGGAAACGGATAGTAGCCTTCGTCGCCGGGTACGATGATGACATCCGGCTCAAAGGACTCGTAGTAGTCGAGCGGGATGGGGGATTCAGGAGGCGCAGGCGGTCTTTCACATTGAGGTAATTCTCTCGGGAGCGTGTTGGGTATGGTGGTAAAATCGATCAGGGCTCTCAGATACTCCGCCGATACCCGCATGACGGGCCCCGGGGCCTTGTCCTTCTCCACGATGACCGTTTCGCAAGCCCTCAGGAGCCGCTCGGCCTGAATCTCTTCGATCACGTTGGATACCCGCACCTCGCCGCGGATCACGGTGATCGACGTACGGTATTGATCGAGGGATTCTACGACGAAGTCCGCGGTGTCTCTCGTGGGCATGACGGATACGAGGGCCGTGGGGGAAATGACCGTAAACGATGATTGAGGGTTTTGGAGGCTCAGCTTCTTTCTGAATCGGATGATACCCCGATCCACCTGGCCTGCAAAATGTGACGCCGGCCCTTCCGGTTGGAAGCTCAAGAAGGTGAAGGCCGAATTCCGGCCCATTGAAACATCGCTTTCGTGCGGTCCGTTTCCCCTCCACCAGATCTTGCCGTCCTGATCGGGATCGGTGACGAGCATGTCCTGTATGAAGATCGGATCGCCTCTCTTCACCTGTTCATATTCGGCTTTTCCCGCATGGAGGACAAAACCTGAGTTTTGAACCCCCTGAACCGTACCGATTGAGTCTTGAGCATAGGTGAATTGCAGACCCGACATGGTCGAAAGGAACAGTATTAGGGCCGACACGCTACTGAGTCGACTGATCATCCTGGTCATCCGGCAGTCCTCCATAACGGCTTGCGGGGGCATATTTCGCGTAAGTCTTCGTCACCCAACCCCTCATGAACGACAAAATACCCTTGTGTTAAACGCTGAGCCCGGTTGCCGACGCTGCCAATCAAGACACGCCGGGTCTCGTGCCCATGGCCGAATTCCCGTTTGTCCTCCCCGTTCTGCAGTAATTGAACCATCGGGCCGCCGAATCTCTTCGGCCTTCTATTGACCAGGCCGTAGCCAATCACCCGCGTATTTCTCCCCGGAAGCATGTAGTCGCCCACATACGCTGCAGCCGACCGGGTTGTTGTGGATGCGTTGGAAGATCGTTATTGCTTAAGTGGTTGGGAAACGTCGGCGGTGTCCAGCGCAATTCCCGGACACCATTTCTATTATTATAAGATAGTTTAGAACCTGTCGCCCTCACTGTCAAGAATATTCTCCGAACTTTGTTGAGGCTTCCGCTCACAGGCCCTCGGTATCACCGCTCTTTTGATTTTTGTCCCGACGACGGAGGCGCTCGAGCGCCTCACGGTTTTTAGGATCCAAACGAAGTGCTTCCTCGAAGTACTCTCCGGCTCGCTCCTCTTTGTTCATTTGATGAAACGCCAGTCCCAATGCGTGCATCACCTCGGCACTTTTCTTGTTGAGCGACAGCGCTTTACCGATTTCCACAATGGCTTCGGGTACCCTCTTCTCGTACAGCAGCGCCACTGCCATGTTCGCACGGGCGTTCGGCAGGTCAGGATCGAGCTTAAGTGTTTCGTGATACTTCTTGATGGCTGCGGCCGCATGACCGCGGCGCAACAAGCTGTTTGCCAACGCCAAGCGGGCCTGTGCCGAATCGGGTTGAAGCCGGATCGCCTTTTCGAAGTGCTCTTGAGCGAGTTGTTCGTCCCCGGTCGCCTCCAGAGTCTTGCCCAAGTACAAATGAGCCGCGGGCAATGACTGATCCAACGAGACGGCCGTCTTGAGCAGGCCGATGGCCTTCGAGATTCTTCCCTGTTTGAAACGCACGATTGCCAGATCGGTATGGGCCTCTGCGGAAGTTGGTTCCAGTTCCACGGCCTTCTCGAGGTGTCGTGCCGCCAACGAGAGTTCGCCGGCATTTTCCAGTGCAACCCCCAAGTGGTGGTGGGGGGCGGCCTGGTCGGGGGCCGACTGAACGGCCTTATTGAGCACGGCGACGGCCTCGGCGGTATGGCCGGCCATTCTGAGAGACCTTCCCAGGAGGATGAAGTTGAGCGGAGCATACGGGTTGATCTCGGCGGCTTTTCTGTGGTGCTCGATGGCTTCCGGCAGCCTGCCGATGGCTTCGAGAGCCAATGCCAGGTCGCTGTGCGCTTCAGCCAGGCCGGGATTGAGTTCAAGAGCCTTTCGGTAATTTGTCAGTGCGTCCGACACGTTGCCCGTTTCGGCCATGGCCCGGGCGATTCCGTAATACCCGTCCGCTGATTCCGGGTCCAATTGCAGAGCCGTGAAATACTCTTCGAGGGCCTCCCGGTAGTATCCCGCCTCCTGATATGCCCGGCCAAGGTTCACGTATCCCATGGGGGCATATGGATCCGACTGCACGGCCTTGAGATACTCCTCGGCCGCGCCCCGCAGATTCCCCTGCCTCTTTAACGCATTTCCTAAACAGTTGTGGGCATGAGCGTGGCCGGGATCTATTTCAACAGCTTTCTTGTAATGCTCGATTGCGTTTTCGATCTTGCCCTCATTCTCCAACATGGCGCCCAGGGTAAGGTGCACGTCGGTATGATGCGGTTCAAGATCAATTGCCTTCTCGAAAGCAATCTTGGAATCGCCGATCCTCCCGCTCAACTGAAGGGCTGCTCCCAGAGCGATAAGCGCTCCGCCCGAACGCATCTTCTGGTCCTTGAACACGGCAAGGAATGCGTCAACCGAGTCCTTGATGTCGGCGTTTTTCGATCCCGTGCCCTCCGGGGACCGGTTGAAGGCCAACACGCGCTGGAAGAGATCGATGGCTTCCGCGTTCTTTTCGGCATCGACCAGGGTGGACATGCAGTTTACCGAGACGTCGAGAAACGGAACAGTTTCCAAGTCCTTCGAGTAGCGCGGCAATTGGGCGGCGAGATCCGTCCAAAACGAGAGATGATTCCATCGGGATGCCCTCAACGCGGTGACCGACGCAAAGACCACCAGAGGAACGATCAGTCCCACTGCTGCCGCCGTCCGGAATGCAGGGACGGACATTCGGGTCCGCACCCAATCGCCTGCAAAGAGAATTCCTGCTCCCGCTATCAGAAGAAGGCCTGCCATGGGAAGAATCGCCCGGTAACCGAAAAAGAGGTATTGGGGGATGAGGAGGGACTCCGGGAGAAGGCTCACGAACATGAAAAGGATACCAAAAGAAATCAGCGGACTGCGCCTGACCAGGAGAACGGCGCCTCCCACGAGGGCGCTGACGCCGCACACTGCCGCCAAGGTTGTCGGAGGATCGAGCAAGGATCGCGAGATGATTTCCGCCCTCATGAACTCGACGTCACGCACGAAAGGGAAGAGCATCATGAACATGTACGAGAAGAAGATCCTGCATTGGGTCATGACGACTTCGGCGATTGTCACACCTCCATAGGTGTAGTGATCCAGGAGACGAGCGGTAATCCCTTGGACCAATTCACTGTGAGGTTCATGGATGGCGTTCGTGACCGCGAGGTACACAATGACCGAGGGTAAGAATATTCCGGCGATGATCAACGCCCTCCGGAGGCATTGGCGCGGGGTTTGTCCCAGTATGGTGAACTCGGCCAAGAGTAATGCGACTGGTACGGTTGCGAGATTCTCCTTGGAGAGCATGCCCGCCAGGAACAGGATGGAAGTGAGCGAATACCCCAAGGCGGCGCTTTCCATGCGCCTCGATCTCACGGCCATATATGCAGTGAGTGAAGAGAAATAGAAAAGACACGCCATTACGGCTTCCCGCTGCCAGATGTAAAGAACCACAAGGCTCTGCAATGGATGGACAACGAAGAGCAGTCCCAGGAAAAGACTCACCCATTGCTTGGCGTGTCGAGTGCCCGGCACGTTTGCTCCCGGGGCGTTGAACAACATCATTGCGAACAGCGTGAGAACAATGCCGGCACATGCGGACATGAGCGCGTTGACCAATCGAAAATAAAACGGGTCCATACCGGTGAGCAGATAGTTGAGATAAAACGTGAACAGGAAAAGGGGCCTTACCGGGACTATGCCGATCAGTGCCATGACGTCATGGCTCGCAAAGATGGGTTCCTTGCTCTTGATGAAATAGGCGCCGTCATAGACCATCAGGGAGTTGGACCCAAGCCAGTGACAGGCCGCCGCCGCAGCTGAAAACACGACGAGCGCGATCCCCAGTCGGCGAAGGGAAAACAGCCCCTCGCCCTTTTCGATTCCCACCGGCTCACTATTTCTCGTTTCCCCGCATACTGTGCCGTCAAGCTCCTTACACAATTCCGGTCTCCTTCTTCAGCAATTTGTCACCGCAGAAGAGCGGTATTAAGCACATGAGCCGTCACGCCTCGGAGAATCAGCGGCCGGTCGTCATCGGTACGTTTTCATGGAGATGCCTCACTCGTGAACCAGGTGGTCCATTCTTCTAGTTAAGACGATTTTCGCGAACATGGCAAGACCGTGCATCCATGGACGAAGAAGCGTTTCTGCGCGGCGGACCGCTCCGAAGGCAAAACCGGGCAAGAAGGCCCGCATGCTTATCCCGCCCGAAAGCAGGTAGCTTACCGGCATCCCGAGATCTATGCCGGTGACCCGCCAAGCGGGAAAACTCTCTTCAAATACCGTGCGGTCCCGCTGAAAGATGATCCAGGGAAGAGCGCCGTTGGCCCCGGACAACGGACCGGAAGAGGGGAATTCCCACTGCTCCGCGGTTGGATCAAAGGGCTCCGTGTGCAGGCGGGAATAGACGAAACCGGACCAGGGCGTGACCCAGGGTTCGATCATAACGATTACCCCGCCAGGTTTGACGCATCGTGCCGCTTCCGTGAAGAAGTGCCGGGGGAGGGGAAGATGATGAAGCACGTCGATCATGAGCACGGCTCTCAATACGGCTGTGCCGAACGGCATGGCTCCTGCGTCGAGCACGACGGATAGATGGGGAAGGAAGAACACGTCGGAGGTGATGAGATCCGGAAGTGAGTCCTGCAGAAAGCCTGCTCCCGATCCGATCTCGAGGACCGGCCCGTCGACTGAGGGAAGGTCGGCGGTCAGGTCGCGGTGCCACTCCTGATAGAGCCTCCGGAGAAACTCCTTCTTCATGATGATGCGCTGGCGGATCAGCGTGGTATGCGGGTCATCCGGATCGAGCCCCTTCGCCAACGGGTGAACCAGAAGTTCTTTGAGCAACATCGGGGATTCTCCGGGGAGACGGCGGCATCCCGCGTTCCGCGGGACCCTAAGTGCCCAGTTTCCTAATTACGGTCGCACATTCTTAACCTATTGAGATTGCCACGCCCTCCCAAAGCCTCGGGCTCGCAATGACAAATTGCGGGATGTCATTGCGAGGAGCGCAGTCCCGCGCAGAACGCGGGAAAGCAATCTCAGCGCGGAAAATCCGTGACCGTATTTACGCCGCGGAGCACTAAGGTCCTGATTTGTAGGGGCACCCCCCTGTGGGTGCCCGTCGATGCCGACGGCTTTCACGGTTCGTTACGGCTTGCCAACAGTTCCACGCCACCAAAAGTCATACGAATTTGATCCGGCTCGCTGCGGCAAACAGCATGCGGAACAGCAGGACACCGTGTTGCCACCGCCTGATGTTCGTGGTTCCGTAGGTCCTTTCACGGTACCGTATCGGCATGTCGATGATCTTGAGATTCAGCCTTGCGGCTCCCAGAATAAGATCGAAGTCCCCGAACGGGTCAAGGTACCCGAAGTAAGACCTGTGTGCTGCGATAAGTTCGTACTGTTCCCGCCACATGACCTTGGTTCCGCAGAGGGTGTCCTTGAGGGTTTGTCCAAGCAGCCAAGAGAATGCCAGACTGAAGAGCTTGTTCCCCACAAGGTTGAGGAACCTCATGGCCTGATGCTCCATGGGATAGACCAGCCTGACGCCGTTGATGAATTCTCCTTTTCCCGTCGCCAACGCGTCGTAGAATCGGGGCAAATCCTCCGGGGGAACCGTGAGATCGGCATCCAGTATCATGAGGATGTCGCCGTCCGCTTGTTCGAATCCCATCCTCACCGCGTCGCCTTTTCCTTCACCGGTCTGGCGGAAGAGTTTGCAGCGCCGGTCCGGACGGCTTGCCATTTCTCGTTGAATGGCCTCATAGGTACTGTCCGAGGAATGGCCCTCCACAAACACGATCTCGGTTCCACCGCCCATCTCGGGAATTCTCCGGACGATTTCCGGGACATTCCCCTCCTCGTTTCTCGCCGGAACGATCACCGAGACGACCGGTTTTTGATCCAAGCGGTCCGCGCCGTGAACTGGCCGTGCCACGATGAAATTGGTCAACGAAAGGTGATTGAACGGCCATATTCTGCCCACGAACCGATTGAGAAGGGAAGCGAGAAACGGTATGTCCACGGGGCAGACGATCTCGCTCCAGTGTCTCACCACCTCGCATCCGGTCAATCGGAGCAGGTTGTCCAGGTCGTCCGCCGTCAGCCAACTCTGCCTTAGGAGCGGCATGGCAAGATTCAGGTTCTCGGTGGCCGCCAACGGGTACTCCCAGAGGCGGCTATAACTGTTCATAATAATGCGCGTATGCGGACCGGAGACGGCCGACAACTCTTGGAAGGCACGCTGCACGTCCCACAGGTCGTTGACCAGATCTGAAAGTATGATCACGTCGAAACGCTCTTTGAAGCAGATCTCGTGGGCGTCGGCCTGAAGGAAGATCAAATCGGGATGCGCCGTCCGGGCCATTTCAACCATCTTCCGGGAGAGGTCGATTCCCACCCCCAAAGACGGCTTGAGTGAGGCGAGAAGATCGCCCCTTGAACACCCTATCTCAAGCACCTTTTGCCCGGGCAGGACAAGCCTGCGATAGATTCCCGCCAGGGTCTGATGGTAGAATTCCCCCCAGGTCGCTTCCGTGCCCATTCGCTCCGCTATTCCATCCCAATGAGTGCGGCGTTCGGCTGAATATTCAGGTTTTCTCATCGTCACGTGACCCGTTCAAGAATGCATCGAGACCTCGGCATGCGAAGGTGCCGGGGAACATGCCGTTGCTCATAGTAGCAGACATTCGAGGAAAGCGTAACCGGCCGGCCCAAAGGCATGATCCTGCGCTCCGGGACCGACGGTGCGATTAATTCTTCGCAAACGGTGATCATACGTTTTGACTCCCGCATGCCGGTGAACTACCTTAGTGTTCCATGGGGTAAATGCGGTCGCGGATTCCGCAAGTGGGCGGTAGCGTCCCTGCCGGGCGTTCGAGAAAGAATACCGGCACGGAGGCCGGCGCTACCAAAGCAGGGATAATTGCCACAAAAGTGACACCGTACTTTTGCCGCGGGGCACTTAGTGTTCCGTGGGGTAGATGCGGTCGCACAACATAAGCCGTCTTCCCGGCGAATGACGGGCAGGGACGCCCGTCCCACGAATGTGGTTTGAGGTGCCGGCTTTTTTTCGTAGCCCGGGCCTCCGTGCCCGGCTATTATTCTTGTCGAGGATCGACGGGCAGGCAGTAAGGCTTCTCTGCGTCACATGGTCGGGGAAGACGGACGAACAACCGGACTGAGCAGCTTCGCCGTTGCGGCAGGGAATCGAATGGGGACCAAAGAAGGGGATGACAATGACAAAAATACGGGAATTGGCTGATTCGGGGCAGGCCATATGGCTGGACTACATACGACGCTCGTTCACGGATTCCGGCGGATTGAGCGAGCTGATCGCCCAGGGTGTGCGAGGCGTCACCTCCAATCCGTCGATCTTCGAGAAGGCGATTGCAGGAAGCCGGGACTACGATGAGGATCTGTTGCCCCTTATTCATGCGGGCAAGACGACGGAAGAGATCTACGAGGCTTTGGCTCTGGACGACATTCGCAAGGCAGCCGACTTGTTGCGGCCGGTGTATGAAGACACCGGGGGGGCGGATGGGTTTGTCAGCCTGGAGGTGAGCCCGCGGTTGGCGCGGGACACCGAGGCAACCATTGCCGCCGCCCGGAGGCTGTTCCGGGAATTGGGGAGACCCAACGTAATGATCAAGGTTCCGGGCACCGCAGAGGGAATCCCGGCCGTTGAGACGCTGATCGGCGAAGGGATCAACATCAACGTGACGCTTCTGTTCTCGGTGAAACACTATGAGGCGGCGGCCGGGGCTTATACCGCCGGCCTGGAGAAGCTGGAGCAGTCGGGGGGGGACCTGAGCAAGACGGCTTCGGTGGCGTCTCTTTTTGTCAGCCGTGTAGACTCGGCAGTGGATAAGGCATTGGAGAAGGTAGGCCGGACGGGACTGAAGGGAAGAATAGCCGTTGCCAACGCCAAGGCCGCATATGTGAAATTCGAAGAGATCTTCAAAGGAGGGCTCTGGGAACGGTTGGCCGGAAAGGGGGCCCGCGTGCAGCGTCCCCTCTGGGCCAGTACGAGCACGAAGACCCCCGATTTCCCCGACACGCTCTATGTGGACAATCTCATCGCTCCCAACACGGTGAACACAATCCCTCCGGAAACGCTCGATGCGTGGTTGGGCCACGGCAAGACCGCACCTGCCGTATCATCGGGGGTCGATGAAGCGATGGCGGACCTGGCCGGATTGCGTGAAGCGGGGATCGACCTGGACGAAATCATGGAACAGCTCCAAGTTGAAGGGGTTGCAGCATTTGCCAAGAGCTTCGACGGCCTCATGGCCGGAATCGAAACGAAGACGGCTCGGCTCCGGGAGGCCGGGCAGTGGTTGTCGGCACGTCTCGGCCCCCTGGAAACGACCGTCGAAACAGCCCTGGCCGAGATGAGGGAGCAAAGGACGATGGAGCGGATCCATCTGAACGACTTTACACTGTGGAAGCCGAATCCCGCCGAGATCGTCAACCGCTTGGGGTGGCTTCACATAGCCGGCGTGATGCGCCGTAACGTGCCAAGACTGCAAAGTCTGGTTCAGGACGTCCGCTCCGAGGGGTACACCAAGGCATTGCTTCTGGGAATGGGCGGATCCAGCCTGGCTCCCGAAGTGTTTGCCAAGACCTTTGGAACCACGGAAGGTCACCTAAGCCTCACCGTGCTCGACACAACCGATCCCGACGCGGTCCGGGAGCAGGCCGCGCGTCATGACCCGGCAACGACGCTCTTCATCGTTTCCACCAAGTCCGGCGGGACATCCGAAACGTCGTCTCTGTTCAAGTACATGTATAACCAGGCGGCGGATGCTTTGGGAAAGGACCATGCCGGGGCACACTTCGTTGCCGTAACCGATCCCGGAAGCACGCTGGTGGGGCAGGCACGGGAGTACAAGTTCCGGACCGTTTTCCTCAATGACCCGAATATCGGCGGTCGTTACTCTGCACTCTCGTACTTCGGATTGCTTCCCGCGGCACTCATCGGCGTGGACCTGGAAAGGCTTCTCGACCGTGCCGCCGCCGCCGGCGAGGCCTGCGGAAGAGACATGGGCCCCGGAGCCGCGGAGAATCCCGGGGCGCGGTTGGGGGCAATCTTGGGCGAGCTGGCCTCGGTCGGGCGCGACAAGGTCACTCTGGTGATTCCTCCCGCGGTGGAAGCTTTCGGTGATTGGGTGGAGCAACTCGTCGCGGAGAGTACCGGAAAGGAAGGCAAAGGTATCCTGCCCGTCGTTGGAAGTGCCGTGGGGTCGCCGGAGGTATATGGTGCGGACCGGTTGTTTGTGTACCTCAGGCCGGCGGGCGACACCACGTACGACGCTGCGGTCCACGCACTGGAGGAAGTCGGGTTTCCGGTTGTCCGCCTGCATCTGAACGATATCTACGATTTGGGCGGGCAGTTCTTTCTCTGGGAAATGGCCGTGGCCGTGGCCGGATCTCGAATGGGCATCAATCCGTTTGACCAGCCCAATGTCGAGTCGGCCAAGGTACTGGCCCGCAACATGCTCGCCGAATACGAGAAGGCCGGCAGACTGCCGGAATTGTCTCCCACACTTACCCGCGACGGCATCAGCGTCTACTCAGATCGGCCTGCCGACGGCCCGGGAGAGGCCTTGCGAGGGCTCCTGGAACAGGCTCAACCCGGAGCGTACGTCGGTCTGCAAGCCTACGTTCAGCCGACTGAGGAAACGTACTCGGCCATGAGGGAACTCGCGACAAGGATCAGAGACAGAACCCGTTTGGCGGTGACGTTCGGGTTCGGGCCCCGTTTCCTGCACTCCACCGGACAACTGCACAAGGGCGATGCCGGCCGGGGGCTTTTTGTCCAGATCACGTCGGATTGCAGGGAAGATGCGGACATTCCGGACAATGCCGGCTCCCCTGCGTCTTCGGTTTCTTTCGGCGTCCTGAAGGCCGCGCAGGCTCTTGGCGACCGACAGGCCCTTATCGACCTGGGCCGGAAGGTCGTACGGTTTCATATGGAAGGCGACGTGGCCGGGAAAGTGAGGATGTTGATGGACGCGTTGTAAGGCCCCGTATGATGCCCCGAAAGGACATGGGATGTTAGCCGGGCCTTTCAAGGCCCGGAAATCCTGTTAGCTTAATCCCGTTCGTCCGGGGGATTAATCCCCCGGCTAAATTCCTAAGTGCCTTCGGCACAGTAAAATCGCTGCATCTCAACACCGAAAACGGTGTGCATGCCTCGATTCGTGTGCCCGTTGAAGTACGGGTTGGCAGCCGGAATCCTTAAGTTAACGCCTATGAGGGCAGGGGGGATTTCCATTCGAATCCACTCCTTCACGGCACGATTCACTTCGCTCCGACAGTCTTGAGACACTCTCTTCAAGGCCCGGAAACCCTTCAAAGCAATTGCAGAAAACTCATGTACGCTATGGCAAAGCTGATGCCCTCGGCCTGCGACTTGTCCTTAGTCCACGAGACAATGCCTATGAGCGTACCATCTTGGGAATAGAGTCCTCCGCCCGAATTTCCCACGTTTATGGGAGTTTGGGTTTGATACACCCGTATTGGGCGGTTCCCGCTGGATATTTCCCGGACTGCTGAAATGACCCCTTCGTTGTAGGTCCATGTCAGGTCGTGGGGGTTGCCCACGGTGAACACTCTTTCCCCTATGTCGGTCCGTCTCAAGGGGGGAAAATCGGGAACCGGCACGGTCGCGTATGGTTCACCCGTGGCCACGAGAGCCAGATCGGCACCGCCGGGGGCCGTCCAGCGGATGTGGGCCGGGCTCTTGGCGCCGTTGTGGAAGTAAGCCGTTATTGAAACCGAGGTGTCCGGGGGACTTGAAACCGAATTCGTGAAGGATGGATCGACAACGTGCCTACTGGTCAAGATCAGGCAGCTTGTTTCAGTCCTTCCCAGGACCACGCCGGAACCGCTGATGGTTTCCGCAGTGAGAAACGGGGGCCAACGATCTCTCTTAACCACAAGAAAGACGTTGTTCTCGAGTGCCCGCTTGATGGGCGGAGGAGCATTAGCCGGGAAGCCGGCCGATGGGAAGATCAGATGCTCTCCCTTTTGCAGCACCGGAATATGCACATGGGGGACCATGAGTCCCGGCAGCACCGCCCATAGGATCATGTCGCCCAGGCCGATAAGCACGGCGGCCATTGCCATGCCTCGGCCGCGAAGCAGCGGGTCCGCTGCCATGCGGCTCAAAGACGCCGCAGCCAACACGACGGCTATGGCGCCGGTGATCAAGCCGACCAAAGGGATTCCCACGATCGATACGATCAACGCAATCACGGCAGGCGGATGGAGTCGGGATCTTCCCTCGGACATTCCGGACATTGTCTCTTCCCTATCCCAATTGAGCATCAAAGTAGCGGTAACATCTTGGAATCGGTCACCTTTGGCGTAATCTCCGGGGCTTCTGGCCGGAACGGGGCGTCACGACCCCGAGGCTCGTGATGGTCGTAGGGAGAGAACTCCTCATCCGTAAGCTCCCCGGGCACCTGTGCCGCATGTACGCATGTCCCGTGCGCAGTCTATCACAGGGCCGGTGAATTTTCCTTGATTTTTCGGCGCGATTGCGGCTATGAAATCGCCGCAAGGAGTATTTCGTGCTCATTCAGAGGTGTTGAGAAAAGGAGTTGAAGCATGACCTTGAAGAAGATTCGGGACAAGGCCCGATCCCTGGGAATCAAGAATATCTCTCGCCACAGGAAAGATAGTCTTATCCGTGTCATTCAGGAGATCGAGGGAAACAACCCATGTTTTAAGGAAATCGAGGGATGCGGCGAAGACGGTTGTCTCTGGAGATCCGATTGTCAACATTGACGCCGGAGGAGTCGCAGAGGGAACAAATCGAGCAGGACTGAGTGCTCTATGGCATAAATACGGTCGCACGACCTGAGCCCCGGAAGATAACGGGCAGGGACGCCCGTCCCACTAAGAGGACAAGCATCCCGCGTTCAGCGGGACCCCACGAAGCAGGTCTAGGGCTTCATGACAGTCCTTCGTAGCCCGGGCCTCCGTGCCCGGATCTTGTTCTTGCCGGTACGCAACATGGCAACGAGACGAAAATATGTGACCGAACATATGAAATGCCGCACTGAGCAGGCTGATCGCAGGGAACCATTCCGTCCGGGGGGTTCCCTGCGCGGTTTCATGTCCATCTCACGGGGCGGAGAAAACCGCTTGGGGGAATGAGTATCTCGTCATGAGCAACCTGTAATCCACCCATATCCGGTGAGGCCTCTTGACGTAAAGGTACCGGAGGAGTACCTTGAGCAATTCCTGGTCCCATCGAGAGTCTTTGGGTGAAGAAATCGACACACGGTCCTCCAGTAATCGGCAGCGCGAATGACCGGTTTCCTGAGGTCGGGTGCCGGGTCTTGAAACAAGAAATCTTCCGGACACCTCCCTTATGAAATGGTGGTGTGGAGATTTTGCCGGGAACAACCGAAATCCGAGGATTTCGGACAAGAACCGCGGCAATCGCTCCATTCGGGTGCTCAAAATGCAAGTACGGGTCGAAAAGTGCAAGGGATGCGCGGCCTGTGTCCTGGATTGTCCCAAGGGCGCAGTACGTCTGGTCAAGCAAAAGGCCGTCATAGATGAATCGTGTACGGATTGCGGTGCGTGCATGAGAATCTGTCCCGAGGAAGCCATCTTCCCCGAGGAAACTCCGATCCCGGGAACGTTGGCTTGTGAGGCCTGCCCCATTGGGTGCCGCATCAAGGAGGGGCATACCGGAGCATGTCAGCGGTTCGTTCATCGAAACGGGCAATTGGAGAGGACCATTCCCCTGAGGACGTACGAAGACGTCAAACACCTTGTCGGACCCGACTGGAACCCCGTGATTCGCAGGCCCATCATTACGGGGGTGGGATCGGGTACCACGTATCCCGATTGCAAGCCCGCGCCCCACATCGTCCAGACCAAGGTTGACGGAGTGGACGTGGTGACCGTCGTTACTGAGGCCCCGCTGAGCTACTCCGGAATAAAGGTCAAGGTCGACACGGACCGTACCATCGGGCAGGAGGGGGCGTGCGTCGTCTACCGCAAGAAGAAGGTCGGGCACCTTACCACTGAAGAATACGGTTCAAAGATGTTGTCCATAGGCGGAGCCAATCTCATGACCGCTCCGCAGGGAATGTCCGTGGCCCGGCTCGTGTGCGATCTGGCGAACCGGAAGACGGTCCGCGTCGGCATCGAAGGGGGAAGCAGGCTGGAACTTGCGGTGGGCAGGCCGCCCAAGATCGACGGAGAAATCGACGACGTTATGAGGGTCGGATGCGGAAGCGCTACCTTGGGCCTATTTGCAGGCCTGCTGAAGGACGTGGTGGATGAGGCGGTCATACTTGATTCGCATCTCACCGGACTGCTCAGCGAACACATGGCCGGTCAACTGGTGGGAGTCAAGCCCTGCGGGGTTAGTCTCCGCTTCAGAAAGAGTACTCCCGGCAGGTACTTCGGCGACAGCGGTTGCGGATGGGGAGGCACGTCGATTACGGATCCCATCGAGATCATCGAGTCGATCGACATGAGTGTCGCTCGCAGAGGGATGAAGATCCTCGTCACGGAGACCACCGGAAGAAAAGCGTCCTTATTCGAGGTCCGATCCGATGGGAGTCTCAAAGAGATCCCATTGTCCCACGAAGTCCTCGCCGTGGTAAATCAAGTGGCCGATACGTGCCAGGAGTCGCTGGTCTCCGCAGTCTACTGCGGCGGCTCCGGGGGAAGCGCCCGGGCCGGGGTGACCAAGTACCCGATCAAGCTCACGCGGGCGGTCCACGGCATGAAGGCCCGGCTCACGGTGGGCGGGGCCCCCACGTTCATCCTTCCCGGCGGCGGCATCAACTTCATGGTGGATGTGGAAAAGGTCGTGGCCGGGGCATTCACCTGGGTTCCGACGCCGGCAACGGTGTGTCCGATTGAATACACCATGACCCTCGCGGACTTCCGCGCCATAGGAGGCCACGAGGAAGCGTTGAAGCCTTTCGAGCCGGCGGGTTGAACGACACACCCCCTTACGGAACCGATAACCAAGTGAAACGATGCCCAGGGCGCATGGAACCGGCAGGTCCGGGGAATCGCGGAGTGGTGAATTGCCTGCGTGGCAGAGCGAGATCTTGCTGCTGGGAGACGGGACGGTACTGGTGGAGTGCGGTCCCATGCGTATGTTCATGGAAGCTTCACAGGGGGGAATACCTCGGCCCGACGCCTGCCGGGCGGCTGCGGGCAAGGCCATCGGGTTTCTCGAAGAGGCCGCGCTCGTCAAAGATTCCTTGAGCGTCCCGTGGGTCTCCTGCATGGAGCCGGATCCGGGAACGCCGGCCCACACGATGTGGCACGCTGTCCGCAGGATCGGTGATGCCGATTTAACCCCCATGGCGGCCGTGGCCGGGACCATCGCCGGAGCCACAGCCGATTTCCTGGCCGGCTTGGGAATGACGCGGGTGCTGGTTAACAACGGAGGCGATCTCGCCCTGCGGCTCGAGAGAGATGAACGGGTCTTCGTGGGCATCCGGCCTGACGTTCAAGGTACTGCACTTTCCCATCGGGTTCTCATAACTCCGGAAACGGGGATTAGAGGAGTCGCCACCAGCGGCTTTGGAGGGAGAAGTTTTACGCGCGGAACGGCATCGGCCGCGGTGGTGCTTTCCGCGGATGCCGCGTGGGCCGACGCGGCGGCCACCGCGGTGGGGAATGCGACGTATGTTGAAACCCGGGCCGTGCAGCGAATGCGTGCGGATCTTCAGTACCCGGATACGGATCTCAAAGGCGTCGAGGTCACGGTCTCCGTGGGGGAACTCTCCGAAGCGGTCATAAAAACGGCCTTGGGCCAAGGCATTGAGAAAGCCGAAGAGTTGGTTGAGCGCGACGTCATCTGGGGAGCATGCATCTTCGTCAAAGGCCGGATGATGTCCACGGGGCGTCTATTAAACCGCCTGGAGCCGTTGGCTTAGTGCTCATTGTCGCAAATACGGTTACGCATTCTGTAAACACGCGGTAGCGTCCCGGCGTCCCTGCCGGGCGAGAGATAGTACGTTGTTTTCACAAAAGAATACCCCGCGGAACGCGGGGAGGCCGGCGCTACCAAAGCAGGTCTTGCCGCCTTGGATACGACACCGTATTAACGCCATAGAGAACTTAGTGTTCTATGGCGTAAATACGGTCGCACAAGCTGAACCGTCTTCCCGGCGTAGGCCGGGAACCAGTCTCTTCTTTCTGGACCCCGGCCTTCGCCGGGGAGACGGCGGGCGGACGCCCGCCCTTGAAGATGACGGGCA
>JAZDHD010000386.1:0-2412 GCA_043806215.1 Pseudomonadota bacterium | reverse complement strand
AATTTCGACAGTCTTGAAGAACAGACGTCTCTCCACGACAAGATGATCTTCATGCTGATGAGCAAGTGCGTTCCCTACTGCACGTACTTCGGCACCGAGACGTTTGATCCGATTCTCTCGCCGCCGACAAGATGAGGGGATGTGTAGGCGATGTCTTTTCGGATGTGGTGAGCGAAGCGAACCGATTCCATCGCGAAACGGTTTGCCCCAACGGTGGGGAAGACGACCGGCAAGATGCCGGTCTTGGTAGCGGCCCCGTAATGAACGCCGGACGGTCGCCCGTGGGCGAATGCCAGTCGTGTTCATACCGGGTACCGATTTCACCGTGGGCACGGCACGCAGTGCCCCTACAGGATACCGGGGGGGAGCAAAGAGAGGTTCTACTATGAACTGGCGAGACCGGATTACCGTAGACCCGTTCATATGTCATGGAAAAGCATGCATCAGCGGCACAAGGATCATGGCATCGGTCATTCTGGACAATCTCGCTGCAGGCATAAGCCGGGATGAGATTTTGAAGAGTTACCCATCCGTCACTGATGACGATATCCAGGCCGTGATTGCCTACGCTGCCGAATTGGCTCGTGAGCGGGTTGTCTATCTGCCTGCCGGAAGTGCGGGATGAAATTCAAGATTGATGAGAACCTTCCATTGGAATTCGCCCCGGTGCTCCAGGCGGTGGGACATGATGCGGTAACGGTCCGGGAAGAATCATTGAGCGGGGCAACGGACCGGGAAGTGCTTTCCGTCTGTTGCTCGGAGGACCGGGTACTGTTTACCTTGGATCTGGATTTTTCCGATATCCGCTTATATCCTCCTCAAGAGACTCCCGGGATCATCGTCTTTCGGGTTCAATCACAGGACAAGCGGCATCTTCTGCGGCTGCTCGACAGGGTGATTCCTCTTATGGGAGATCGTTTGAGGAAGAAACTCTGGATTGTGGAAGAAGACCGGATACGAATCAGGAGCGACGGGGACGAGTAAGTGAGAGTTCCGGGTACACCATACCCGGAACTCTCGCGGAACTCTATTGAGGTAGGATTTCTGCGCTCAGCGGATGATGGTCTTATGAAGAAGGTTCCGCAGGCAACTCGGACGAGGCGACCAGCGGGTCACGAATCCTTTGTAACGACCGTTGAGAGGCCGACGGCCTGTGACCTGAGCAAGGGCCTACGAGGGAAGCCTCCAAAGCGACCAGCGTAAAAAAAACGTTGTTGTGTCCCCGGAAATCCACCAAGCCCAGTCTCGAGGAGGACCAGCCATGACGCGACAGGACATCCAAGAACGGCCCAAACCACTCTGGAAGAAGCTCCTCATGTGGTTTGGCGTACTGATTGCGATCATTTTCGTCAGCAAGTATGACGTCTGGATTGCATGCATGAGGAACCTTCCCAGCGACGAGGAGATGATTGCCAATTTCCACAAGCATCGGGCAGAATTCGAGCAGCTTGCGAAGATCTATCGCGAAGACCTCGCTGTACCTACCGACGAGGGAGGTTGCTTGCGTCCAACCCCTCACATCGAGGCGTTAATGGAGAGGATCAACGTTAGCTGGATTTGCGGCGATCAAGTCGTCTGGATCCCGCCCGATCCATACTCAAAGGACGAGGCCTTTCAAAGCAAACACAGCAGTCTCACCGCCAAATGGTTCAGCCCGGAAAGACGCGAATTCTCGGGAGTCATCTTTCGTTATGCACATGGGAAGAAGATTAGATTTTGGTACGGGGAGAGAGTTGACAAGAGATATTACTATTTCCCTTTTGCTCCACGAATACACAACGGCACGCTGATAGTACCGGCGACACTTCTGCCTTGTATTTGGGGAGGGGTATTTCAAACGTTGAACACATATCCGCCCCATTTTAAGACATACGATTATGCGTACAAAAAAATTGCACCGAACTGGTATATCCAGATGCATCATTACGGACCGGAGGACTGAGACGATGGCTGATCAACACAGTTATACTAAGTGCGGCGCTGCCTAAGTACGGTCGCACATTTTCCTCTGGCCCGCATCTCGGGTGCAGGCAAGGACAAGATCCGGGCACGGAGGCCCGGGCTACGAAGAACAGAGACCAAGCCGGTCGTACACCGTGGGACTCCCGCGTTCTGCGCGGGATGCCCGTCATCTTCCGGGGCTCAGCTTGTGCGACCGTATTTACGCCACAGAACACTAAGTGGAGCGAAAAAACACCAGAGTGGATTTGCTGCCTGATTTTGGGGACATAATACTAAGGCTCCGTCACAGAATGACGCTTGCAGCTACGTCGTTCACCGAACGGTCGTCACGACCCGGCACTGAAGTACCGGGCTACTCTCAGTAGCCCCTCCGGGGCAAGCGATCTTGCACGTCCCGAAGGGACAGTATGATAGTAGACCGGTCTTTCAAGGCCGGGATAGCAAGTCGGA
>JAZDHD010000385.1:0-10042 GCA_043806215.1 Pseudomonadota bacterium | reverse complement strand
ACCCGCAGCGAGGTGCATTTGGGAGACGCGACATGGGACAGGAACTCATCGAGATCATCTGGATGATGGTTGCCATACTGGCCGTTGCATACGCCGGTCTATGTCTCCTCGCCCTGCTGCTCCTCCCCGCAAGAGCCCTTTGCTTTTATACCGGCGAACTACTGCTCTATTGCTTCGTGCGCGGTTACCGTATCCGGAGAAACCCTTTCACAGCGCATCCAATGCCGGAACACCGGCGGTTGAGTGAAAACAGCTTCCTCATCGGTTTGCTCTTCTGGATAATTCTGTTCGTTCTCTTGTACGTAATTCTCTGAGAAACTTCGAGCCGGTTTGAGATACCAGAGTATGCCGCTCGCGTTTCGTACGATTTTCGGCGCCGACCCCGACCACATCTGAGGAGGTCCCCATGCAACGCTCTTTACAGCCTCGCGAACATCGTCTCGAGTCTTTGATCGCAGCCGTTATCAGATCATCCGTGCTCATCCTTACCATTTTGCTTGTTGTCCATACCGTGGTTGGGGCGGAACAGCCCTCTGGGACGGAGACTCCTGCGCAAACCGACAGGAAGACCACAGGATGCCTGAAGCCCGGCCTGGACGCGCTCAAGGGCGAAGCCTTCGACGAGGCCGTGAAGGCTTTCGCCGCTTGCGTCGACAAGCAGCCGAAATCCGGCCTTGCCCGATACTGGCTCGGAAAGGCCTATTTCTATCAGGGAAAGCATGCCGAGGCCGCCGATGCGTTGAAGGAGGCGGTACGCCTGGAGCCCAACAACTACCGCCCGCTCTACATGCTCGCCAGGGTCTACTCGCAGGACGACAAGAAGCTTTCACTGGCTCAGGAAATACTGGAAAAAGTCGTTGCAGGGAATCCCGAATTCAACGAGGCACGGCTTGCCCTGGCACATACCTTCGTTAAACAGGGAGACATCAAGAAGGCGTTTGTCCAATTCAACTTGATCTTCCGCAAGGAGCGGGACTTCGCCCGTTACCATACCGAGTTGGGCCGTCTGCTCTCCGCACTCGGGCAGAATAAGCAGGCTAAGAAGGAGTTCGAGCGGGCCCTGGTGCTCACACCCGACTATGATATGGCCAAAAGGCACCTGGAGGAACTGCGGAACAAGCCCGAGGCAGGGGAAAGCCTCTGAGTGGCCGGTCGTGACGCCTGCCCCAACTTCGTCGGTCGATCACCGACCACCGGGTCCCCACCCCGGAAACATTTTTCGCACACTACTTCTCAGGTTTGCCGCGGCCGCGTAGAGGGCCGGAGTGAGAATCAGCGATGCCGGGGCCGCAACGGCAAGCCCTGCTGCCAGAGTAAGAGCAAACGGGGCCCACAACGACGAGCCGGTTCCGCGGTCCAGCAGCATGGGAACAGCGCCGACAACCGTTGTCAGCGTGGTAATCAGGACCGGACGCAGGCGTTTCTTGGCACCTCGTCTGCCGGCCTCCTCCGGTGAGGCGCCGTTCATCTCCTCGCAGCGGGCCGAGTGGACGATGAGGATGTTCACGTTTATTACCAGTCCGCAGAGAATTATCATCGCCATGTAGACCGGGCGGGATATCGAAGACCCCATCGAGGCGTGGGCTGCGACAACGCCGGCTGCGGCAAAAGGAACCGCGGCCGTTATGACGAGAGGCAGCAGGAACGATTCGGTCGCGGACACGAGAACCAGGTAGGTGAGCAGAACCGCAATGGCCGCTGCATAGATCATTTCCCTCCGGGTCTCGATAATCTTATCGATCTCTCCGCCAAGCTTCAGGGCGTAGCCCGGTTCAAGTTTGGTTCGCGAAACCAATTGGTTGAGATCCTCTGCCGGTTTCAGGGCATTGACGTCTCCAAAGTACACGGAAATCTTGACCATTCTCCTGTGGTTAAGTCTTTGGATTTCGCTTGGAACCCATCGTGTTCTCGTCTGAACAAGCGCGGTCAATGGAATCATGCGGCCCTCGAGGTTGCGGACGAAGGTGTTCCTCACCGGGGCAAGGCCCTCTTCTTCGCTCCGCATTCCCCGGACGCGCACCAGGACTTCTCGTTCGCTCGAGAACACCCTGGCGGCCACCGGGCCGGTGAAATGCCCCCTCAAGTGGTCCGCGAGGCGCTTCGCGTCGACACCATGGTACCCCACCTCGTCGTGACGCACGATGAACTCCAACGTCGGGATAGGATCGCCCTGGTGCACGAGTACGTTCTCGACACCGGGGAGCTTGGACAGATCCTTGGATACGGTTTTGGCGTAGGACGCGAGACGGGCAGTGTCGGATCCGGACAGTATCAACGAAACGATCAGGTCTTGCCCGCTTCGTTCCATTGGCAAGACGTGAATCTGGGCAGCGTCGACGGCGGGCAGGAGTTGTTTCAGTCGTTTCCGCACGTCGGCACTTGAATCCGGAAACTCATTCTTGTCCTTCAGGCTAACCGTGATCCGCGCCTGATTCGCCCACACCTTGCCGTGAACGCTTTGCACTCCCTCGAGGCTCATGACCGTCTCCTCGATCTCGGACGTCCGGGCTTCGGTAACGGATTTCTGCGTTCCGGGAGGCATGACTACGGCAATACGGAACGCGCGTTCCTCCAATCCTCCTCCGTCCCGGAACGAGAGACGGGGTGCAGCCATGCCTGCCCCGGCCAACAGAACCAACGCGGCGGCAATGGCCGCCCAAGGCTTGGCCGTGGTGAAACGGAGAATCGAGCCGTACCCACGATTGAGGACAGCGGCTTCCGAAAACCGTTTGAGAGGCGTCTTTGCAGAGGAGGGGACGTAACGCAACAGAAGCGGCACCAACACCAAGGCGGCCATTAGCGATGCCGTCAGCCCCAGGCAAACAGACCAGGTAAGACCTGCGTAGTACATTCGTATCTCTCGGGACACGAAGACCAGCGGGAAGAACACCATCACCGTGGTCAGTGTGGAGAACAGAACAGGGACAGCGGTCTCCCGTATGCCTGACCACACCGATTCTTCGGCACTTCCGGCACGTTGTCGCGACACCGATTCGACCACGACCACGGCATTGTCGACCAGCATGCCCGCGGCGAGCACCAATCCGCTCATGGAAAGAAGGTCGAGCGGAATCCGCAGCATGTACATGAACAGGGCGGCCACAAGCAGCGAGAATGGTACCGAGGCCATGACAATGGCGGTTGACGACAAGGAACCCAGGAACAGGAACAGTATGACGCCGGCCGCTCCAACGGAAAGGACCAGGACGCCCTTTAGGCGGGAGAGCGCCGTGTCCAAATCTTCAGCCTGACTGTAGATCACTTCCACGTCCGGTGAAGACGGTGATCTGGTCCCTATCTCCGCAAGCGTGCGAAGTATGCTTTGCCATAAGGTCCGCATGTCGGCGCCGCCCCCCTGGTAGATTGACACGGAAACGAGCGGCTTACCATTATGACGTGTGGACTCCCGGGGCGGTACGGGCACTCGGTGAACTTCCGCCACGGTCCGAACGTTCACGAGCCCGCCGTGTCCCGCGACGGTCAACGGTTGCCCGGCTATCTCATCAGGACTCTCCAGATTTCCTGCAGTCCGCACGGGCACGGTCTTCTCATCGACAACGAGAGAACCGCCGGACAGGCTCTTGTGTCCGCGGTCTATGGCCTTGGTTACATCGTGGACGGTCATCTCCAGCGACTTGAGTTTCTCCGGCCGGCAGTCGACTATGATTTCCGTTTCCGGAGCTCCCGCGATGCGGACTGCAGCGACGCCCTTGATCCGGTTTAATTCGGGTTTCAATGTGTGGCGGACCCAGTGACCGATCTCGGGCAAAGACCACTTTCCGGTCACGCCCAAAACCGCCATGGGGGCATCCGAGGGGTTGAACCGGGTGATCACGGGGAACCGCGTGTCTCGCGGGAGAGAAGGCCGCAGCCTTCGCATGCGGCCCCGAACTTCCGAGGCGGCTTTTGATATGTCTCTTCCGAGGTGAAATTTGAGCGTGACTTCGGATTCGCCTTCCCTGGAGGTTGACCGAAGCTCCTTCAGCCCGGGGATATCCGCCGTCGCTTGTTCAATTTTTCGGGTGACGAGGGTTTCGATCTCTTCAGGGCCGGTTCCCGACAAGACGGTGGTGATGGTGATAAACGGGTACCTGGTGTCGGGAAGGAGATTGACCTTCATTCCCGAAAGCGCAAAGCCCGCCACGACGGCAGTACATATGCATACCACCAGCCCGCCCAGGGGTCTTTGAATAAGGAGGAACCGCAATCCCATCAGCGTCTCCCGGGATCGGGTCGAAATATGGTTGCCAATACACTGTAGAGAACCGGGACAAGGAGCAACGTGAACAACAGCGAGGAAGCCAGGCCGGAGGTTACCGCGAGCGCCAACGGCCGGCGTAGAGCGGCTGCATTACCCCAGCCGAGGCAAACGGGGAGGGCACCCACTATAGTGGTTGCCGTGCTCGCGATGATGGGTCTGAGCCGTATCTGAGCACCTTGAATAATGGCTTCCATACAGGGTATACCCTGTGCCCTCAACAGATTGACGGATGTGACCATGAGTATTGCGTTGTTCACGACAACACCGACGAGCACGAGTGCGCCGAAGAGAACGAGAAGGCTTACAGGGAATCCCCCGAGTGTAAGGACCAGCGCAGGGCCGGCAATGGTAGCGGGTATTGTCGTCAGAATCAGAAACGGCCACAGAAGAGACTCAAACTGCACCACCAGTACGACGTAGATCAGCAGAACCGCGAGTCCCAAGCTCCATGCAAGACTGCTCAACGACGAGACCAACTCGAATGCGGCCGATCCCGATCGTACCTCGTATCCTTCCGGCAGGGCGACGCCTTTGGCTTCACGAAGCGCCATGGCTTGCCCCTGACTGAATGCCCTTCCAACCACGTTTGCCCGGATAAGGACGCTCTTTCGCCGATCAATTCTGACGATCTCCCTGGGGCCCCTTGCGCTCTTGATATGAGCCACCCTGCACAGCGGTATCACCGTAGACTTCTCTTGCTCTTCGGCCCTTACAATGTCCGATTCGCGTCGGAGCATGTCCTGTTCTCCGTATCGTTCCGCGGACGATACCGGCGAGGAATGGACCAACGGCAGGGAAGCGACATCGTCGACATCGTGAAGATATTGCGGGGCAAGCCGCACTCGGATGTCGATCTCACGACCGTTGCGGACGAACTCCCCGGCAACTTTCCCTTCGATGGCCGTTCCTACGGTTTCGGCCGCGTCGTCAACCGTGAGCCTCATTGCCGCGGCCTGGTAACGGTCGACCACTACCTGCTCCTGTTTCACCCGGACATTGCCCTCAGCGGTGATGTCTTTCAAACAATCGAGATCCCTGAGTCGCCTAATCAGCCGATCCCCCAGGGTGCAGAGCATCTCCTGGTCGTCTCCCACCACTCTCAGGATTTCAGGGATACCGGTTTCACCAAGATTCGCGGCAAGGAAGTTCTTCCGGAGCATCAGGTTCACGGAGACTTCGGGCAAGTCGGCAAATCCGCGTCGTAACGTCTCCACGATACGGTCCCGTACGTTGGTTGTACGGCCCATGGAGGGTTTCAACGTGACGGTTATCTCAGCCTCGTCGGGCTTTCCCACTTGATCGACATCCCCCTGAGTTCGTTTGGGTTCCGTGCCGGCCTTGGATACGTACCGCAGCACCCCGGGATGTCTTCGTATCATGGCCTCCGTTTGTGCAATTGCCCTTTCCATGACGCTCAGGCTGCAGGCCGGCGGCAAGACCAGCTTCACCGTGAACGTGTCTTGCTCGACGTCGGGCAGAACTTCAAAGCCCAAACGGCCCACTGCCCAAACGCTTACCGAGAGCACGACGGCAAACAGGACGATCAACGCAAAGCGATGCCGTAGGCTCCACAGCAGTACCCGGCCGTAAGCCGCTTGCATGGGGTAGTTGCCAAGGGTTTCGTCAGAAATGCAGAGGCCCGCATCGTTCCCGGGCAAATCCTCCCGGCCTCCCTTGGACAAGGCGCGATTCAGGGGGACTTCTCCATTCAGGGCGCGGGAAGGGGACACAAGATCTCGGTCTCCGTTTCCGGTAACGGCTGTTCGTGAATTCGCATCCGCAGGCTCGTACGGCAAACCGCGATGAATCAGGACGAGCAGTGCCGGCAACAACACCAACGATGCGGCGAGTGATATCAGCAGAGCGGCTGCGAGGGTAAACGCAAAGTCCTGGAAGAGTCGCCTGCCGAGTCCCGTCATGAACAGTATGGGGACGAGCACCACGAGCGTAGTCGCGGTACCTGAAACCACACTCGACCCGACCTCGCGGATACCGCAGGCCGAGGCTTCGACGATGTCCGGAATGGAAGCCTGCTTCCGATGGATGCTTTCCAGTACCACTATGGAACTGTCGACGAGCATGCCCACCCCAAGAGCGAGTCCTCCGATGGACATGAAATTGAGGCTTACCCGGAACAGGCTCATGAACCCGAACGTCGAAATTAGCGATACCGGTATGGAGAGCATAATCAAAACAGCGCTCCCGGCGTTCCGTAGGCTTGCGAGCAGCACGACGAAAGCGAGCATGCTGCCGCTCAGCACCATGTTCCGCAAATCCGTCAGGGCACTTTCAATGAAGGGACCGGACTCCTCGACGATTTCAAGTCGGGCGCCCTGCGGAAGGGCTCGGCGCAACCCGGCCAATCGCTTTCCTATCTCGGCGTTGACCTGCACGGTGTTGGCGTCGGGTTCCTTGATGATCCCGATGAGCACAGCCGGTCGGCCGTTCACCCTACTTACGGCCGTGCGGTCGTGGTGCGTTTCCACCACGTCGGCAACATCTGCGAGCCTGATGACCGTGCCCGTGGATCCCCCACCCACCGGCAGGTTGCGTATCTCTTCGAGGGTCTTGAACCGTCCCACCGTACGAAGTGCGAGCTCAATGGTTCCTCGAACGATCTTCCCGCCGGGAAAGTTGATGTTGGCGTTCTCGATCTTCTCGACCAATGTGCGCAAATCCGTCCTGTGGGCTACAAGCCTGCCGCGGTCGGCTCGCACCTGGATTTCCCGGACGAGCCCTCCGGTGACCCTCACCGCAGCCACCCCGGGTGCTGTCTCCAAATCGGGCTTAAGAGCCGTTTCAGCTATGGTACGCAACTCGGTTGAGTCCGCCGCGGGTCCGTACAGCGCCATGACGACCACGGGAGCTTCCGCAGGGTTGTAATGCAGTACCAACGGGGGCTTCACATCCCGGGGGAGTTCATCGGCGATCAAATCCAACTTTTCCCGGACTTCCGCGGCCGCGGAATGCATGTCTTCACCCCAGTCGAAGAGCAACATGACCGAAGAGACTCCGCTCGTGGAAACCGACTCTGTTGCCCGGAGCCCGGCGATTGTCCCCACCGCGGATTCCACGGGCCGTGTGATCAGTGCCTCCGTTTCCTCGGGGGATGCCTGCCCGAAGGATGTCACAATCGTCAGTCGGGGATAGGAGAAGCTCGGCAACAGATCCACGGGGAGCGAAGGCCATGACAACACCCCGCCCAGTACCATCACTGCGAACAGGGGGATGACGGAAACGGGATGCCGTAAGGCCCAGTACATGTACTCACCTCTCGTTCCCAGGCTCTGCCTGGAAATGATTATCCTCTGGGCTCTGCCCAGTCTTGGTGTGACCGCCCCTAAAGATGACCCTACGTGACGGAAATTGCACTATCGAGCAATCATTGCCGCCCATCCCGGTCCAATAACGAAACCGAGACATCAGTGAAATCCTTGAGACGGTCGTGTCCTTCGACGACCACCACGTCACCGTCACTCAGACCCGCCCGAACTTCAAGGCGGTTCCCAAGATCCGATCCCAACAACACCTTTCTGCTCACGGCAACATTGTCTTTCACCACGAAAACATAGTTGTCTTTCCCCGCGTGAGACCGTACGGCCTTGCGGGGGACCCGGACCGACCGTCTCGGGTCGGTCGTGTCTATGTCCGCTCTGATGAACATCCCGGAGGCCAAAGCCAATTCCGCATTCGCGATTCGAGCTTCAATGGTGAACGTGCGGTTACGGTCGTCTATAACAGGGCAGATACGGTCCACAACGGTTGAAAAGGTGAGTCCGCCCAATGCGTCCACATGAACGGTAACCTTTTGTCCGGGACGAATCATGCGGAAGACTTTTTCCTCCAACTCGATTTCAGCGATGGTGTCTTCGCATTGTATGAGCTGAAAAACGCGGTGCATTCCGGGGGTGACCACGGCCCCGGTGTCAACGTACCGTTTGGCTACAGTACCCGAGATGGGCGACCGAAGCACGCGTTGGCTCTTCTTTGCCCCGAGTGCGGCCTTCTCCGACTTTAGAGTCTCGACCCGCGCTTCAGCCCTCTTGGATTCGTAGAAGGCCTTGTTCAGTTCCGTATCCGATACCGCCTGCTTGCCATAGAGCTCCTTGCGCTTGGCGTATTCCTGCGAGTAGTAGTTGAGTTCCGCGTCCGCGGCCTTCATTTCGCATTCCTTGACGACGATCTCCGCATCCAGGACGGAATTGTCCAATTCAGCGATTATCTGGCCCTTGGCGACGCGATCTCCCAGTTGCACCGGTATCTTTGACACGACTCCCGTCGTTTCAATCCCCACATTCAGATTCCTGGCGCACCGGATGGATCCCATGCCGGAAATCACTTCTGTTTGAACCTTGGAAGATACCCGTACGGCCTTGACCGGTGTGGCCTCATCCCCCGGACACGCGCGGTCCGGCAAAGGGACGCTGAAGAATCCCACAACCAGTGCCGCAACAGTGAGCATCCTGCATCTCATGACATTCGCCTCCGTTGAGCCCGGGATTATGATGGTGAACAAAAAGGCATAGCTGCGTCGGAAAGACGCTGAAGGGCAAGAGTGTGAAAGCCGACGGAGACGCGAGTATATTCCCCGGAATTCCATCGGGCAAGCCTGAAATACGGTTGACCGCGGAATTTTTTCACAAAGGGCGTATGCCGCGGCACCCGCATAGTTGCGACAAGCGGAGCCCCCCGCAGGCAAAAACGAAAAGAGCCTGTTTTCAAGCGCCTCTTTTGGCCATTCACACTATCTATTAATCAATACTTGACATGTATCCGGATTCCCGCCTATTATGGAGTTCACGGAAGGTCGGGATGCTGCAGGCCCATCCATAAGAGGCCCCGGAAGTGTTGGTTTTTCGGTTGAATGGCTTGAAGAAAGGCTCAACACATTTTTTCTTCCATTGTGATTCGTTCAGGTGATCGGACTCACCTTTGTACTCTCACATAGGGCATAACCGACTACCGGGCGTGGTTCGTGGTTTCGGAAATAGGATTACGTGTTGGAGCGGCGGAAATGTTGCTTCTGGGCAACGTTGTGTTGAAAGCCGACGGTGCGGGCAACATGCGGCCGGTCAAGTACGACCCCGTTAACTGAACGGGTATACTCCGGTATTCTGCAATGACGTCTGTAGGTTATCCCGATATGATCAGGCGGAGCCTTGTCCTATCGTTCGTTTTATCGGCCACGCGTGACCCGGCACTGAAGTACCGGGCTACTTTCGGCCGCCCCTGCCGGGGCTTGGAATCCTTAACGTCCCGAAGGGACGGCATGAGAGTAGACCCGTCTTTCAAGACCGGGCAGCCTGTTTGAACGCGCATTGGTGCGACGGGGACCAGCATGAATACATCGACCCGGATAAGACGCTTCCGACCGTTCATACTCTTCGTTCTCCTTGTCTGCGCGCTGAGTTGCTTCATGAGGGTGGAGGCCCGGGGGTATTCGCCGACTGACGAAGAATGGGAGTATTACCCGGTAACCAAGAATTTCGACTACCAAGGGCAGCAGGTCGTTGGTAACGGTACATCGAGCATAACCTACCAGGACACGGTTGCCGTGGGGTCACAACCGCACACATTCCAGTACGAAGACCTTGAGATCGTGGGGTACAAGGAAAGGACCGCGGGGTACAGCCGGTACGCGGTGGCGGATTCCTATCCGCTTCAGGTCCTCTACGATTGGTCGATGAAGATTGTCGGCTATGTGGATGCGGTAGCGTTCACGTACTGGGACCAGGTACTCGTTGCGGAGGAACGTGAGTTCACCTATTGGGACTGGACGCC
>JAZDHD010000384.1:0-5468 GCA_043806215.1 Pseudomonadota bacterium | reverse complement strand
ATACCACGGTAAACGAACTGCTGCCGTTGATTCAAGCCGTGGAGAGAATCATCAGCACGAGTCGCTCGAGTAACTTGGAGTAAAGTGAGGATGTCAGGTCTTGCTTCTTGAATCAACAACGAAAACGGCCACAGCAGTGGTAATGATAGATCATGATCCAAGAAGCGATGCCTGATCCCATCGGGCGCGGGCCAATCTACCCATGAGTTAAGAATACCCCAACTTCTCGACGAAGTCACGGATCTTGTCAGGTGTCCTCTAAGATCCGCGGGCATTCGACAGTCAGCGTCCTGTCAATTCAAGATGAAAGACCTGACCCCGATGTGTGTGATCGGTTGAGCTTAGGCCAAACATCTACTATTCTGGCGCCAAGACCGTAGTCTACAATGAATCCTGACGTTCGAGTTCCTTCGCACTGCTTTTGAATTCTGGATCGCCAGATATCAGACGCCACAACTTGTTTGCATAAGCGTCGTTATCCAATAAGCGGGTTCTGGTCAAACGGCTAGACAAGCTTGCTAGTAAGGCGTCCTTGTCGGGAATGGCCGCAAACTGCTCGTGGGTATTGAGTAGTCTGCTGACACGCTCAATAATGATTTCATTGGTGAATACACCCGCCTCGGAAAGATGCTGCCCGACGCTCTGACAGAATGCCTCTGGGTCTGTCAGGTCTAATACACTCTGATTCTCTGATAATGAGCTCAATACTATTTGGATAATATATTCGTCGTTGAATGCTGGATATTGTCTGATGGCCTCGCGAATGCTTCCAAGGATTTTGTCTTTTGCTGTCTTCCCCGGCATATTGTCAACCAGCTTACGCATCTCGTCCTGTGATTTGGGCAAACCACACTCATCACATGGCCAGTCGCGTATTACCTCTGTAGCCTCTTCAATCTTAGCATCAGGTATCCACAGGTAGGCACTCAATAGTAACTTTCTTATCATCCGGTCAAATTCGGCTTGCTTGACATGATCGGGCACCCAGTCCTCCGTGCCAACTCGCGCATATAACCAACCCATGTGCCAACCGAGTTTATTTGCGAAAGGATCCGTGAGGCCAACAGTTCTGTTCTCAAGCAAATGGTTGTAGTATTCGCTTGAATCAAGTCCAAAACAGAAGCGAAGATACGCACACGAGTGTTCGATAATTCCAGCATCCGCATCAGAATGAAGATAGAAGTACTCTTCAACATTATTGTTAATCAGACGCTGCAAGAACAGGTTGAGGTCTCCCCTGGCACTCTGTCGGCAGACCCCCGCATAGGCCTCCAAATTGGATTGGTACGTCGCAATCTGGCCGATTATGACCGACAATAAAGGCAGTACGGGGGCAACCAAGATGACCGGGGTCTTACAAGATTTCGACTTCCGACGTACAAGGTCGCAAGACTGAGTGAGTACGATTATATGGGTGGTCTCTTGTGCGAGATACGGTGAATATCTTTGACTCAGAAGCGTCTCTAGGGCCTGAGTTTTCTGGACAATATGTCCTTGCCCAAGGTCCACATCACGACCATGTTCTTGATACGTCCAATGAAGTCCAGGCGTTCCTCGACTATGCTCTGTCATGACAAAGACTACGCGAAGCGAATTACTCTAATATAAGTGCACAAGTGGCTTCCATTGCGCTCGTTTCTTTATGGGTCGTTTCAAAAGCAGCACGCACCTTATTCCCGGCAAGGTTTCTAGCCTTTTGATTCTCTAGGTTCGCATTATAAGGAACAGTAATTTGATTCTTTCGAGTAACGACTACGAATTCAACCGCTCCGTCGTTAGTGCCTATTTTGCGCGCTGTGACGGAGATCACTGGTTTTGATTCCTGCAACTCACCAAACTCCACAGTCGTCGAGCAACGTCCACTCTTGGGTTCCTTCTCTTGACGAACTGCTGTCGTCTTTTTCCACTCCTCGGGTGTGGTAGTCATGATGTCTCCCTAATTTTCAAATTGTAGACGTTTTCTAGGAAAGTCAAACCTTCGTCTCTGTAACTTAGTGTTCGACCGCTCAAGCGAGTCGAGGCGTCCTCGGCATCGTCGACCTCATGATGGAAATTTAGATCAACATACAGTGGCTCTTCATCGCTGGTGGTCAGTGTCACATTCAGCATTGCGTCCTTCCATCTGATTGAACGCTTTATGGACAGACTTAATGTTGTATGGTCTTGCTCTGCCAGCCTCTCGTCATCACTGAGTCGAAAAAGCGTGGCCAATTCTGGGTTAAGTTCTTCTGCTCGGAAAGCGAAGTTGATACCGAAAGCACTCACGGGGGTGTGCGGTAACGTCTTCAGGATATTCTCTCCCAGTGCCTCCGCGTGGGCTAAGCTTTCGTCTTCAGTGTTTTTCGCAGTAATAATCAGTGCGGACGACTCCGGCGCGACAACCAACCGGTCAGTCGAATACTTGACCTGCATTCCCCGTGGGCTTGCCGTGAATTCCACTCTCATTGATGTGCCGTCATGAAGCTTGTTCAGCTCTTTAGCCATCCACTGAGGAGAGAATATGGCTGTGTTCCATAGCCCCGCAATGAAGATATTCCAATTCCTTACTACCGGAAGCACGACCTAGCCCTTTTTTCCTATTCTAAAGGTGTATTAACCGGCGGACGATTTGAGTCCCGTTGTATTTTCTTACACACGAATTTCTCATCCGTCAAGGAGGATCTCCGTTTTCCCGCAACTATTCTCTCAGTGTCTGTCGAGGCCTGGACATGCGAGAAAACGGCGAAACGCCCACTTGTTGCGGGTTCCGCGAACGCATCGGTCGGGTAAGGTATGATTCCCTTGTGACAGTTGTTCCGAGCACACAATGGGTCACCGAGTCTTAATCGGGAATTCTTCCACTACCAGTCCTTCCGCAGACTTGCGGTTCGTGAGTGACATCACGAAGCACCCTGACACTGCTCATTACCGTTGATTCGTTCCTTGGAACGAGCCGCAGAGCACAGTTGGCTATTTCATGCCAAATTCTCGGCTCTCCTAAACCTCCTGCAACATGGCCGATCTTTCTCGAACCTATCAACTTGGCTAGTCAATCCGGCATGCCTTGGGGAACTCATAAATGAGCAAAACGCAAGTCCTGCTGTCCAATACATCGCGCTACCGACCAGCAAGCTCCCCTTAGTCCCGGCAACGTGCGCGCACCGCGATGGAAAATTGTGACTAATTCGTTAGGCGTCTAACGAGATGGGGGAGCTACGTTCCGTACGATCCGCTTTTTGGTTCAAGTGAAGATCATTCCCAAGAATACACGACTACCGTTAAAAAAGTCCGAGAGGAAATCTGGAAGAAAGTCCTAGAATATGGATCCTAGATTGATATATTGATGCACGGGGGCGTTGTCATCCCTTCGGACAATCTCTTAGAGATTGAAATCAGCCGAGGACAATAGCGCCACGCTGGGAGTTGTGGAAAGGGGGCATGACAGATGGGCATGGTTTACCAGATAGAGCTTAGGCATGATGGACTTCATAAACACCGTGTGATACGAGGCTCAGATCCTAGCATTGTGGAGCAAAAGGCAGAATTACAAAGGCGCACTCTGGGGGTCAGGTCTTGCTTCTTGATTTGATACGCACTCTGGGGGTCAGGTCTTGCTTCTTGATTTGATATATGGTACCCGGAGATCATGACCAGACCACTGAGAATTGAGTTTCCCGGCGCGCTGTACCACCTGACAGCCCGAGGAAATGCCCGGGCTGAAATCTTCCTGAATGATCTTGACCGGGGTGAATTTCTCTCTATCCTGGGAGATATTGTCGAGCGCTACAATTGGATTTGTCATGCGTACTGCCTCATGGATAATCATTACCACCTTCTCATCGCCCGACGGAAATCTTTCCGCAGGAATGCGCCAACTGAACGGCATCTATACCCAGAAGTTCAACCGCAGCCACGGGAGAGTCGGGCATGTCTCTTAGGGGCTGTTCAAATCCATATTATGTCCCGCGATTTGCCCATATTGAAAAGAACTTTTTCGTGCTTTTTGTGTGTTTTGTGATTCATCTCATCCATTTCCTTCCAATTGCTTCACGCTTCTGTCCGCAAGCAGAAGTCTCATCTGGTGAATGGCGGTTTGGTTCAATAGTTTCAGCCGCTCGGACTGAGGGAGGCCCTGATGAATGAAATGAGCGTTCAGGGTTTCGAGGTTAGCCAGACAGACGAGCTGGGAGACATTGGCCTCATCCCGGATATTGCCTTTGCTGCCGCGATTCTCATCCCGCCATTGTTTGGCGCTCTTTCCGAACAGGGCCATGTTCAACAGATCCGCTTCGCCGGCGTAGACAGAATTGATTTGCTGGGCCGACAGCTCTGGCGGAATCAGGTTCGCCTTAATGGCATCGGTATGAATGCGGTAGTTGATTTTGGTGAGATTGCGGCGGATATCCCAGCCAAGGTGTTGAAGTTCGGCTTCCTTCAGCCTCTGGAACTCTTTGATCAAGTACAGCTTGAACTCGACGGATACCCATGAGGCGAACTCGAAGGCGATATCCTTATGGGCATAGGTGCCCCCGTACCGGCCGGCCCTGGCTGTCAGGCCAATGGCCCCAGTGGCAACGATCCAGCGCTTGGCGGTCAGAACGAAGCTGTTCAGACCGGCCTGTTTTCTAATCCCATCGAATTCGATGGGATTAAAATCCGGGTTGTTGAGTTGTTCCCATATTCCCAGAAATTCTATGGTATTACGGTTCCGAAGCCAGTTCTGAATGATGTAATCGGTTCGTCTGCTGTCCTTGTAGCGGGCAATATCGGTCAGTGAAATATAGTAGGAAGGGGTCACCCATTAAAAGGCAAGTCTGGTTTTGGGTCACTCTCACGTGTCGCGGCACCCTTTCAACGGTCTATCGGAGCCTCCGGTCATGCATCAGTGCCTTCTTCATACGGGACACGAGGCTACTCACGCTACCGTAATTGGAGAGATGGAACTCTCTTGCGATGCGTGGCGGCATCTACCGGACCGGCACAGGCACAGACAGCCGGCTAGGTTTCCGGCCTCGGTGGTGGTGCCCCTGCTAGCACGTATTCTGAAACAGTTTCATTTGGCAACTCCTCCGAGCACCACACCCGGGATCTCGTGCCTGGACGCAAAACCAGATGTGACCCCTATTTCTCTGGACGCAAAACCAGATGTGACCCCTATTTCTACAGGACCATCGTCATCCGGTTGTATCTCGTTCATCTTCAGGAGTTCTCCCGGCGAGTACAAGCGCTCTCGTATAATGTCCCGGTTCGCATCAGAAAGGGGAGCTATCATAGTCTGTCCCTTCTTCAAATAAACCATGCGAATCTGAGAATCACTTAACTCCTTTTGATCAAGGACCTCCGGACTGTGGGTCGTTATCAAGACCTGCTTTCCGGCGGATTCCAGCATAAGAATCTCCATGATCATTTCAAGCAGGGCCGGGTGAATCGAAGCCTCCGGTTCCTCGATACCCACTACCTTGGGGAGTGGCTGAAGCACAGAGAGCAAC
>JAZDHD010000383.1:0-20272 GCA_043806215.1 Pseudomonadota bacterium | reverse complement strand
CGTCCCGGCGTCCCTGCCGGGCGAGAGATAGTACGTTGTTTCTACTAAAGAATACCCCGCGGAACGCGGGGAGGCCGGCGCTACCAAAGCAGGGACAATTGCCACAAATGTGACACCGTACTTCTGCCACCGGGCACTAAGTGGCCGGGGAGACATGTGCTCCCACAGGTTGCGCTTGTGTTCAAGCCGGCGGCGCGGGAACCGAGAAAGCGAAGGTGCTTCCTTTTCCGATCCCCATGCTGTCAACCCAGATTCTGCCTCCATGTTTTTCCACAAGCTTCCGTGTCAAGGCCAACCCCAATCCGGTTCCCTTCCTGGGTCGCGAGTATGATGAATCCACTTGCTCGAATGTCTCGAATATCCGCAATCTGTCCTCACTTCGTACCCCGATACCGGTATCCGACACACTGATGACTATTTCGGAATCCGTCCCTGAAGCCCCCAGAGATATCGAGCCTCCGTCCGGAGTGAACTTGATCGCATTCGAGAGCAGATTGACCAGAATCTGCCGCAGTTTGACCTCGTCCGCCTCCATCTCCACCCCGTCCAGTCCGCCGCTCACGTGCACGCCTACTGACAAACGGCGTCCATGCACCAGTCCCCGGGTCAGAAGCAGGCAGTCCTCCATCAGCTTCCCGACGGTGAACCGGGAAAGCCGAAGAGTCATCTTGCCGGAATCCGCGACGGTGTACTCCAGAATGTCGTTGATCAGCTTAAGCAAATGCCTTCCGCTTTCGGAGATGTGCGTCACCGCTTTGGCTTGCTTTTCATTCAGGGTGCCCAGTGAAGGGTCCTCGAGGATATCGGCAAAACCGATGATGGCGTTCAGCGGGGTCCGCAGTTCGTGACTCATGTTTGCCAAGAACTCGCTCTTCGCCTTATCTGCGGCCTCGGAAGCGAGCCTCGACCGTGAAGGGGGGTCGGAAGCCTTCAGCCGCTCCGAAATGCCTTCCTTGGGGGTTTCGCCGCTCGAGTCGAGCCGGACGGTCCGTCCTTCCATCATTCGTTCCTGAGGACCGGGGACCTTTCCCGGCCGTTCCCCTGATTCCTGCCGGAGGCGAAGCAGGCAGATCCCGTGATTACTGTATGGTGTAAGCATCGGGAACTCCGCGTTTGCCGCCTTCATGTGTCAATCGAGCCGCGTACATGCTGCGCGTTTTCAGGAATCTGTTACCGTATTTAAACCGCAGGGCCGGTTGAGAATTGCCCAGATACCGATTGATGCAGAGGAGCCTCCGCACGGTCCCCCCGCTTCATCCTGAGGTCGTCCAGGGCCTTCATGGCGGAAGTCAAAGTGGCACTGCAAGTCGGCGAACACTTCTTCAGCACTGCCACCGCCTGAGTATACGACCGCTCTGCCTTGGGAAAATTGTTCTTTGCCAGGTACAAGTCGCCGAGGCGTTTCAATATGAGCGCGGTCTTGATATCGTTCGCTCCGCTCAGCCTCTGGTAGGCGGCCAGCGCTTTACGGTACTGACGCTCGGCCCTCGCAGGCTTCCCCCAGCCCATGTAGGCATCACCGAGCCTCACCCGCGTGTCCGCTGCATTCATGCTGTGGGAACCGTAGACCAGGTTGCACTTTGCCAATGATTTACGATAGTTTTCCGAGGCTTCGGCATAGTTGTCCCGCTCCCGGTTGATACCGGCGATGTCGCAACGGATTTGAGCGATGTTGCCGTCGAGGTATGGTCTGTACTTCCTCGCGGTTTCGTAAACCTCCAAAGCCCGCTTATAGAGCGCCTCGGCCTCGTCGGCCCGTCCTTCCTTCCTGCATATGCCGGCCATGCCGATGAGGGCCGGTGCCACGGTGACGTCGTCACCGCCTTCTCTCGACGCGGAAATCGCTCTGCCATAGAGCTTCTTGGCCGTTTCACCATCGGATCGGCGTTCCGCCAGCTCGGCTGAACGGATGAGCGTTTTCATCGTGTACGGATGGTTGGGGCCAAAACGAGCCGTACTCGCATCATGAGCGGCGGAAGTAAGGATACGGGCATCTGCCGGCTGCCCCAGGTCCCTCTTCAGGTCCGCCAGCAACACCATGGTCTTTATGGCTGTCGGTTGGTAGGGCGTTCCCGATGTCTTGGCCTTGTCCAGCGCCTGCCGCCCCACTTGACATGCAGCGGACCATTTTCCCTGTTTGTAAAGAGTGTCCGCGATGGAATACAGACCAATACATGAAGTCTCTTGTGCAATCGACACCGATGTCGCACAGAGGAGTGCAAATACTACGAAAGCCGCCGTTATTACGTTTTTCATTACGCTGTCTCCCTGATTCTCTCCCTCCCGTTGATCATGCCGATTCACCCCTGGTGCTCGAGAATCCGGCACCGTATTCGGGAAACGAAGCACTTGGGAAGGCATTTGTTGCTTTGCCGGGGAGACAACCTCCCCGCATAGGCGCACCTGGGCACTCGACACGCGGCCGTGTGCACCCCCACAAAGAACCCTTTCGACACTCATTGATGTTAGCGGACCGCCTCGCTAAATTGAGGCGGCCCGTCCATGCAAGAAGGTTGGTGCCGGCAATAAATGCATTGCCGGAACCTCGACGACTTCTCTAGCAATTGCCGTGCCAACTCGCTTCCGTCGAGCGGCGCCGTGGATTTTGCGGTTGATTATCAGGAGGTTGCGAGGCGGCCATGGGCGGCATGAACCGCATGGCAGGGATGAGGCGCAGTACCCGAAACGGGTGAAAACCAACCGTCCTTATTTCTGTCATGTGAAATGCTGCGCGATAACGCGAGGTTACCGATGGGTGGAATCCGCCCGCGGCCGCCGGCCAAAGCGTCCTTTCCGCCCGAATCGCCGTGGTGTTATGCCGAGCGGAAGCCGACTATGGGTATGATCCCTCGCGGCCGGCGTTAATCGCCCATGGGGGGAAACGGCTTTCCTTTTGGCGTAATCTTAAAGTCACGTGTTTGATTACTGATATAATATATTGATAAAATAAACTGATACATGTATTCTAGTGCTTCGCCTTTTCTTCCGAGGTCTTTGGATCTCCTATGAGGAGAGAATCGCCAATGAATTTTCAAGAGGCTCTTCGAGCGTTCATTCGACATCTGGAGACTGAGAAACTCCGTTCCGGAGAGACCGTTCGGGCATACCGGGCCGATCTCGAGGATTTCCGCGACTACGTGCAACGCTCTCAGGGGATCGGGAGGATCGACGCCTTAGCCGAAATCGATACCTTCCACGTGCGTGGGTTCATTGCCGACCGTTTCGGGAAGATCAAGAAAGAAACAATCGGTCGAAAGCTTACGGCGGTCAGGACATTCTTCAGGTTTCTGGTAAGGGAGGGAGTGGTGCCGTCCAATCCTACCGCCCGGGTCAAGGCTCCCAAGGGTGATCAGCCTCTCCCGAGATCGCTCAGTGTCGACGAAGTGCATCGTTTTTTTTCCCGGAACTCGGACATGCCGGTTCGCGATCTGGCAATCTTCGAACTCCTGTACTCATCCGGACTTCGCGTCGGTGAGTTGACGTCGCTGAGGGTCGGCGATATCGACGTCGACAACGGATGGGTTAAAGTCATCGGCAAAGGCAGGAAAGAGAGGTACGTGCCGGTCGGTACCAAAGCGCTGGAGGCCCTGAGGGCCTATTTGCCGGTCCGCGGCATGTTGGAAATGCAGACGGGCGGCCTGAAGAGTAATGGATCTCTATTTCTCAATCACCGGGGGGCACCGTTGTCTTCCCGCAGCGTGAGACGTATACTGAAACGCTATCTCGATGTTGCGGCCTTGGCGAGGGATGCCTCTCCCCATGCGTTCAGGCATTCTTTCGCCACTCATATGCTGCACGGGGGAGCGGACCTGCGGTCCATACAGGAGTTGCTCGGTCACGCCGGCCTCTCCACCACGCAGCGGTACACCAAGGCGGATCTCGGCAGGTTGATGGCGGTCTATGACCGATCCCACCCCCGGAGCGGAGTCGCGGATGAAGGACCGGACAAGGGGGGGGGCCGGGCCGATAACGTGAAACGATGAAACACCGTATCCGTAACGTTGGATGGAAAGGCTTCGGAGAGTAGGAGTACGAGAGGATTGAATCCATGAATTTCGGGAAAGTTCGGGCGACCACCATTTTGTGCGTAAGAGGTAAGAACAAAGTCGTTATGGCCGGCGACGGTCAGGTTTCCCTTGGGGAGACAGTGGTCAAGCACTCGGCTCGCAAGGTACGCCGTTTGGGCAAGGACGGACGAATACTGGCAGGCTTCGCAGGTTCCACGGCGGATGCGCTGACGCTGTTGGAAAAGTTCGAACAGATGTTGGAGAAATACTCCAATAATCTGACGAGATCCGCGGTGGAATTGGCCAAAGAGTGGCGGACGGACAGGATGCTCAGACGATTGGAGGCACTGCTGATTGTAGCGGATCTCGACAAGATCCTGCTCCTGTCCGGCACCGGCGATGTGGTGGAGCCCGACGACGGCGTCATTGCCATTGGATCGGGAGGGAACTACGCATTGGCCGCGGCTCGGGCACTTCTGCATCACACCGAAATGGACGCGGCCGAAGTGGTGCGGATTTCTCTGGGCATAGCCGCGGACATCTGCGTCTACACCAATGCCGAAGTGGTGATGGAGGAACTCCAAGGCGCGCAGGCTTGAAATTCATCACCTTCTTGTCCATATTTCCCTAATGGAGAGCGAGAAGAAACCGGAACCTCCAATGCGGAAGTCTTCACCGCAAGGGCGGACAATCAGTCTTACGAGGCACGATGGAAACTTTTACACCGCGCAGGACAGTGGCGGAACTGGACAAGTACATTGTCGGCCAAAACACCGCCAAGAGAATGGTCGCGATAGCGTTGCGGAACCGCTGGAGAAGGCGGCAGGTTCCCGAGGAACTCCGCGACGAAATCGCCCCGAAAAACATCATCATGATCGGCCCCACGGGAGTAGGAAAGACGGAAATCGCCCGAAGGTTGGCCAAGCTTGCGCAATCGCCTTTTCTGAAGGTGGAGGCGTCCAAGTTTACCGAAGTGGGCTACGTCGGCCGCGATGTGGAATCAATGATCCGGGATCTCTTGGAGATCGGCATTTCCATGGCCCGTGAAGAAGAATACGAGGTGCTGCGACCAAAAGCCGAAGAACTCGCTGAAGAACGGCTGCTGGACATTTTGCTCCCCACAAGGGCCCCCAGGAAGGTCCGGCGGAACCCCATGGCCCCGTCGGCACCCCAAGCTTCCCAGGAACAGAATGGAGACGTCGAGGTTGCTCAAAAGACAAGAGAGAAGTTCAGGAAGATGCTCCGTAACGGAAAACTCGACGACCGGGAAGTGGAAATAGAGACTCAGGTCAACGCCGTTCCCGTTGTGGAAGTTTTCTCCCCCGCGGGAATGGAGGAGATGGACATCAACCTGAAGGACATGTTTTCCAATCTGTTTCCCGGAAAGACAAAACGCCGCCGGGTTAAGGTCCCGGAAGCCCTGTCGATTATCCTGCACGAGGAACTGAACAGGCTCGTGGATACCGACAAGGTCACCAAGTGTGCCAAAGAGAGAGTCGAGCAGACGGGGATAATTTTCATCGACGAGTTGGACAAGGTGGCGGGGGGCGGGTCAATCCACCATGGACCGGATGTTTCCCGCGAGGGGGTGCAGCGGGACCTGCTTCCCATCATAGAAGGGTCCACGGTGAACACGAAGCACGGCGTCGTCCGTACGGACCACATTCTTTTCATAGCAGCCGGCGCGTTTCATGTGGCAAAACCATCCGACCTCATCCCCGAGCTTCAGGGACGGTTCCCCCTGCGCGCGGAACTTTCGGGACTGTCCCGCGACGATTTCGTGCGGATTCTCACGGAGCCAAAGAACGCGCTGGTGCTGCAGTATCAGGAGCTCCTCAAGACCGAAGGGGTAACGCTCGAATTCAGCGACGAGGCGATCAGGGAGATGGCCGCCCTGGCGGAGGAAGTGAACGAGCGGGCGGAAAACATCGGAGCCCGCCGTCTTCACACGATCATGGAGAAGCTCTTGGAAGAGATCTCTTTCGAAGCCCCGGACATGTTCGGCGTGACCGTGGAGGTCACCCCTCAGATGGTCCGGGAGAGACTCCGGGACATCGTCAAGAGTGACGACCTGAGCCGCTACATCCTGTAAAGGCCTTTGTGAATCCGGAAGCAGGTGCGGAAGGCGGCGGACGCGTGGTGGGTAGGCAATCCGGAAGGGAAAGCGCCCTTCCGGACAGAGATCCCCAGTATTACCTGGAAGCTGCGGCCCTTTTCGAGGCTTTGAGCGGATTGATTTTCTGGGTTTGTTCAGCGGCTTTGCGTTCAAGATGAGTAGCGAAGTTGCAGGTGCCTCGGGCCCATTTCGCTGCAGGTTGAGGAGCAACGGAACAGAAAGTCCCGTGTGAGGATGTCACTGTCCGGGAACAGCCTTGGCAGGATTCGACGACCTCATGGCAATGGCCGCCGTTAAAATTGCAACCTTTTCTAGTCATGAACGCACACTCGACGCCGTTTTTCAGAGTCACGCACTGCATTTCTTTCCTCCGGTTAAGAATCTGGGTAAGGGGGAGCACGACCCCTCCGTCAGTTAATATTATAGTTTAGCATCACATTCTGCTTAGTCAACCCCAAAGAAGCCTCGAGATCGCGGCACAACGCGGCACGGTGCGGAAATGTGCCGGCGAGAAGGAGGGCTCGACTACGGTCTGCCGGAATGCTATGCTTTACCCGAGGACATCCTTTCGGCAGGGGGCGGTCTCCCGTATCTGCGCGTCGGTCGTGGAACCGCATCGACAAACGTGAAGGTGTCCGCACTATTCAAGGAGCGACACGATAGACTATGACGGCATATGATTCCATAACCGTCCAAGGTCGGCCGATTCACGGTCGGCAAATTTACATGGAGGAGAAACGATGAGTGAAAAGAATGACTTATCAGACCTCTTGAAACGCAAATTTGAGCCGGCCAGTGATTGGAAGCCGGCCGGCGGGTCGTCAGCACCCCTGAGCGGCGTCAAGGCCCTCGTCGGTGCTCTGGAGAGCGTGATGCAGAACGCGGAACAGACTCTTGGGCCGATCTCCGACGATGCAAAGGCCAAGGTGCGGGAGATTCTCGACACTGCAAGCGAGGTGGCCGACAGATCCACAACGGAAGCCAGGTCGGCCTTATCCAAGGCACTGTCGGTCTTGGCTGAAAAGATCAAACCGTAAGTGTCTGTCCCAAAACAAACCTTGGCAATCCGGGGACACGATTCCGAGTCTTGCGAGGTCGCATGGCGCCGTTCGCAAAATCGGATCATGTCCCCGATTGCCGGCGACCCCCATGGCTATACCATTTAAGAGAGGCCCGAGGGATGATAGGCTTATTGGGTGACAGACCCTAAGTGCTTTGTTTCCTGAATACGGTATCGAATCATCACGTACGCGCTTAGATCTCACGGCCGACAGAGGCCGCATGTCCATATCGCCTTTTGGTTGCTTGACATTCACAATAAATTCAAGTATAAGTACTCTAAAACGGGAAGATGGTATATGTGACATGCGCAAGATGATTATATTGCTGGCCATTCTCGCCGCTATGCAGCCAGTGCCTGCCGATGCCTTTGGTGTTCTCCAGTGGGCGTGGGACGGTATCAGTAATCAACTGGGATTCGACCGCGGCCCGATCCCCAAGATCATTCCCAAGGTCTGTCACCCCAATTATGATCCCCGGAACAACCGCGATCCGCTGACGGCCCGCATGCCGCCGTTCTACATCCAGGCCGAAGGGTTCTAGAACCGCAAATAGTAATCAGTAGTTGTGGACCCGGCCGTGTCAATGCCCGGAGTTAAGCTTTCGCGGCGCAAATGTCCCTCGGAAGACTGAATGCTTAGTGTAGATAGTTCTTGCGGAACATAGTATGCTCGTCACAAAATACGCTATCATTATATATAACGTGGCGGGCATCACATGAATAAGACATCCATTCGGGATCTACGTAATACGATTGACGAGATCGACCGGGAGATCCTCGATCTTCTCAACAAGCGGATGACCATGTCCGAGCAGATAGGCGTCCTCAAGGCGGAAGGGGGGCGGGATGTCGTCGATACCGTACGCGAGGCCGAGATCCTCGACAGACTCACCTCCGTCAACACCGGGCCTCTTCCTGCGAAGACGCTCAGAGGAATCTACCGTGAGATCTTCTCGGGATCGAGGAGCCTTCAATCCCCCGTCACGGTTGCCTTCCTCGGGCCGGAGGGTACGTACACTCACGAGGCCGCTCTGGAAAGGTTCGGACACTCGGCATCCTTCCTGTCCTGTTCTACCGTGGCGGATGTTTTCCGGGAGGTGGCGCAGGGGGGAGGACGCTTCGGGGTCGTGCCCGTTGAGAACAGCATCGAGGGGTCCGTGAGGGCTACCCTGGACGAGCTCATGAGTTCATCCGTGGGCGCGTGCGGGGAAATCTCGCTGAGGATAAGTCATGCATTGGTGAATCAGTCGGGAAGAATGGAAGATATCCGCAAGGTGACGTCGCATCCCCAGGCTCTTGCACAGTGCCGGCAGTGGCTCGCCACACGTCTTCCGGGAATTCTCTTGGAAGAAGCATCGAGTACGGCCAAGGCCGCGGAACAGGTTTTGGGGGATTCTGCCACGGCCGCTGTTGCAAACGAGCGGGCGGCGGTGAGACTGGGATTGCAGGTGGTCAGGAGAGGCATTCAGGACTTCGCGGACAACATAACCCGCTTCCTGGTCTTGGGAAACCTTGTCCCCGCACCGACGGGCCGAGATAAGACCGCCATCGTCTTCTGGACGGAAGACAGGCCGGGATCGCTCTCCAAGATTCTCGAGAAATTTGCGGCCTACGGACTGAACCTCTCAAGGATCCTCTCGCGGCCGGATCGAGGTTCCATGCCTTGGAAGTATGCGTTCTTCGTGGATTTCGAGGGTCACAGAGCCGATCCGGATGTGGCCCAATGCCTGAAGGAAATCGCTACGCGCGACACCATGATCAAGATTCTCGGCTCCTTTCCCATGCACCCCCTGCCGTCCCACGAATAGGACGGATCGGCCGCGGTATGTAGCGTTTACAGGGTTGGGGCCGGCAACACGCCACAACGGATTCCGAGTTTGGCCCCGACAACAACCGGGGGAGATTCTCCCGTGAACCGTGGTGACGCCGAATTTGTCTGAAAGTCCCCTTCCTTCTCGTTCCCAGGCTCCTGCCTGGGAATGCCTGTCCACCGGGCTCTGCCCGGTCTTAGGCTCGGAGTCCCGGGGGCTTTCATGGTCGGTTGTGATCCCAGAATCAAGGGCGATTAGGAGTACTCGGTGGCGCAAATACGGTCGCACAAGCAGAACCGTCTTCCCGGCGAAGGCCGGGAACCAGTCTCTTCTTCTTTGAAGATGACGGGCACGGAGGCCCGTCCCACGAAACAGGTCTAAGGCTTCATGATAGTCCTTCGTAGCCCGGGCCTCCGTGCCCGGATCTTGTCCTTGCCGGCAGCGAGACGAAAATGTGCGACCGTATTTGTGCCGGTGAACACTAAGTTTGCGGCAATGGTATAACCGTCCGTCGGGGGCCTCATGTTCGACGACATGGACACACAATGCAGCCGGCCGGATGAACGGCTCGACCGCATCTGCGAGTGCATGGAAACGGGTATGCTGGTGGTGGGGGAAGACGGCCGGTTACTGTTCGCCAACCGTGCCGCCGCATCCCTGCTGCGGCCTACCCGGGACCTGTTGGACGGCAACGTGCACGATCTGTTTCCCCACGCGGATTTCTTGTTCTCTGAAACGGCAGTGCGGCATCGAGGGCGGGGCAGGATCGCTCTGCACGACGGCCGGGAAAGGAGCGTCGAGTTCATTACCGAATTGATCTGCAGCTGGCGACTCATACTCGTTTGGGATTCAGGTAACGCCGAACATCAAAGGGATCGGAGAAACAGGGCGGAGCATTTGTCAGTGATGAGGCAGCTGGTCGCCCGCCTGAGTCACGAGCTGAAGAATCCCCTGGCAAGCTTGCTCGCGGGACTTCAGACACTGGAAACCGGATCATCGCTGTCTCCGGACGACCTCTTCATAGTTAAGTTGCTCCTGGAGGAGGTAAGGGCGGTCAATCTCATTGTCAAAGGTCTGGTGGATTCGGTCCGGCCTTGAAAGACCGGCTTTGGTTCACACAGGGCCTCCGGGACGTCAACGCTTTCAAGTCCCGGCCCGGGGGGCCGAAAGGGAGGCATTATCGGAATCGACCGGGTGCCGAGCCCGGGACATGTTTGGAATGTCCCGGCTTCACATCCCGTAACGCACTTTCGTATGTTGACCTCGGCAATCTTTCCGGAAAGGACGCACGACATCATGCCAGGAACGATTCTCATTGTCGACGACGAAGTTCAGCTTGTACGCCATCTGGAATACCTCCTCAGGAGTGAAGGCTACCAGGTAGTTGGAGTTCACGACGGCGAAGCGGCACGGAAGGCCGCGGATTCTCTCTATCCCGACGTGGTCTTGGTCGACCTCAAGTTGCCGGACGTCGATGGAACCAAACTCATGAGCGAGCTGTTGAAAAAGAATCCAAGAGCCGGATACATCATCATTACCGCACACGGTTCGATTCGTTCCGCTGTGGAATCCACCCGGAGAGGTGCCAGAGATTACCTGACAAAACCCTTTGAACCGGATGAACTCCTTGTTGCCGTGCGAAATGCAATGAGGGACCGTATTCGGGACGAAGAGATCAATGTGCTGAGAAAGAAGGGCAGCGGACTCTATGCCCGATCATCGTCGAGCAGCTCTGAGGAAGGCCAATCGGCCGAGTATCCGTCTCAGGCAATGCAGGCAACACTTTTCCGGGCCAAACAGGCAGCTGCGAGCGACAGCATCATTCTTCTTCTCGGGGAGAGCGGCAGTGGCAAGGACTATCTTGCCCGTTTCATCCACGATCATTCGCGGCGCGCAAACGGCCCGTTCTTTGCCATCAACTGCGCAGCAGTCGCTCCCGAATTGGCCGAGTCGGAGTTGTTCGGACACGAACCTGGGGCATTCACCGGAGCCAGAGGGCGCAAACGGGGACTGCTGGAGTTGGCGGAAGGCGGCACGCTTCTCCTCAACGAAGTCGGCGAATTGTCCAAGCCCTTGCAGGCAAAACTGCTCACTTTTCTCGACACCCGATCGTTCACGAGGGTTGGGGGGGAGACTCATATTCCGGTCAACGCCAGGCTGATAGCCGCAACCAACAGAGAATTGGAAAAAGAGGTCGCGGAGGGAAGATTCCGCAGCGATCTGTTCTATCGGCTCAATGTGCTTTCCATACGGATACCGGCTCTTCGTGAAAGAATTGAAGACCTCCCGCTCCTTGTGCAGACAATTCTCGCCCAACTGGCCCAGGATATGGTGTTTCATGAAATACCCGACGTGGAGGATGAGGCCCTCAGTGCCCTGGCAGGCTATCACTGGCCGGGTAACGTCCGGGAATTGCGGAATGTCCTCGAAAGGGGGGTAATGCTTTCCGAATCGGGACGGATTCAGTTGTCCGCCCTAAGCCTGGACGGTCACCACGAGAATTGGACCTATACCGTCAGGTTCCCCGTCGAAAAGACGATTCATGATGTGGCCAAAGAGGTCAAACGGTCGCTTATGCAGGAAGCCCTCCGTCGTTCCGGCGGGAGCAAGCAGGGCGCTGCACATCTTCTCGGCATATCCCGGCATGCCTTTTCCCATCAGATGAAGACGATCGACATGAATGAGTGAGAAGCACGCATGATGAGCCCTTTATTGCGTCAAATGAAACCTGTAAACCTGCGGGTAATCAGGCGGTCCGCAGACCATGCCGGTTTGTATGGGTGAAAATCACCCCAAACCGTGATGATTCAGCCCTGTTTCAATCCCCACCGGTTTCAGTGCTCTGGGGTATGGTCTTGATGCTAAAAGACAAATTCACAAGCCGGCGCCAGCTGTGGTTGTTGGTGTGAATCTTGCATATTTGCGGCTTGGAACGGCTCGTTGTTCAAAGGCACTCACTCCAAATGCGCAATCATGGAGTCTGGTACGCCGACGGCGCGGACCGCGTATCGAACAAGGCCGCGGCCAAGGACGGCTGCCGTCCCCGACCGGTCCGAGCCGGACGAGGACCGGAACCCCTGAGGAGATCAGCAAAAATGCCCACTGCACTGATCGTTGACGACAACGCTACGTTGGCCTACTTCACTGCGAGGAACCTGGAAAAGGGAGTTCGCGGGCTGGAAGTCTTCACCGCAAAATCCTGCGAGGAAGCGAGGGATGAGGCGGCAAGACATATGCCGTGCGTCTTGATTTCGGACATCACCCTTACCGACGGCAACGGTATCGACCTGGTGAATGAATTGATGGACAGATACCCCGACATGCTTGCCGTGCTCATAAGCGGTGAACCTCCCGGCAAGGCGGTGAGACGGGACCTGTTCGGCTTCCTGCTCAAGCCGTACGAGGCCGGTGAACTCGTCGCGCTCGTGAATAACGCCCTCGAACGGAGCGGACCCACGGAGCGGGAACCGGAATCGCGGGAACGGCACGAGCGGCAAGAATACCAATGCTGCAACGGCTACGACCGGCACAAGCTTCGCAACCGTCTCGGTGAACTTGTGGCGGGCCTGAGATCCTTTGGAAAGGAATTGCAGGACTGCTCGACGGACCCTGAGGCAATACGGCGGACTGTTGACGAATACCTGGACCAACTGTGTACCGCAGCAATAGAGGTAGCCAGAGAGCTTCCCGGGTGCCCGGTGAAGCGTTCCGACCGGCCGCCGACGGATCGGGAATTGAGCGGGATGCACAAAGAGCAGTGAATATGGCCCTGTAGATCTCCCTACGGAAGCGGCATACGGAGGTCCGGCAGGGCAGGGCGTTAAAGGGTCCCGCATCCGGAAAATGCGGTCTATGGTGTTGGCGGATCGTCGGGGATCGGTCGGAATCCGGTGGAGACGCCTCTCAAGTAATCCGGCTTATTGGCGGCAATCCAGTTCCGGGCCTGGTGCTCTCCCAGGTCGTCGAGAAAGGCAAGAACTGCGGGAAGATCGAACATATTGATTTGGCCGTACGCACGGATACTCATGAGGGCCTGGAGGATATCCGTGCTTACGGGAACTTTGTCGTGCATCAACACTCTCTCGGCTCCGCGCACGCCGGCCGCAGCGGGCGGCGTGACGAGCCCTGAAAGACCAAAGTCCCACCGCACCCGAACGGTGAGCGGGACTTTGGCATCAGTCAAGCTTCCGGTTGCCCCATACGGTTACTATTTCGGGGCCTTGCACTGCTTGGCACTCTTCACTACCGCACCGCCGGCAGTCGTGCATTCCGCTTTGGTCAGTTTCTCGACTTTTCCCTTGACACAGCAGTTGAGTTTCTTCTCAGCCTTCTTGTCAGCTGCCATGGCAAACGGAGCCGCGCACGCGAAAGCCAGAAGTGCCAGAACTACAAAGAACTTTTTCATCAAGAACCTCCACAACCTATGTGATAATGTCTTCCCGACTCTCTTTCGGGAAGGAGTGAGCGACCAGATCCGTGATTGTTCGCTCGGTGATTAAGAGACCATTGCCGCGTATGCGGCATCGTACACGTCGTTACAGCGTCGGGCGTGTCGGGCTCCCGGCGAAGCCGTCCCGGACAAGGCAGGCTCTTGCCGCGGGAAAAGCCCTCTTAGAGGGCTTCATTCGCTTCCCCCCTTTTCCAGGCAGCGGTACTCGCTGACCGTGACGGTCTTGAGACCTCTTGAACACCTACTGATAATTCCAACAATCTCCACTTCCTTTCTTAACAACGGGACCCACTGATTGAGATTACCAGGTGTGGAAAGGAGAAAATCGCTTTCATCGAAGCTCGAGATTCCCACGGCCGTGATGCTTCCGTCTTCCGCCCACATGAGCGGCACGACGATTCCCCTGACGGTGACGGGGTTTTCATCTTCTTTCCCGGCCATGCTTCCTCGTTGAAATGGGATCGCTGCGGCCTGACGCAGCATTTTCAAGGCTGCCCGATGATTGAGCAATAAGCATGCCAATGAGGAGGATTTGATTGCCCGCGGCCAACCGAGAGACTTTTCCCAAACCCGGTCCGCCATGACTCCGTAGGAATCGGAATCAGAAGTTCCGGTTGTTTGGGGCACAACGACGACTGACGAGAAATCAGACGCGCTTATGGTTGTAATTACATGAATTCTTGTGTGTTACCGGTTGTGAAGAGCTATTTCCGATTTATTCCGGATTATCGGAAATCCGGTTTCGCTTTTGATTTACCCCTACTTGAAGTCTTCCTTCCTGAATCCGTATTTCACCATAAGATTGTAGAGTTGGCGAGGCGTAATGCCGGCCGTGTCGGCACTCTTGTCCACACGGCCGCGGTAGAGAGTCAAAATCTCTCTGAGGTATTGCCGCTCCATCATTTCGAGGCTCCGACGTCGGGCCTCATGAAGTGACGGCAGTCCGTTTCCGTCGGCGGAAGCGACCAGGGTGGGAAAAGCGAAGAGTTCTGCGGGGAAACACTCAGGAGTGAGAATCCTGGAATTCTCGAGTATGTACGCGCGCTCGATGATGTTTTCCAATTCACGGATGTTGCCCGGCCAGGTATACTTCTGAAACGCTTCCATCACGGTCGCGTCTATCCCGTGAATTTTCTTGCCGTATGCCTGATCCAGCCGTTTGAGAAATTCCCCGACCAATATGGGAATATCCTCCGATCTCTGTCGGAGCGGCGGCAACTTAATGGGGAAAACGTTGAGTCTGTAATATAGATCGCTTCTGAAGGCCCCCCGGTTGATAAGATCAGCGAGATTCTCGTTGGTGGAGGCAATGACCCTGACGTCGGCATCTATGGTGGTCTCGCCGCCTACCCTACAGAATGTCCTTTCCTGAAGTACCTGGAGAAGTCTGATTTGGGCTGATGGACTAATGGTGCCGACTTCGTCCAGTACGATGGTTCCCCCTTCGGCTATTTCGAATTTGCCGAGTTTGCGCCGGTTGGCACCGGTGAACGCCCCCCGTTCATGACCGAACAGCTCGCTTTCGGCCAGAGTATCGGGAATGGCACCGCAGTTTACACTGATGAAGGGTCCGTCGGCCCGGTTGCTGCACGAGTGTATCAACCTCGCCAGCACGCCTTTGCCGGTGCCTGTTTCACCCTGGAGCAGCACGGTGCTTCTGGTCGGTGCCACCGAGCGTACCTGCTGAAACACCTTCACCATGAGTTGGCTTTCAGTGCGGGACACACCTTCGACTTCGGTCTTCCAGCGGTCCTCTCTCAGGTAATTGAGTTCCATTTGACGGCGGACCTTTTCCTTGAGCGAGTCCACCACGTGCCTGACTTCCTGGGGGTCCACCGGATAGGTGAGGTAATCGCCGGCTCCTCCTTTTACGGCCATAACCGCTGCCCGGGTCCTTTCCTGGGGGCAGATGACAATCACTTCCGCACCGGGAACCCGCTCCCAGAGCTTCTGAACAGCGTCGGCATAATCATCGGTGTTCCGGGATGGAGTGGCTTCCCTGAGAAAATCCAGATCCACGAAGAGATACTCACAACGGTTCTTCGTCCCGTGGTGGGAGCAGTTCAGAAATGTCCGGAACTCCCCCACGCTGGGTGCCTTGGTAATTTTGGCACCGCCGGGAAATCCTTCTTGGACTCCGTAGTAAGCACTGCGGTCTTCAGATGCTACCAGCACCTTGTTCACGAGGAACCCCTCCCGACTGAAACGTGGTCTGTCTCCTTTGGAGGCAGGGGCACGTTATCAGAAAACCTCCCGGGAAATCAATTGCTCCGCGCGGGAGGGTGTGGGCACGTAAATCGGCGGGAGTGAGAGCCTCATTTCCCGCTGCCGGTTATCCAGACCATGAGGGAGGAGTGAGCGGGCTTGACGGCATGGGCGCGAATTGAAATATCCCGGAGTTGCGTTTCACAAATTCCGCGTCTCGTTTTCCCGGGCTTAGCAGGGTTTACGGGCCTTGAAAGGCCGGGCCGGCAGCCCATGTGAAGCCCTGCGGGACTTTGGAAAGTGTTTTTAGCCCTCAAAGTCCCACAGGAAAGAGAATGAGAGTGCTATGCAGAAGCTGCGTCCACTGTTCCGGCGGGCTCGTCGGCCCTCTCTACCCGGACTGCGCAGACTTTGTATTCCGGGATCTTGCAGATGGGATCGAGTGCCGGGTTGGTGATCATGTTGGCGTTGGATTCCGCGAAGTGGAAGCTCATAAAGACCAATCCCGGGGTCACCTGATCGGTGAGCACGACCTTGGAGACGACCTCTCCGCGGCGGGAAACCAGGCGGGCCGAGTCGAGGTTTTTCAGCCCGAGACGCTCAGCGTCTTCAGGATGGATCTCGACATGGCCTTCGGGCATTTCCTTGTGAAGAGCCGGGCAGTTTCTCGTCATCGTCCCCGTGTGATAATGCGGAAAGAAGCGCCCGGTGGTGAGCTGCATGGGAAATTCATCATCCACGAGTTCATCCGGTGCCCGGTACTCGATGCCGTGGAAGAGCCCCAATCCTCTGGTGAACCGTCCTCTATGGAGGACCGGCGTACCGGGATGATCCGGGGCCGGGCACGGCCACGGGATGCCGCCGTTCTCGAGACGTTCGTAGCTCAAGCCTGCATAGCTGGGAGTGAGCTTTGCCATCTCGTCAAAGATCTCGCTCGGCGACCCGTAGCTCATGGGGAGCCCGAAACGGGTGGAAAGATCCGCGATGAGGGCCCAATCCGGCCGCGCATCTCCCATGGGCTCAACCGCCTTGCGGACCCTCAAGACGGTGCGTTCCGTGTTGGAAAACGTCCCGTCCTTCTCGGCGAAAGCAGCCCCCGGGAGAACCACGTGGGCCAGTTTGGCCGTTTCGGTGAGAAAGATATCGATGACGGCAAGGAACTCGGCGGATTCGAGCGCATGCTTGACGTGGGAGAGGTCCGGATCGCTGCCCAGGGGGTTCTCTCCGAGGATCACCAGTCCTTTGACCGATCCGTCTTCAAGGCCGTGCATCATCTCCATGACCGTGTACCCGACTTTGTCGGATAGCTCCGCCTGCCATGCCTCTTCGAACTTTTTCTTGTTGTTTTCATCGGTGACGGCCTGGTATGCGGGGTACACATTGGGAAGACCGCCCATGTCGCAGGCGCCTTGGACGTTGTTCTGTCCGCGCAGGGGATTCACTCCTGCGGAGTCCTTTCCCAGGTTCCCGGTCATCATTGCCAGGTTGGCCAAGGACTTCACATTATCCACGCCGTGGGTATGTTGTGTGATGCCCATGGTGTAAAGGATGGCGGCTTTTTCCGAAGTCGCATACATTTCCGCCAGCCTGACAATGTCGTCGGCAGGGACCCCGCAAATCTCGGAAGCCTTTTCCGGCGTATAGTTCTTGAGAACCTCTTCCAGTTTGTCGAATCCTTCCGTCCGCTCCTCGATGAATGCCTTGTCATGCCACCCATTGGCAAGGATCGCGTTCATAACGCCGTTGATGAGAGCGACGTCCGACCCCAGTTTCTGTGCGACATGCAGATCCGCGATATGGGAAATATGGATGCGTCTCGGGTCGGCGACGATCACCTTGGCGCCCTTGGCCTTGGCACGGTACACCCGATAGGCGATGAGCGGATGTGCCACGGTGGTATTCGAACCGATGATGAATATGCAGTCCGAGTCTTCTATACCGGCAATGGTATTCGTCATGGCCCCACTCCCGAACGCGGCGGCAAGACCTGCCACCGTGGAGGAGTGTCAAAGGCGGGCGCAGTGGTCTATGTTGTTTGTCCCGAACCCCGCCCGGCAGAGCTTCTGAAGGAGATAGTTCTCCTCATTGGTGCACTTGGCCGAAGCGAGAAACCCGACGGAGTTTCCTCCGTCTTTCTCCTTGATCTCTTTGAGCCGGGATGCGGCGAAATCCAGGGCCTCGTCCCAGGAAACTTCCTGCAGTTCGCCGTTCTTCCGCACAAGTGGCTTGGTCAGCCGGTTTGGGCTTTGGACGAATTCATGGGCATTCCAGCCTTTGATGCAAAGCTTCCCCTGATTCATGGGATTGGTCTTGGACGGAAGCGTTTCCACAAGCTTCCCGTCCAATGATTCGAGCAACATTTCACAGCCGCATCCGCAATATGGGCAGATTGTTCGGGTGAATCGAAGATCCATTGCCGTCTCCTCAGCTCGGAAAGGGCCTGCCCCTTTCCATTTGGGAAAATATTCGCTCGGCGACCGAAAAACGGGCCGGAAAACTATACGCCGGTACGATGGGGATTCGAAAGAGGCTCGCCACGCTCAAGCCGTGATTCCGCTCCCTCGGAGACGAACACGGTTCCCGCAGGGCAGCTTGAACTGAACGTCTCTCCGTACGGGTCGCCTGCTCATGCGGTTCATTTCGCAGACCGCCCGCAGGAAACCTGATTTCACACAAATTTACCAGTACCACGCAGGTGAATCAAGCCTGAACGCGGGTGTCGTGGAAGAAACTCATGAGAGTTGTCTTGATTTTCAGCAGGGATCCGCTCTGCTCAACAGATCGTGATCAATAAGGTGGACGCGTGTCGGAACGGGCCGTGATGGGAGCGTGTCGTGCTTGGTAGTTCGCAAGGTTCCCGGCAACCAAGCCCCTAAGCATGGGAAGCGACAACAGGAAGCTCATTGAAAACACGACGAATCCACTTGCCAAACCGAGCACCACTGCCCTTTTGAATCGCGGTGTGACGGAAGCGCGGCGGACTACCCAATGAGCCGCTGCCAATACCAACAGGAGCGGTTCCAGCAGGAAGATCGGATCGGTGAGATAGCCCCATAGGCCAACGTCCCTCACATGGGCAGAGGGTGCACCGACCATGTACATAGAGAGCGGATAGAAAAGTGGTGTGCTGTGGGCAACCACATCCAGAGCCAAGTGAGACACGCCTCCAAGTGTAACGAGACCAATCAGGGTTTGGATGTACTGCCAACGCCCCGTAAGGCCGATAAACCACCACATGACAACCATGCCCAGGTATGGAAACAGGCTGTGCGTCCAGAGAATCGAGTGGCCGAAGAATCCGCGGAACAGTACATTGTACATGACATCGAGGTCCGGCACGGCGGTGCTCCCGAGTGAGGCAAACCACAGAGCGGCTCTCCGGTTCCGACTCCATTCAGGGTTCCAGTGTGATTCCCAACGCTCGCCCGCGAAGTACGCGGGAACGAGATGTGCAAGGAGCATCGGTATGCCTCCAGTTCAGGGCCGGGCTGAGGCGTTTCGAATGGCCTCGACGGCACGCGCAAGCCTCCGGGTACTCAGTTCCAACGCGTGACGGCTGATGCCGCCGCGGCCGTCGGCCTTCAGCAGAGCGTGCATCAACGGATAGTACTGGTCCGTATCCCAACTGACGAGAATCAGATCAACCCCCGCGTTGAGTGCCCGGACCGCCGCGTTTTCCATGCCCCCGGCACTGCGGTAGATGGCCGCCATGGTGAAATTGTCGGTAATGAGTATGCCGTCGTACTTCCATTGGGTGCGAATCAAGCCGGCTATCACCGCGGGCGATGCGGAGACCGGACAGCGGGAATCCACTGATTCCAACCTCACATGGCTCAGCATGGTAAAGGCGTTGGTTTCCCGCATCAGCTTCCGGAAGGGCACCCAGTCCGTCCTGGTCAGTTCTGACGGGGGAGTTGCCAGGTTCGCGTGTTCCTTGTGGGTGTCCTCGAATACTCGGCCCAATCCGGGAAAATGCTTGAGCGTGCAGCGGACGCCGGCTTCTTCAAGCGCCTCGCAGTACCACGCGGCAACTTGGGCCACAACCGCGGGGTCTCCGGAAATGGCACGCTGGGAAATCCGCGTGAACCGGTCGTCGGGATTTACTACCTTGTGGTTCAGGTCCACCACCGGAGCGAAGTTGAGATTTATCCCGAGATCCGAAAGGCCCCGTCCCTGCCTGAGAGCGTATTGCCGGACTGCCTGCTTACGCCGACCCGAATCCGACGAAGATCCCGCCGGCGATGAGAGCGGCGGCTGCCGGGGCAATGGAGGAGACACCCGTGAGACGATACCGCCTTCCTGATCCGTGGCGATCCAGAGCGGCGGCAGGCCTTGATTTTTCCGTATGTGTTGGAGAGAGTCGATGTCCCGACGGATTCCGGCAATACTCTTGCCCCGAACGTTTCCCGCGGAAACGAAGACCCCGGCGATTCCCCGGAGCCGGACCAATTCGCGGACTTCGTCCATACTCCGGTAGCCCACGACGATGTGGCGTCCCAATCGTTCCATCCTTGCCGGGTCTGCATGCATGACCTGATAGCTGGCCCAGCGGAAGCGGGCTTCGACAACCAGGGTGATCACCGGGACCAGTACGGCTGCGAGAAGCCCCGCGGCACTCAATAT
>JAZDHD010000382.1:0-8920 GCA_043806215.1 Pseudomonadota bacterium | reverse complement strand
GGAAACCAGAGGAAGAAACTTCACATCGCATATCTGAAAGTCGTGCGGTGTCGTCGTCATAAGGACCTCCTTGGAGAGGTCCCCTACGTACCACAAAGCGAGAAAAGGTACAAGTCGTAACTACTTGATATTACTAGCTGGTCCAAAAACTTCTTTAACCACCCCACAAGCACTGTCGAACGCGAGCCGGACGCCGAGCCAAAAGGTAAAGGGAGGCAAACTCCGTGGCTGTCATTTTCATGGGAGTGTCATTCACCGCGACCTCGTGGCGCCACGTCTGAGGCCTCAGGTGCCAAGAAAGACCTGCTCCGATTCGTTACTGCAATCCCATAATAGCTCTAAGAGAATTCAAACGAGACTACAGAGAGGATACAAAAGCCAATCCCACCACGCCATGGCCAGACAAACGCATCTTCTCAACTCACTCCGAATCCCCAATAGCGAGAGTCTGTCCGCAGTTCCATTCCCAAGCTATCCAGTGCATTGAAGCTCACTTGAAAGTCCTCTCTTCCTCGATCTGTCACGATGAGAAACAAGAAGTTCCAACGACACGTCGCAATATCATCCTGCGAAACGCTCAGGTGTGCGAGGATGTCGAAATTGGTTTTGGCCTCCTTTAACGCCTCGTGCCCGCCATTACGTAGGGCAGCGGCCAGCGCCTGGGGACTGTCAAGCCACGCTTCACCCGATTCCGGCAAGCACCTTGGTGGAGGCCAGGGAATCCCTTCCCACAGGTTCCGGGCAGGTTCGGTACTCAGCTCTCTTTTCGCAATGGAACCTGCATAGGGAACGGTCACATGCAACGCTCGTTCGCGTTTGCGTGAAAAGAAGACGAATTCCCAACGGCCGCAAAGACCGAGGAAACCCTCGTACGTCAGGCACGGTCCGGTCAATTCCCGGAGCGGTAGGAGAGAACTCGAAAACACTCTCATGGGGTACGCGTCAGCGGCCCATGCTGAGGCAACCGCAAAGGCCTCTGAATACGCGTCCTTGCACGAGAGGCGGTCCCTGATGGGAAGGGTGTCTCTCGGATGTTGTGGCAGGGGCTTGAAAAAGCGTCCCACATGCTCTTCGTACAGCGGCAAGGTGCACTCCAGTACTTGGAGCACACCTTCGAGGGTTGTTGCCAAATCCTCTTTCGTGACGTACGTCCAACAGGGAGGGGTGTTCCCCTGGTGACCGAAAAGGCGAAAGATGTTGGCGAAGTACTCGTTTCCCGAGAGGCTGCCCCTCAGTACTCTCAGCCCGAATTGGAGTGAAAAGGACTTCCCAAGTCCGAAAAAATGAGATCGTTCAAATGCAACGAGCATGTCAAGATCGTCACCAAATCTTCGAGAGAAGATAATCGAGTCTCCCAGGGCGGTTGAATAGGAAAACCCTTTTTCATGTTCCTTCATAAAGCGTTTCACGGTCGCAGGGAAATCCACTCGCGCACGATTGCCTCGCATGACCGCGGTCGATCTAGCTTCTACTGCCTCCCTATGAGTGAGCAGACCTTTGAACGCACGCCAATCGCGTCCCTCTGATGCGCAAAGATTGGCGCCTGCGGCGAAAAACTCTTCAAATGCCCAGTTCACGGCAGCAGCATGGTCCGCGAAGATCTCGCTCTTTTCCCGAGCCAGTTCGGGATGCACGCTGGTCTTCGCCTTTGAGAAGCGCAGGCCCGTCTCTTGCTCGATGGTCCGAAGGATTCCCTTGATTGTGGATTCCCTTGGATCCGTCCCTTCGAGGTCGGTCCATGCCGATAATGAGAAACGCTGCTTTCTCTTGAAGGCCTTCAAATCAAGTAGGTACAGCCCGCCGGACCTGTTCGGGGGAGCACCCCTCCAGTTCACGTTCGAAAGAATCAGGGAATAGCTCGTACAGCGAACCGCGGAGGGGGTGAGGTTCAACAAGCTTCGCACCAGTTCAAACGCTTCATGAGTATTCATGTGCAGGGTCAGCTCACCGGAGAAGGATACAAGACCGAGATTCCTTTTGCTGCGAAGGTTTACAATCGCCTCCTCTCGACTCATCTTTCCCGAGTTGAATCCGAGGCTGAACTCGCGGGCCTCGGCGGGAAGACGTTCGGCAAGCTGGTGGATTGCAGAGTGGTTGTTGGTTGTCACCAGAAGGGCAGTCACGCTGATGTTGCCCAACTCCATTGCAGCAGCCGTCAACGACTGAATGGCGGTTTCAACCGCTTCACGGGGGTCTTTGGTTCCAACGGGAATCTCCACGGAAGCACGAACGGTCATAGCTGCCTCTCCTCATCAGACTCAGACGACGGCCTGGATTGAGCTTGTTGCAGTGAGTAACGGTAGTTGCAAGTTCGTGGTCCTCACGAGAAACGAGTGCAGCTCTAGAATACTCTCGGACTGACGTTGAGTCAAAAGACTGATGCCATTGAGATGAAATAGACGGGAACGAAGTGAATGGGCGCGAGAAAATCCACTTGGGCTGCGTAGCCTAAGTAGCACGATAGTAGATAGCATAGTATGTTGACTTTGTACACGCGTTGAGGGAGTGAAAAGAACCGAAAGGAATCGCAGGGATTAATGGGGCTTGAAATGGTTGGGCTTTTTCGATAGGTAGATGATATTATTGGTCGAGAATCTCATTCGGGATGCAGGGGGCGATGGAGGGGGCACATGCAGTTCATGAATTCACCATCGTCTCGAGGATTGAGGCGGATTTTTGTTCCCAGTTTGTTCCCGCTTTTTGGGTTCGAGGGGGCCATGAGGGACAACAACGGCTTGACATCGTTCGGGTTTTAAGGCAGATCCAGTGTCCATCAAGGGGATCGCTGGCTTCTCACGGCGGACAGAACCACCCGTAAGCTGCTCAAGAGGCTGGTCAGATACGATTTGCTCGTGATCGACGAACTGGGTTATCTCACCCTCAACGAACAACAGGTAAACGCTTTCTTCAAGCTCATGGACGAACGATACAGCCGCAAATCGACCATCATCACTCCAACCTCGACTATCCCCAATGGTACGACCTGTTCCAACGCAAACCACTGGTAGACGCCCTTCTTGACAGGCTCAAACACCGCTGCATCACAATCCGAACAACCGGTCCCTCACTGAGAGTCCCCACCAACCCCTAATCCCAAAAGACAGATCACGACGCCTCCAAGAAGCATCCTTCCAAATCAAAATCAACTGCAAAATAACTGCGCACTCAACGGATCAATTTTCAAGAGCACAAAAGGGTCAATTCCTGATAGCGTCCAGGATTCTCTGAAAAACTACGGTCCGAAGACCGTCGAAAACTATACTCGGTGCTGCCGTAATCTCGCCAAACACTACATGCGATCACCAGAGCAGTTGGAAGAGGCGGACATCCGAGCTTTTCTGCTTTATCTGGTACGGGAACGCAAGGTCTCGGCTGCCGACTTGTCATCGCATCTTGCAGCGATCAAGGTCAATTCCGAGAGCGTTGAAGCCCAATAAGAAAAGGCTGGAAAAGGCCGAATAAGATGCCTGATCAAGAGACGACAAACGACTCGGAGAACACTCAAGATCGTATAGAGAGCGAGATCAAGAAGAAAGCGGAAGAGAAAGAATGACTTCCTGCACCACCGCTTCCAGAACATACCTCACACGAATGGTAGCACGATGACTCTCAACAACACCTCTCACTCGTGCCGACTAGAGTGGGCCTTGTCGCCTCGAGTACTCATGCGTAGCACTATTCTGAAGTTCAACCGAAATCGTGTACGATTCGTGGTACTGCCGGCAATCATGGTCATGGTAGTTGCCGTACCCTCCCAGGTGTGGTCCTGGACGGGTGAGTGTGTCGGTGTGGCCGGCGTGGATTGTGCGGGGCCTGATGCGCCCCCCCCCCGTGGCAGTGGGGGGAAGAGGAGGTAGGTTAGATAGGGTCTCCAAACAATTCATCCATACCGAGCAGAAAACCCGGAATAACATCTTCTCCGGAGAGGATGGTTGAGACGGTAACCATTCTCCCGTCGGGATAAAGGACCATCACGAGTTCATCCCTTGGGTGCACAAACCACACGAGTCGGCAGTCGTTCTCAAATTACTCTGCCGCCTTATTCTTCATGGCCGGGACTGTGTTGGACGGCGAGAGGACTTCTATTGCAAGATCCGGGGCACCATGGAGAAAACTCTCTCCCTTTCGGATCATGTCGGCAAGACGTTCCGTGGTCACGAAGGAAACGTCGGGGCATCGGAGGTTACCGCCTTTCATCCAATATCCGGCGTTTGACGCGAAGATACGGCCAAGACCCTGTTTCCTGACAAAAGGTCTTAGCCTGGAAATCAAATCCGCAACCAAATCGTCATGGATATAGTCTGCGGGGGTCACAAGCACCTCTCCTTCTATGAGTTCATATTTGCCGCCCACGTCGGGGAGTGACATGAGATCGGCTTCCGTCCATTTCTTTTCTGTGGCGAGGTTCATTATGGGGACCTCCTTGGGTTGTTGGACTTATGATAACGATTTTTTCTCTCTGCCGGGAACTTTTTCTTCCTCAAATCACTCTCGGCTGTGAACGAAGCGCCGCGACCGTTTCTTCATCGCGGGGAGCTTAGGTTAGGGACGCAGTTACACTCTGAAGGGAGGGCTACAAGATGCATGAGAATGGGTGGATTCCAACAATCTGTTATCAATGCAAGGCGGAATGCGCCATCCTGGTGCGGGTCGAAGCCGGCGTGGTCAAGGAGGTCAAAGGCAATCCACGGGCCCGGGGCAAGGCGTGTGTCAAGGGCATGGCGGGCATTACGGCATTGTACTCCGCCGAACGGCTCAAATACCCCATGAAGCGCGTGGGTGAGCGTGGCGAGGGCAAATTCGAGCGCATCGGTTGGGATGAAGCCATGGACATCATGGAGCATAAGCTGCGGGAGTTGAAGGACCGTGGAGAGGCACATAAATTCACGTATTCCATGTTCCCTCACTCAACCACCGACCCCAAGTGGCGTTTCGTCAATGCCATGGGCGGGTTCATATCCACCGGTCTGCCTCATTGTGATTCGGCCAAGATCATGGCCCACCTGCACACGTTCGGCTGCTTTCCCAATCATCATATCGCTCCCATGTACTATACCGTACCGAAAGGCGGCGTGATGATTCTTGCGGGTAGGCATCCCTTCGGCTGTCTGGATGACGCCTGCGTGCCCCGGGATATCCTTGCCGCGAAGGAGCGGGGAGCCAAACTTGTAGTCATCGATCCTATTTTCCGCACCGAAGCGGCCAAGGCGGATTGGTGGATTCCCATCAAACCCGGCGGGGATGCAGCCCTCTTTCTCGGCTTGTCCAACTATCTGCTTACGCACGGTCTCCATAACAAGCCATTCTGCGACAAGTGGGTGCGGCCGGGCGACATGGAGAAACTCACGGCCCACCTTGCCGACAAGACCCCGGAAGCCATGAGTGAAATCTGTGGCGTACCCGCGGCCGACATCGTCAAGCTGGCCCGGATGTGCGCCGAGGCTCCCAGCGTTTGTATCGATGCCTTCAAATCCATCATGTACGGCAATGCCATGGATTGGGGCCACGCGTGGAGCATTTTTCTCGTCATCACCGGCAACCTGGACAACCCCGGCGGCCAGCCTCTGCCTGAAATAGCTCCCATGGCGCCGGTTAATCCCGTTCCCCCGGCACCCGCCCTCAAGGAACTCGGGTATCATCGCACCGGTAAAAACAGGGCTATGTTTGATAACTATACCTTTATTCTTGAGCCCACCTGGTATGCAGCCCAAGCCATTAAGGAAGGATCTCTCAAAGTCTTTTTCGCCACGGAGTGCAATCCCGCACTGTCCGAGATGGGGTCGGCGGAATGGCGCAAGGCCGTGACCATGAAGGACGAAAAGGGAGACTACCTGCTTGAGTTGTTCGTCGTCACCGAGATCCTACCGACGGACACCATGAAGTGGGCCGATTTGGTACTACCGGATCAAACCAACTTCGAACGCTGGGAACTCCTCTACATGCCCTGGTGGTACAACTACGGACACACCGCGGCTCTGTGTCGCCCGGTGATCGATCCAATCGGCGAATGCCGCCATACCAATACGGTCATGATCGAACTCGGCAAGCGGATGTTCCCTGAATACTTCGCATTCAAGGATGACGTGGAATACTACGATATCGAACTGTCCGGGGTCGGCTTGTCCGTCGAGAAGCTGATGAAAAACGGCGGCCTTTGGTCGCCGGGTACGGCGGGCTTCAGAAAGTATGAGGACCAGGGCAAGTTCAATACTCCCAGCGGCAAGGTTGAGCTTGAATGGCAGATGTACGCGGATATCGGACAGGAGTGGCCAAGCCCTGAACTTCCCCTGGAATTCCGTCGGGGCGAGGACGAGTTTCCCTTTATCCTGGTGAATTTTCGCACGATTTTCCTCAACAATACCGGCGCATGGTCCCACAACAATGCTCAGCTCAGGGACCCTGTTTCAGGACTAGATGCGAACCCCCTGATCATCAACCCTTTGGACGCAGCCAAACTGGGTCTCGCCGACGGCGAGACGGTCACCGTGGAATCGAGCAGCGGCAAGGTTTCCATTCCAATCATGCTCACGGAAAAGATAAGACCCGGATGTGTCGGTCTGATTCATGGTTTCGGTCAGACCATGGGCAAGGTGGCTGCGCGAGGCGGTTGGGTCGGAGATAACGAGCTCATCGCCGACGCCGGGTCGCATCTCGACGAACAGGACCTTCGCGGCGGCGAGGCTCACGTATCCACCCGGGTTAAAGTCTACAAATAATGAGGAGCATATCATGAGACAACTCAGCATAATGGTCGACATCGACCGCTGCATCGGCTGCAAAACATGCATCGTTGCCTGCCGCAATCATAATGGGCTGGTGGACCACGAGAATGCCATGCCCGGGGAGATGGCTCACTACCTGCGGGTTGAAAGCGACCTGGCCGGAACCTATCCCCAACTCTCGGAAGAATTCCGGGTCGTCATGTGCCAACACTGCAACAATGCGCCGTGCATCAAAGCATGTGAATCGGGAGCCATAAGCAAGGATCCGCAGACGGGAATCGTGCTCATCGATAGAGAAAAATGCACCGGTTCCGGGAAATGCATCGAGAAGTGCCCTTACAACGTAATCCAGTTCGACGAAAATGACCGAATCGCTCACAAATGCAATTTGTGTTACGACCGCGTGGTTCACGGCCTGGACCCCGTGTGCGTAGAAACCTGTCTGACCGATGCGCTGAGCTTCGGCGAGCGGGAAATCCTGCTGATGCACGCCGACGCGGCAGGCAAGCAGGTCATTAAGAGGAGAAGCGCACAATCCATACTCTACGTGAGGAATAACGATCAGGGGTAATCAACGGTTACATCGGACCGTGCTCCTTCGGGGAAAGTTTATGATGCAGATCCGACTCAGACCACCGTGTCGCCGAGAGTTTGACAGAAGTGTCTACAGGCCCGGGGTTATCTCTCTGAGCCGCCTTCTGTGGGGTTCCGTGGGTGCCGGCGGGGCTTTGCTCTGCATGGCCTTCTTGTCGGAAGCCTGTGGGGTGGGGGTGCTCTATCCCCCGTTGGCAGCCACATGTTTCATCAACGCGACATGCGTATATCTGCGGGTGGCCCGCCCCAAGCAGATCATTGTGGGCCATTTTGTGTCCACAGTGGGCGGGCTGCTGGCCGTACTGGTTGTCACGAGACTTGTCAATGACCCGGTCCTACTCGTGCCCCTCAAGCTGGGTTTGGCCGTGACCTTCGCTGCAGTGTTTATGCAGATTTTTGACGCCGACCATCCGCCTGCCGCCGCGACGGCGGCCATCCCGGCCCTTCTCCCACTACCCGCCGATACCGTGCTGATGCCTCTGCACATGGCATGGGGCGCTGTGATCGCAGTGCTTTTTTCAATGGCCTGGAGTCGGCCATGGTTCGTTTACCCCCCTCCTGAAAACGCGTCAAGCCCGGTCTGCCTCGGGATGCATATGGAAAAAACGGAAACGTTGGGCGTGGGAATCTGTGTTTGCGCGTTTGTGTTGATGGCCCTGAAAGGTCTTTCCCTCTTATCCTACCATGCCGGATTGGTGACAATGCTCTTGGGGGTTAGCGTGCTCATGGTGCGGCATTTTTTTGCATTCGAACTCATCGTGCACGACTCTCCGCCCCAAGGGGAGGACCCGGGCCCGCTGAAGGATGACGCACGTATCGGCGGGCAGACGGACCTGTGAAATGACGGCGCCCGCCGACGGAGTTCCGGTGAACGTTTATGATGAGATCAACGCGTCCCCGATTACTCATAGTGACGTCCCTTGAATACTGCCGACACCTTCACGTTTGTCATTGCGAGCCGTAGGGGTAGGCCCCCGTGCCTACCCTGGGCGGCCACAGGGGGCCGCCCCTACGGGAGGGCACGGCAATCTCAGCCTTTCATGAGGCATTGAGACTGCTTTCCCGCGGTCTGCGCTCCTCGCAATGACAGGAACGTCCGGCGGGATCCTTGAGGAACCGGATTAGGATTACCGCGAAATTCAAAGCGCGTCACTATAGTTGCTTTTCAGAGCCAACTAAACTAGGGTATTAAGACGGGTGGGCCGTTCACAATTCGATTAGCCGCAATCATGACAGATGGGAGGGTAAGTAGAACAGATGAGAAAGTGGATCATTCCGGCGGGTTTACTGTTCTTTGTCGCGAGTTCCGTCTCTTTCGGCGCCGAACCCATTAGGTTGGGGTTCATCTACATCTTTTCGGGACGGGCGGCCCTTCACGGACAAGTCGCCAAGCAAGGAGTGGAACTGGCGTTGGAGGAGATCAACCGGGCCGGGGGTATCAACGGGAGACAAGTCGTACCCGTTTTCGAGGATTCCAAGGCCAAGCCCGAAGTGGGAGTAGAGGCTGCAAAGAAGCTCGTGATGCAGGACAAGGTCGATGCCGTGCTGGGAATAATATCCAGCGGAGTGGCTCCGCCCGTTTCCGCAGCTATGAACGAGCTCAA
>JAZDHD010000381.1:0-3580 GCA_043806215.1 Pseudomonadota bacterium | reverse complement strand
GTCGGAGATAATCTTGAAGAGCTTTCCGGATCGGGTGACCCAGAGTCCGACATGCACGCAGGACAGCTCATCCTTGATGATCTCGAGGCTCAGGACGATGTTCTGTTCCTTGAGCTTGAGTTGAAGGAGCTTGAGCAGGAGTAGGCCCAACACACAGATGAACGCGTGCACCACGATCTTCTGATTCGTCCAGTGGCGTACGGGCCGGCTTGGTTGCCGTTCCATGGGAGTATGCGTGGTCGAGCGCCCGGTTTCGTATGGGGATTGCCGAAAGTGATCCCCACGCAACCGATGAAACGCTCCTGGGACTTGTCACCGATTGGTAGGGATTTCTGCGCTCCCCGGGGACGACGGTCCCATGAACAAGGTACGAAAGACAACGCGGAGAGGGCGACCCGCGGGTGACGAATCCTTTGTAACCACCGTTGAGAGCCCGACGGGCAGTGAGCTGAGCAAGGGGAATACCAGGGAAGCCGGGAAAGCGCCCAATGTGAAAAACCGTATTGTGTCCCCCGAATTACGCGGAATTCTGGTGTACCCGGAATTCCCAGCCGTCACATCCCTCATCGGGTGAATCTGATTATGAATGGCGCAGGGAAGAACCTCAACGCAGATCCGAGAAGATCTTCTTGATTTGAGCGTCAAGTATGGGCAATTCATTCTGAATAATGTCCCAGATGATTTCCAGATCAATCCCAAAATACTCATGAATGAGAATATTTCGCAGACTCGCAATTCCAGCCCAGTCCACATCCGGATAGGTTAACCGCACTGCTTGAGGGACGTTCCTTGACGCTTCGCCGATTATTTCGAGGTTGTGGATAACGGCTTCCTGTTTGGTCGGATCCGCGGCGAACTCATCGTAAGACATCCCGGCAGTCAAGGTCTGTAACCGTCTCAACGATGCCGACATATCCTCAAGATAAAGCCTATAATCCCTTGGCATAGATCGTCCCGTCAAATATCGGCTTTCGTAGCCTCGGTTTGACCGCCTCAGCGATTACGAGATCACACGGGCGGTCAAACAAGTTTTCAAGAAAGAACTTCAAGTTTATGTAATTGCGAAAAGTTTTCTTCTCGAACTCCACAAGGAAGTCCATGTCACTGGTCTCCGTTTGTTCGCCTCGGGCGTACGAACCAAATATCCCAAGGCGGCGAACTCCGAAGCCCCTGATGGAGTCACGGTTTTCCTCCAGTTTCCTTAGAATTTCGTCCGTGGTCATGCTCCACCTCGTTCCGTGTCGCACCGGCCTCCGTCACCGCGAAGCCCGCCTATTCTCAAACAGGCATAGCACGTTTCGGCCATCCGGACCACAACTTCCCGTGAGAAGTATGGATCTCGACTCCAGTTGTCGGTCGTGCTGCGCACGGAATTCCGAGGAAGTCCCCTGAAAAACCGTGTTGTGTCACCAGACTTCCCAGACTTCCCGCGGACGACGGTCCCATGAACAAGGTACGACAGGCAACGCGGACCGGGCGCCCCGCGGGTGACGAATCCTTTGTAACGACCGTTGAAAGCCCGACGGGTCGTGACCTGAGCAAGGGACTACCGCGGAGGCCGGGAAAGCGCCCAATGTGAAAAACAGTATTGTGAACCAGGACTGCCCCAATGACTCAAAACCAGACCCCTATGTTTCGGGGATGGTAGGCGATTGGCAAGAATTCGTAAACAGTGGGATTGGAGCAGACGACGCCGAGATCTTACGTCTCCACGAGTGAACCGGTAGACCCCTTGGGAGTGATGATTTCGCAAAGCGGCAGGAAGGGGGCCTTGCCGGAGTATTGAATAGACGGAGACCCGGACCCGGAGGAACCTCCCAAGGAAATTGAGTATGGTGTACCCGGAATTCACGGAATTCATACAAAATGGACTCTTAAACCCCTAAAACTAATCTGATTCTGCGGGGATGGGAGCCTGGAAGATTCTTCTTGACACGTGAACAGCGAGTTGCTATACGATATGTCAGTTCATGATCAGATGTCATTTATTGAACAAGTGTTGATTGTTTGGTGGAGCGTAATGGGAATCCCGGAACGACGGCAAAAAGAGAAGGAACAACGCAGATCGCACATCATGAATGCTGCACAAACGGTCTTCTCTTCAAAGGGGTACTCCGCGGCAACCATGGATGAGATAGCACAGGAAGCCGAGCTGAGCAGGGGAACTCTATATCTCTACTTCAGGGGTAAGGATGAGGTTCACAGGGAGATCGTTTCGAACGGCATGGAAATTCTTTTCGACCTCATCAAGAGGGGCGTTGATGAGAATGTTTCCGGAATGGCCAAACTGGGCGTAATATGGGACACGATCCTCGAGTTTGGAAAGGAATATGCCGACTACTTCGACGCTTTCATCCACTATCAAACCAGGGAAGTCGATATCAACAGTCGGCAAGACGTGGACGCTTGGCTGAAGAGATACAAGATCATCGGTTTAACGATCAAGACCATGGAAGAAGGGATGGCCGACGGATCCATCCGGCAGGATATGAACCCGTCAACATTGGCGCTGCTGTTCTGGACTCAAATAACAGGAGCCATTCAGCTGACCAGATTCAAGAGGGCCTTGATTAGAAATCTCTTGAAGATCGATGCTGATGGGTTCTTGATGAATGTCAGAGATCTGGTCTTCGAGCAGTTGAGCCCGAAATAGGCTCTTTTGAACCTTCAATGAATCTCATTCAGCGCTCCATGGTCCGGCGATTGATTGCGCGGTGGATAGAGTCAAGATTGCGAAGCCCCCCGTTCTGGCTCTTGGTGCCAACGGAAAGAGTTTGCGGACCATAGACAAATTCAGGATTAACGGGTCAGCGGCACGACTCAATTTCCTTATTGGAACTCATAGGTGAGTCGGGTTCCACTGTTTGTGCCGGCACGGTCGAACACCGAAAACCTGGCGAACTCCAATGCCACGGCAGCGCCAACATTCTCAGGATCTCTGAGGAAACAACAGGAGGTATGAAATGATCGCAGCTGAGATGATTGACAAACTGAACACAGCGGTCGTCGCGTGTGACCCTGAATTCAATGTGTTGTACGCCAACCCCAAGTGCAAGGAGGTATTCAAGGCACTTCTCAACGTGGAAGATTTCGTGGGACGAAACATGGCTGAATGCCACAAGCCGGAAACCATGGACAAACTCAAGAAGCTGATCCAAGAATACAAGGCTCACAAAAGGAAACTAGACTACTACACCATGGACGGACCGGAGGGCAAGCTCACGATCGTCAATGTTCCTTTCTACGAGGGCGATACGCTCGCGGGTGTTGTGGAATTCATTTTCGAAAGCTCACTTGCATGAGGACTCGGACCCGAGTTTCCTCGACCGCGATAAACAAGTGTGGTTTTGGGATGTGATATTGGTCTGTTACGAGGAATCCTGCTGAACCCCTAACAATGATGATACATTTTTGAGTGAAAGGATATCGAACATCTTCGCTTGAAGCTTCGACTTGTCGGAGATAATCTTGAAGAGCTTTCCGGATCGGGTGACCCAGAGTCCGACATGCACGCAGGACAGCTCATCCTTGATGATCTCGAGGCTCAGGACGATGTTCTGTTCCTTGAGCTTGAGTTGAA
>JAZDHD010000380.1:0-3852 GCA_043806215.1 Pseudomonadota bacterium | reverse complement strand
ATCCCCTCATCTTGTCGGCGGCGAGAGAATCGGATCAAACGTCTCGGTGCCGAAGTACGTGCAGTAGGGAACGCACTTGCTCATCAGCATGAAGATCATCTTGTCGTGGAGAGACGTCTGTTCTTCAAGACTGTCGAAATTGCCGCCGCCTTTGGAAATGATGAGATCGGCCTTTTCCATGAGGTCCCGCATCTGTCGAGAGCACCTGGCAAGAATCGTCCCCGGTATCGGGCCGTCCGTACCGTTTTCCATGACTTCGGCAACCTCGTCCAGACCGGCCCCTCGGGCATCTTCCAGTGTTGCGTCGTTGAGCGCGGGAACGCTTCTCACGACATAGAAGATCTCCGGATCGCACACTGAACGGATAGTCTCGATGAAAACCTTGTCAAATACGATCTCGCCGCAGTTGTCCGCCAAGACCACCACGGTACGGCTTCCCTTGAGCCGGTTTTCAAGGAGCAGGAGATATTCCGGGGACAACCGCTTCTCGAGCTTCTTCCGTAAAAGAGGTTCAACCTCTACGGAGCCGCCCGACCACATAAGATCCAGAGAGTTGCCTATGACGGCAAGACTCGCCGCCGTGGAAAGCGGATCGTCGGATTCCTTCACAAGCTTTCTCAGCCAGGGCAGGAGTTCCATCCCTTTTTCATTCTGTTTGTCTTTCATGGACCGGAAGGGGTCCGGAGTATCGAAGGAACGCGAAATCAGCTGGAGCACGGGCTCAAATACTTCAGGACTTGTCAAGTCCCACGCCGGCGGTGAAACCCCGGGGATTTGCTGAATTTCCGTAATGATTTCCCTTGTGACACGCTCGTCCGCAGTCAGGGATCTGATCCCTGCGAGAGCTGCCTTGTACATGCATCCTATACAGTCGGGCTGGAGCAGCATAGTTCAACCTCAGGGCTCTGGTGCCGGATGCCTCTGAAATCACGGCTCCGGCGGGTTGTATCGTTGCAGATGATCCTGTATACCTTCAATAAAGCCGAAAGGGTTCGTAATCCCCCGGCCAAAACGCCTGGTCATGCGGGGTTTGCATGATTCCCCTCAACTTGCAGCGGTCCAGGTAGTTGAGAACGAGCAACATGAACTCCGCGCCCCTGAGGCTTCCCAGTGCACCGCCGGCACAGTGCACCTCGTCAAAGCATTTCACGTCGTCCCGCCTCACACCTTCACCGACTATGGTCATCGGAACGGGCTCCCCCGAATGAATCAGCGGACCACCGCTGGGAGTCGAGTGGTCTGAGGTGACGGTAATCAACACATCGGGATTGTCGAGCAACGGCCCGATTGCCCGGCCGATGCCTTCATCCAGAGCCTCGATGACCGACTGCTTGGTCAACGGATTCTTCGTATGGGCCGCCTGGTCGGGAGCCATACTGTGAACATGAATGAAATCGTAATCGGCTGCCTTTTCCGCGGCAATGGCCATCCGCTCGGCAATGTCTTGTCCGGGATCATGAGAATCCTTCACCCGGTACGTGTCCATGCCGAGACTCTTACTTACGCCCCACTGCACGAGTTTCGGACTGATCGACAATGCCTTGAGACCCCATCGCCGACGGAATGGTTCGATGGGCCGGAGCGTATCCGCAAGGTGGGTAATGAGCGCATTGAGCGGTATTTGTCCTCGGCCGAGCCTGACGCGGTTGACGGGATGATCCGAAAGCTGCTTATGGGCCCAAATCAGGTATTCCGTGAGCGCTTCCGCGGTATTCCGCGCAGCCGGGTCGGCCTCATAGGGGGCCTGCGGTTTCACTGCCGGCGCCGGCAGGTCGTTGCACAGCGGGTCGGTGTCGGTGATGTGCGGCGACACGTTGCCGGAAAGAACGAGAATGCCTTCCAATTGATTGATTTGGGTAAAACGGAACCCGATTCCATTCGTCTCGTACCGGTCTATGGCGCCAATCAGTGTCGAGATCTGCTCCGGATCCGCCGGCGGCCTTCTATCGACAATCCTGAGTATTCCGTTTTCAGGCTCGGCGGTAATCAGCCGTCCGAGGAGGGCTACATCGCCCGCGCCGATCTCGAGTCCCGATCCGATAGTCTCCAGGATTCCTCGACGCAGTGTTTCCCGTTTGTCGTAGCCGTACAGCGCAAAGTGTGCGTCCTGGCTGGACAGCGCGACACCCGGCCTGTCCGCATGGTACAGTCCGTTCGCCCCGCCGGCCGCCAACGCATCGAGATGAGGCGTGTGCGCGGATTGAAGAGGCGTCATATAATCCAGAGATTGGTACGACCGATCTCCCAAACCGTCAAGAACAATGAGGACACAACGAGTGGGCATGATCCTCCTCTCGTCCAGTGCCGCAATGCACTGAATTCCCGTCCGTACGGCGAATCTCCCGGGGCCGGTTGTGGAACCCCAATACCGGTCTATCCGCCTACCTCGTTGTCCGGGGAGAACGCCGCAAGCCTGAACATCCGATTCTCCCGGATCTCCATGACAAAGCTAACACACTCGGTCCGAAACCTGCCGAAATAGTCCAAGACGAGTCCAAGTTTGTGCGCGGAAGAAGAAGAACCTCTCCCGGCACGGAGGCCCCGGCTACGGAAGACGGCCCCGAAGCTCGGTCTGGAAGACGACCGGCAGGATGCCGGTCCCACTGAAGAGGGCTTCGCTGCCCCGTGGCAGAAGTACGGTGTCACATTTGTGGCAATTATCCCTGCTTTGGTAGCGCCGGCCTCCGTGCCGGTATTCTTTAGTAGAAACAAAGTACTATCTCTCGCCCGGCAGGGACGCCGGGACGCTACCGCGCGTTTACGGAATCCGTGACCGTATTTGTCTGAAAATCCCCTTCCCCTCGTTCCCAGGCTCCTGCCTGGGAATGACTATCCGCCGGGCTCTGCCCGGTCTTCGGCCCGGAATACCGAGGGATTTTCATGCTCAGTTGTGATCGCCCCATCATGGGGGTTTTACGCCATAGAACACTTAGCTGCCCCGTCTTCTTCGTGGGACTCCCGCGTTCTGCGCGGGATGCCCGTCGTCTTCCGGGACGGGGCGAGCCCGTGGTCTCCCCGGGGGACCGCCTAGTCACAGGTCCAGTACGAACTTCTGTTCCGAGATGATGCTCCCCCACTGTTGTGCCGAATGCTCTTCGGTCAATCTGAACCCGGCACGCTCGTAGAGCCTCCGGGCGGAATCCAGTCCCTGAAAGGTCCAGAGAATCACCTTGCGGAAACCGGCCTTCTTGGAAAACTCCAGTGCCCGGCCGAGCAGATCTTGTCCCAAGCCGAGTCCTTGGAGATCCGGCCGTACGATGAACCAGCGCAACCGCGCCTGCCCCACAACATCGGGTTGGCCGTTGACGGCCGCGGAACCTGCAAAATGTCCGTTCACGGCAGCTGTAACGAGGAGATCTTGGTCTTCACGGAACCCCTGCATGAACTCCGAAAGTTCCTTCCCGACCTGGGATTCAAAGGAAACGTCGAATCCCCAGTGTTCATGATAATAGGTCGCGTGCAATCGGGTTATGTCTCCGATTGCTCCAGGGTAGTAACCGCTCAAGGTCACATCGACGGAATCGAGCGCGGACATACGCCACTCCTCCTCGTTTCAGCGGACACGGCAAGAATAGGGAATCGAGTTGCCCTCGTCAACTACAGTGCCGCGCTTTGAATCTCGCGGTGATCCTAATCCCGGACCCCAAAGATTCACGGGTAGATTCAGTTATCATACATATTGATTGACCAAAAGGAGTCCCTTGAAGTATGCTTAGTGCTCCGCGGCGTAAATACGGTCGCACAACCTGAGCCCCGGAAGATAACGGGCAGGGACGCCCGTCCCACGAAACAGGTCTAAGGCTTCATGATAGTCCTTCGTAGCCCGGGCCTCCGTGCCCGGATCTTGTCCTT
>JAZDHD010000379.1:0-26349 GCA_043806215.1 Pseudomonadota bacterium | reverse complement strand
GCAGAGGCGAGTTCCCGCAATTTTTCTACTAATTTCCAGGCAATACCGGCATGTACGCCTAGGGTCTTCTTCACACCAGTGACGGCAACTTTCTTCGCTTCCTCGGTACGGTTTGCCGTAACGAGTCTATCGACGAGGAGTTCGTAACAGTTGGTAATGGGTGCTTCTCGCTCCAGGAGTGGGATGATCTCCCTTTCTCTGTCGCTGTTTTCCAATGCTTGTAGGGCCCGGGTCACGACCCCTTGCCGTTCATGGGATGGGACGAAATCTTCTTGCTTCTTCGGCGGCAGTTCGCAAAGGCGGCTCAGGAGGACATCGGCGGCTTCACTCCATGCCGGCTTGTCGTATTTGGCCTTATCGAGATATCGGTTCACATCATAGATAATGTCATACGGATCGTTGTGACTCGCGTCAATCAACCAGAGAATCTGCTGAGACGGACTGAGGGAAGATTCTCCGACTGCGTTCAGCACAACGTCCATGCAAGGGGTCAGCTCCATTGATACTTCGCCGTCGCGATCGTAGTGTTCGATCAGCTCCGCTGATCGGTCCAGAAGTTCCAGCCCCAGTTCAAGGACCTCGTCTGCGTGGCCGGATTCCACAAGGAGTTCCAACCGCTTATGGATAGTAGAAAAATCCCGCGCCGTCATGTCATAGGGATCTCGCCGGTCGTACTCGTCCCAAATCCGGTTCTCCGCACAGGTCTTCGATATCGGATCGTACTGCATCGATGATCCCTTCCACCTCACCGCTCTTGGCCTGTTCTTGCTCCAGGATTTCCTCTCCGACCTCGGGATGCTCCTCGATTACTCGTACGAGTAATTCCACCAGCTCGTGCTTCTTCATGGAATCAAACTTGGCTCGGAGCTTTGGTACCAAGGATTCGATCCGTGTTTGATACGCGTCCATATCAGTCAAGTCCTTTCCGTATTCTTCAGCATTTCTTGTCAGGATTTGGCGACGTTAATCGCTGGATAAAGCATGTTTCACAGTGGTTCCATTCTTCAACGCTTCGATACACACGAACACGCCCCATAAGTGGCTGGATTTCAATACGTTGTTCAGGTCTGCCCGTTAAGCTCCCGAGAACACCGCTCACGCCGTAAAACGGAGTGTGGACTCCGGGAATCCAGACGATGATCAAACAACGCCGCACCGGCCGGTCAGGTAACCTCCTGCTTTCCAAAGTGGATGACGTTCCGCTGAGATCTCTTCAATACACATTTTCATGAGAACTTCTCCCGTATCGGCGCGCGTGACACAGAATAACGTGGATATGAGATATCATTACGGATTGTAACGTATGCCCAAGCTCTCGTTGGCTTCATTGAGCCTCTTGTCATACGTCCACACTGGTACACCCGATAACACGGCCGAGGCAGATAGATGGACATCAATGTAACCGAGCCCTTTTCCCATCAGATGGTTTTGCTCTATGAACTCGAGGATCTCTTCGTGCGTTACCTGATCTGCCGGCGGAAGTAACTGCAAGAGAGAAAGGATTTCCTGACGGTTCCTGAGATTGCCGCAGGCAAGCTCGCCAATAATGAACCAGTGACACATCACTTCTCCATTGTTCAGCAGCCGTTCCAGGTCCGGATCTCCTTGACGAAGATGCCCCACCCATACGGAAGTGTCTACAAGAATCATCCTGGCCCCTCCGCGATTCTTCTACGAGGAATGGCGTTCAGTTGGCTTTCCGTTCCACCGAGCTTCGCCAATCTTCGAGCGCTTTCCCTGGCTATCAATGCCTCGAGGCCAAGTCTCACCAAGGTTGTCTTTTCCTTGATCCCTGTCAGTTCCGAGGCTCGCTCCATCAGCGAGTCGTCAATGTTCAGCGTCGTTCTCATAACATGCCCCTTGCATCTCAAATATATGGCTTCGTATGCACGATAAGTATGCATTTGTCAATGGTGTCAGGTCCCATGGTCCACGTCCAACCTGGCCTCGGACTATCGGAACAATTCATAAACGCCCTCACCCCATACCTCTTCCAGAGGGCGAGGGGGCCGGCGGATTTGGCTCATTGAAGAATGTAAAGCCAATTACGAACCCCCACACTATGGGAATATTCTACGAAGAAACAACGCCGCACCGGCCGGTCAGGTAACCTCCCACAAAGCCTACATTCCAGGCCGTCAGGGTGATGAGCATGAGGTGGGTGAACTGCACTCCACTGGATAGGCTGCGGGTCTTCAGCCGGAACAGGAACACGAACAACGGCCACGTCAATACGGGCAGTGCCCATACCAGCGGATGCCACAACGAGAGGAACAAGAGAAGGAACAATCCCGGGAAAGCAACGATTGGCACGTAATGTATCGGCCTGAACATGCCGTACTTTCTCACCAAGTATCCTTGAGCGTTGCCGTAGCGATAGAGCATCCTCGCAAACCCGCGATATGTGCCGGGCCTGTAGTGAGCAACAACGGCAGCCGGATTGTAGATCAGCTTGTATCCCCGCCTGCGGATGAGCAGATCCAACTCGACATCTTCTCCGGGCCACAGATCCTCATTAAACCCTCCCACGTCCTCCACGATGATTTTCCGGTACATCGCGTTGCAGGTGGGGTTGTGGTCGGTTTCTCTCATGCTCGCGCCGGTCTTCACGTAGTCCGCAACGAAACCCACGGATTTGAGAAAAGCTTGTATGAGAACCCCGGTCCCGGTGTCGTCGTCGGGCGATTTCTGGTCTCCCCCGACCCCGGCCATATCGGGACTCGTGAAACCTCTTTCCAGTTCCTTCAGCCAGTCCCGGTCAACGATGCAATCACCATCGGTGAACGCGACAAATTCTCCCCGCGAGATGCGGATCCCTGCGTTCCGGGCCTTCGACGGACCTCCCTTGGGCATGCGCACCAGCCTTACCCGTGAATACCCGGCGCAGATCTCGGGAGTCTCGTCGGTGGATCCGTCGTCAACGATGATGATCTCGAAATCGGGATGATCGATTCGGATCAATGAATCCAGGCACCGGCCAATGGTTTCCCGACCATTGTGAACGGGGATTATTATAGAGATTCTCGGTGCGGCCTGGTCCATCTTAGTACTCTTTTTCGCAAAGTAGATAGTGCTGCACGCACGGTTGCTGATTGTGTGTCGTCTCGCAGGCTGAAAAAAAGAAAATCCAACCACAAAGACACAAAGACACAAAGAAGAGAAAGCAACTAATCCACAGATTACTTAGCGCAGCCTTCGGCCGCAACCAAAAGAATTTTCACCACAGAGACACAGAGAGCACAGAGAGAAATAGAACCACGAATGGACACCAATGAACTCGAATAAGATGTAGGATGGGGTGAGTCTTCGATCCCCATCAATCGAGTCAAGCCGCAAACGATGGGGTTCGAAGACTCACCCCATCCTACACACGTCCTCTTTGTCCCGCGGGACGCGGGATTCATTGGAGTCCATTCGTGGTCCAGTCTTCTTGGTGGTTCATTCTGCATTCTTCGCGGCGAACGGTTCCCTAGCGTCGGTGTATTTAACTTCTCTCACCCCAAAGGTAGCTCAGGAAGTTCTTTGCTCCGCGGAGTTTCCGATAGAGATCGGTCCTGCTTCTGGTCTGCAGGAGGAACTTGATCATATAGGCGGGACGAAAATAGAACCGTTTCAGCCCCCTGTCCACGGCTTCCCGCACGGCATCCCTTCCCAACCCGGGATAGTCGATCACGCCGGCCTGTTCTCCCTCGGCCAGCCATTCATCCCATCTTTCCGTATTGAGCAGATTGTTTTCCCGGCAGTAATCAAAGTACGTCGTTCCCGGATACGGAACCGCCGCGGAGAATTGCACGGTATGCAATCCCAGACCCAGGGCAAACCGTATGGTTTCTTCCATGGATTGCTCGGTCTCTCCGGGCAATCCCAGCACAAAGCAACCGTGGACATCGATTCTCGTCTTGCGGGCAAGCTCCATGAACCGGATCGAATCTTCCACGGTCTCTTTCTTCTGTATTGCAGCCAGGATTCGGGAGTCTCCGGACTCGAATCCCACCAGGAGCTCTCTGCACCCCGCCCGCTTCATGAGCCGGAACAACTCTTCGTCGGCGGTGTCCGTGCGTGCGTTGACTGAAAAGGTTATCTTCAGCCCGCGGGAGAGAATCTCCTCGCAGATGGCCATTGCATTGGATTTCACGAGCGTAAACGTATCGTCTTCAAAAAAGAACTCCCCACCCTGAGCAACTTGAGGACACAATTTGATGTCGTATTCCATTTCATCGACGACTCCGCGGGGAGACCGAAGCCTTACCCTGTTGCCGTGCATCACTTGGGGCCATAAACAAAAGATGCAGCGGTGTGGGCAACCCCGTCCGGAAAATATGTCGATATAGGGATACAGCTTACCGCCGTCGAAATATCTCATCAAATCGAGATGATGCCACGCCGGAAACGGAAGGGAGTCCAGGTCTTCGACCAGGGCGCGTCGTTGGGTAAGAATCGGATTTCCATTGTCGCCACGGTAACAAATGCCGTCGACACTGCCCAAGTCATGAAAGTTGCGCACCACATCGAGGACCGTATAGTCGTATTCTCCAATGCAGACAACGTCCACGGCACCGTCGGCCTCACGGAGCGAATCTGCAGGCAAGGCCGATACATGCGGCCCCACCATGACGACTCCGGCCCGGCTTGCTTCCTTGCAGATCCTTGCGCATTCGATGTCGGAATAGATTGACGGCGTGGTGGCATCCAGTACGACAAAATCAGGTTTTTCCCTTCGCACGAGTCGTCCGAGGTCTTCCTTGTTCCAGTCCATGGCGGGAAAATCGAACAGTTTGGTTTCGATACCGGCCCGTTCCATTACAGCGACGGCGTAGGCGAGCCAGTCCGGGGCCCGCAGTACCCGCCCCCTGGTCCGTGCCGCCCATCGCTGCGTCCGGTTGAACCCCTTCACATAAGGTTCATTAATGACGAGCACCTTCATTGCGTTGCGGTTTTTTGTCACGCGGTTCTCAATCTTCGGGACTGTCGGTTTCGCAGTTCCATTCCTGACCATTGGAACCGCTGAGCTTGCACATTGCGAGGAAAAAGGATGAAAAGACCACCTGAAAGCCGAGTGCGATGACCGTGGTGGCGACGAATACGGTATGGGTGGAGCCGAGGTATCCCATACCCCGGGAAAGCCATGTCACGAGTATCGACAGGTCGGCGAGCAGCCCCAGGAAGACCATGACCGCGCCCCCGGCAACCCCCGCTTCCAACGTGAACCACCCGAGCATTCTGCCGAAAAAGGGTCCTCTCATTTCAAACTGGTCACTCATGGCGAAGGTTTTGGCAAAGGCGCCAAGAGAGAGGATCTGGAATCCCAACAAGGACATGAGGCACCCGAGAGCCAGCCAATGGATTCCCAAGTAAAATCCGAAAATCACTGTGGGACCAAGCAGGAGCAGCGCCTGGAGCATGATTCCAGGAATGAAGAGCAGAAACCCGGGTATCAGGTAGAGGTAGTCGGGAGCGTAAAACAGAAGCAGCCTGAGATGACGCCACCCGTCACGGAAGGACCTCAGATGTGGTGCACAAGATCGGCCGTCTCTGTGAAGCGTAATGGGTATTTCGGTGATCTTGAGATCTCTGTTTTTTGCTTTAACCACCATTTCCGTTGCGAACTCCATGCCGGTGGCCTGCAGATTCAACTTCTCGTACGACTCCTTGGAGAAGCCGCGCATGCCGCAATGAGCGTCACTCACTCCCGTTCGAAAGAAAATGTTCATGATTCCGGACAGGAGCGGATTCCCGAAATACCTGTGGAGCGGCGGCATCGCGCCGGGGAGTATGGTACCCTTCAGTCTCGTGCCCATCACCAGATCGTAGCCTTCCCTCAGCTTCTCCACAAAAGGGCCCATGGAACTCCAGTCGTACGAGTCATCGCTATCGGCCATGATGCAATAACGACCCCGCGACGCGGCAATTGCCGCCTGGAGCGCGGCACCGTAGCCTCTTACCGGCTGATTCACGACTCTGGCACCGAGGGATTCGGCGATTTCCCGGGAACGGTCGGTCGATCCGTTGTCGCCGACAACTACTTCTCCGCGGATGCCGAGCGCGGCAAAACAATTGATCGCCTTCTCGATGCATGCAGCGAGGGTCTGTTCTTCGTTCAGGCATGGCATGACGGCCGAAACCTCTATGTTCTGTTCTGTGGACGACATCGACAATCTCCCGGACCAAGTCTCCTCGAATCCCCCCCCGGGGCGGAAACCTACCTGCATTCTTCCCGCCCATCGCGATTGAGCCTGGTCAATCCGTTCGGACAAGATAGGCTCGCCGCAGTGGCGAGGGATCTTCCCATCCTCTTGTCGTGGAAGTGCTTCGGCTGTCCTCCCCATCTATTTTACCAGTGCCCGTGTCCCGATTCAAGCTTGTGCCGTGTGCCCGGGCATATGAGGGGTCGTGGAGCCTGTAACTTCATGGCATAAATACGATCGCACAAGCTGAACCGTCTTCCCGGCGTAGGCCGGGAACCAGTCTCTTCTTCCTGGACCCCGGCCTTCGCCGGGGAGACGGCGGGCGGACGCCCGCCCTTGAAGATGACGGGCACCATGGCAACGAGACGAAAATGTGTGACCGAACTTATGAAATGCCGCACTTAGGTAGCGCCGGTCTCCCCGCGTTCCGCGGGGGTTCTTCTCCACGAACGCCCGGCAGAGACGCCGGGTCGCTACTGTTTTCGCCCGGCAGGGACGCCGGGACGCTACCATCTCCGGTAGCGCCGGCCTCCGTGCCGGTACTCTTCTGGATGTTGCCGACGCCCGGCGGCGCGGGCGTCCCTGCCTGCGGTCAATGGCGGGCATCCCGCGTTCCGCGGGACCCCACCAAGATTCTTCACCGTCGGTACCGTTATTGCCGGACAGGCCCTTACCTGGAAGTCGGTCCGGCCTTTTCCCCGGACGGCAGAATTTCACTCACCCAGAAATGGTTGTAGGAGGGGATGGGCCTGAAACGCCGGCGGACGGAATAGCCTTCCAAGGGGCCGGACATGAGGTTTTTCCACATGTTGTCGTAGAATGCTCCATACACGCGTCTGCCGGCTTTCAAATGAAATTCCACAAGTTTGGCGAAATCCTTGAAATTGTCCCTATAGGGAAACGCAATGCGGACGCGGTCATTTTCAATGAGCCTCATGAATGGGTCCACCACCGGCGCAGTGAAGAAGATCGAGTCCCGCGGTATTACCCGGCGCAAGGACTCCCCGATAGTGTAGTTGACGATGCGTTGATTCCGGTGTTTCGGATAATCGTAAAGAAAGGCCGCCAGGCACGACCAGGTCAATGCCGTGATGAGGGCGGTCCAAACAACCCCTTTCATGAGGCGGATCTCATTTCCGCTCACCAGTTCCCCGACCGCGATCAATGCCAAGAGGAATCCTGCGGTAAACAGGGGAAACACGAGAAGGGGGAGTTCCAGATAGTCCAGTTGTCCGAGCCTTTCGTGAACAAAGAAGAGATATGCAGTTGTTGTGAGGAAGCACACAAGCGCGGCCGGCCGGAAACACAGCGGCCGGCCCCAGCGGATGCGTATTTCCCTCATCGCGTAAGCGCTCAGAATGGAAAGGAACGGAAACAGCGGCAGGTAATACCGGTAGTTCAGGCAGAGACCTCCCTCGTAGGCCCCTGAAGCATGAAATGCATACGAGTAGTAGCCCACGGTCACCACGGGCATCAATAGGAGGGTCGACAGGGCGGCAGCATCCTTGTCCCTCCGGGCTATCCTGACCAATGGGATCAACAGGATCACGAGGTACGGCATGCTTTGAAGCAATGCTTTTTTCTGGGCCCCTATGTAGACGACACCGCCCCCGGGACTCCTTGTCATGGCGGGCCTTACAAGATTCGGATCCAGCGATCTGATGTCGACAAGCGAGACGTATGCATGGGTTGCGACGTGCAGAATCGTGCCTCTCGTCTGGGGAATGACCGTGAGAGCCGCCAACGCCAGAAAAGCCGTCGCGTAGAGTTTCTTCCGGTGGCGGGCGACGAAGCCGAAAAACTTCGATCGAGTGAGCACCCATATCACGAGCACGATGCCCGCCAGTAACAGTGCGAAATACGCCGACATGTTCGTCGGTCCGCCATACGTGAAGGGAGAGAACCTGCCGAACTTCGCTTCATTTACCAATGCGAGGACCGTGAGGCCCGGCAGCGTCCCTGCGATCACGGACAGCGCCTCCCGGGGACGCCACGGCCGGGCGAACAGGAAGGGCAATACCAATGCGGGATACAACAGGACCGCCTCCATTCTCACGGACGCCCCGAATCCGGCAATCAGACCTGATCCGAGGGCCGGATACAGCGACTTCAACCGGTAGTGGGAATGGTACGAGCATATGAATAGATAAAAAGCCCCCATAATGAAGAGCATGGAAGTAGTGTGAGGCCATGCGGCCTGGGAGTATTCCCAGGCAAAAGTGCAGAGAATGAGGACGAGGCACGAGTTCAGAGCCAGATCTATGTCGTTGAACAGCTTCCTTGCAGTTGCGTAGCAAAGTCCCACAACCCCGGCAAATGCGACGGCGTTACACACGTACAGGCCATAGAACCCCATGAGAAGGTACAGCGGATACGTGAGGATGGTAAACAGGTAAGGATATTGGGCAACTAAGCGTCCCTTGTAGGGAGCGGCGAATTGGTGGGCCAATTCGGGCGAGGGGTACTCGGCGTAGCCGTTCCATATTTCCAACCAACCCGTTCGAGACAGATTCTTGGAAGCCCAGTGATAGATTATTTCGTCTATGAGAAGATAGCCGGGGACGATGAAGAAAAGGGTTAAGATGACAGAGACCAGTGCCAGAACCAGAAGCACCGATATCTTGATCTGCACTGTGGAGACTGCTCTTTCGTTCAATGCCGTTGACTGGTCCATGATGGATTCCTTTCCACAGTGCCGCCTGCCTTGCCCGGCCACTTCCTACCCCGAGTGGCCGGCGAGGTTCCCGGGTGCGCATTTCCCGATCCCGAGGGTCTCCCACGAACCGTGCGGGAATGAACGGCCGCCACATCGTGTAACATCAGCCACCGGAAGGATCATGTCAATGGGAATCGAGATCTGCGGCGCGGGCCGACGACTGGTACCTCCGGGACGTTCAGTGTTCTCCTCTCGGCCGATGCCGTTGTTTGGAAACGCGGGAGTCCGCACCGGTTCGGGTCATCGACAGTGAATCCCCGGCAGAAGATTGCTTCAGGGTGGGCTCGCACGTCGGAGCCCCATTCCCCGCACATTGTACCCGGGACCTGTCTAAGCCGCGGCACTTTACATGCGGTCCGCTATGTTCTATAAGGTTTTTTGTTCGACCCGTCCGTCAGGCCGGATAATCCCGGGCTCGAAGCGTCACCCGAAAAGAGTTGAGCATGAAGCAAAAGAAGAAGGCTGAATCGGAACAATCGAAATCGCAACGGAGAGTATTCCAAGAATACTCGGAGGCCTTCGTCGTGGCGGTCATTCTGGCCATTCTTATAAGGGCGCTCCTTATTCAGGCCTTCAAGATACCATCAGGTTCCATGATCCCGACGCTTCTCGTCGGCGACCACATTCTGGTCAACAAGCTCTTCTATGGAATCCGCATCCCCTTCACCAAAGCGAGATGGCCGCGTCTTACGGAACCGGAGAGAGGGGACGTCATTGTATTTGTGTATCCGGAAGATAGAACAAAGGATTTCATCAAACGCGTTGTTGCCGTCGGCGGAGATACGGTGGAGATCAGGAACAAGATTGTCTACATAAATGGGCAACCGACGGTGAGTGCCCATGCCCGTTTCTCCAGCAACGTGATTTTGCCCGGCGATATTACCCCCCGGGACAACCTGAACCCGATCAAGGTTCCCGAAGGGCGCCTGTTCGTGATGGGAGACAACAGAGATCAGAGCCACGACAGCAGGTGGTGGAAGTTCGTTCCCGTGGAGGACGTCAAAGGCGAAGCATTTCTCATCTATTATTCGGCCGAACACTTTCCGGGGATCAAATGGGGGCGCATTTTCAACATCATCCGGTGATATTTGACCGGCACTCTCTCATTGACCGGCATCCAACTCATTGCACAATACGCTTCCCGGAGTCCTGAGAGGGAAAGCTTCACCGGGCGCCGCGATGCCCGTGGCCACCATGGATTCGGTGTAGCATTTGCCGGCAGTCCAAGGCGGGGGTAGGGGTACGCGTTCCAGTTCCCGGAGACTCCGTCATCTGCCGAAGGGCCGCTCTTACCGATTTCGGACGGGAAGTCTCCTCCTCCAACGAACGGGGCACGGTAAATGTACCGTTGTTCCGCTCTCGGGCGGCTTCCCTTGATCGCGCATGTGCCGTGGAACACGGGGCCGGCGATATGAGACGAATACCTGATCGCCGCCGCCGGGGGGGGAGGCACGGATCAACCATTTCATTATTTCGGATAAGGGGCTTCAGATCCTTCCGAATGCTCCATTCAAGGCGAGAGTCGTGTGCCGGCCGCCGGATCGGCCTCCCACACGGTGGTGAAAACTGCTATACTCCCAACGCTTCATCTATCGGGCGATGAGAGAACAGTGATCCGGAAAAACCGTCTTCGTGGCGTGAACTGCTCTTGTGGGCCCGATCCCACGCGAGACCCCAACGAACGGAAGTGTCGGGTATCCCATCATGATTGTCGATTGCCACTGCCATATATTCACGGAACGAATCGTGGAGAATGTGAGTGCGAAACCGGCCATGGTCGACGCACTGAAACTGAATGTGCACGACGCATTACCAAGGCTGGATCCGAAAGCTCTGGACGAATCCGCTCAGGCCAACGGCTTGGACTTCTGTGTCCTGCTTCCCACTGCAAGCCCTGGAAAGGTCCGGAGCGAAAACGACCGATTCATCAATTTTACCGCAAGGTTCCAGAGGATCCGGACCCTCGCTACCCTCCACCCGGCCATGGGGGATATGTCGGGTGAAGTCCTGCGCATGTTTGATTTCGGCATCAACGGGTTCAAATTCTCCAGCTTTTCTCAGAGCTTTGACCTGTCGTCTTCTGAAACGGAACGGATGTTGAGCAAGCTGGAACGTCTGGGGGCGGATCGAAACACAAGGCCGGTGCTGGTCTTTGATACGTTCGCCCTGGGGGACGTGTATTTTGAGGCTCGGCCGGATCATTTGACCACGCCTTTCCGGCTGGCGCAAATCGCCGGCCGTCATGAAGGACTCAATTTCGTGGGCGCGCACATGGGCGGCCTGCTCGCAGATTTCGACGAGGTGCGTCGAGAACTGGCGCCCTCCCCTAATATTTATTTGGATACGGCCAACGCCGCCCACACATTCGAGGAGGACCAGTTTGTGGAGCTGCTCCGGATGCACGGAGCCTCCCATATTCTCTTCGGCACCGATTGGCCCTGGTTCGTCCATTCGGCCGAACCGGCCAAGATTCTTTCTCTGCTGGAGAAAGCCGGGTACACCGAGTCGGAACGGGCCGACGTATTCGGCAACAATGCGGAGAGACTCTTCGGACTTTGAATTAAGGGACGCCGGGACGCTACCGCGTGTTTACGGAATGTGCGACCGTATTTACGCCATAGAACACTAACGGCGGGAGTGCCGGTCTTCCGGGTTCAACCCTGCGAAACGACCGCCGGCACGGTCAATCCAACGACACGGGCGTGAACGGGACACGGGTATGTGCCTCGATCCGCTCCACGCCCTCGGGTATCTTGACGATTCCCCGGGTGCGACTCATAGCGGCGATGCGACGGTTCATGTTCAACGGCATGAGCCACAGTTCGCCATCGTGTCTTAACACATCGCAGTGGACAAACTGTGTCCAGTCGTCTTGTCCCGTGACTTCCTCACTGAGTCGCCCGAAGAGTTCCGGAAAGGCCCGCGTGGCGTGACCGGCCATGCGCAAAACCGCGGGGAGGACGATCATGAGAAAGGCCATCTCATTGGAGGGTGGTCCGCCGGGAAGACAGAAGACGGGCTTTCCTTCAAGTATGGCCATTCCGACTGCTTTTCCCGGTCCCATGCGCACCCGGTGGAAGATGATGTCCGACCCGAGGTCGGCCAACACCTTGACGACGAGGTCATGGTCCCCTTTCCACGCACCGCCGGACGTGATGAGGACGTCAACCGTCTCGATCATGGCACAGATTGTGCGGGCGGTGTCGTCGGAGGAATCCCGGCAAGCCCCCACCTCGCATTGGATCCCCTTGGAGCGGAGCCACGCGTCCTGCAATGCAACATTGCTTGCGTACAGTTTTCCCTTTTCGATCCGCCGTCCCGGCAGCAGCACCTCGTCGCCCGTTGCAATCAAGCCTGCAAGCGGCCGACGAACGGCCTCCACCGTAGTGACGCCTCCTGCCGTCAGCGAACCGATCCTCCCTGGGGTGAATTCCTGTCCGGGCATTACCAGGATTTCCCCCGCGGCTACGTCCGTCCCGACGCGCAGTACGTTCCGTCCCTCGTGCGCATCTGCAAACGCGTGTACTATGGTGCCGATCGCTTCGGCAAACTCATCTGCAAGAACCGCGGTGGCGCCTTCCGGCAACCGGGCCCCGCTTAAAATGCGTACGGCGGACCCCGGCACGAGCTGGATCTCCGTATCCCGGCCGGCGCCCACGCTGCCGACGATCTCCAGTCTTACCGGCCTGGAAGGGGTTGCATGGACCACATCCGCAGAAATCACTGCGAATCCGTCTTTTATGGACGCGTCCACCGACGGTGAGTCCACGACCGCGCGCACTTCCTTTGAGGCCGTTCGGCCGAGAGCCTCCCGGGTGGACACCTGTTCTGCCGGAAGGGGAGAGACGTTGTTCAGGGCCAGACTCAAAGCCTCGTCAAATCCTATCATACGCCGCGGGGAGCTTTTCATGGGATAAGGTCCGCTCTCCTTGTTGGTTGTTCGATCAAGACACGTGGCCGCATTCTACACTGATTTCAACTCAATGCAATCCAGCCGGAACCGTTGGTCCTGATCCGGGGTCTGAATGAATAATGACCGAGGCTTGTCTCAAGGAGAACGAACCGTGACCCCCAGCCCGCATACATGCGGCTATCCCATACTACGCGTCGTGCCGTGTCCGAACAAGTGTCCCGAATTGATACTCTGGTACGACGGGCAGTGGGACAGTTTGACCTTCCGGGAAGAGATAAAGTTCTGCCCGCGTTGCGGCGAAAAACTGCAAGCGGAGTAAACCCTTCCGTTACCCTGGTTCCCCGGCCTGCCGGATTACTCCCTCAACCTGAAGTGCGTCAATTTCTTCCGAGGAATAGCCAAGCTCGCCCAGAACCTCGGCGGTGTGTTCGCCGAACCTGTAGGCCGGGCGGCGAAACGAACCCGGCGTCTCCGAGAGCACCGGAGTGATGCCGGGTTCAGGGATGCCCTCCGGATTCGTATGAATCATGTGCCGGGCGTTGAAATGAGCATCGTGGGGCAAGTCACGCACTCTGACGACCGGTGCGGTGCAGTCGTCACTCTCGTTGAGGATCTCCGTCCATTCGTTGAGACTCTTAGTGAGAAACAGGCTTTCGAGGTATTGTTCCATTTCCCCTCGTGCAGCCTGGTCGTATTGGATCGACGAGTATTGCGGGCAACCGAGCTTGAGACAAAGGTTGTTCCACAAGTGGGCTTCCAGCGGACCCACCGACAAATGCCGTCCGTCCTTTGTCTCGTATACTCGGTAACACGGGAAGCATTCGGGCGAATCGTTGTCCACCCTGCCGGCAAACGGCGTTTCGGTGAAGATGAATGAAAGGGGCATTGCCAACAGCGAGACGAGCGCGTCGGTCATGGAAACGTCGATGTGCTGGCCTCTTCCCGTCTTATCCCGTGCCGACAGAGCCAGCATTATCCCCAGAGCGGCGTACAGGCTTCCGGAAAGGTGGGACATCTGGAACTTGGGTACTATGGGAGAACCGTCTTGCGCTCTCATCAGGTCGAGCATCCCGGAGGCGGCCATGAAGTTCAGGTCATGTCCCGCGCGATCCGCCAAGGGACCGCTTTGACCGTAGCCCGTCATCGAGCAGTAGATCAATCCAGGGTTGACATGGCGAAGAGTCTCGTAACCGACGCCGAGGCGCTCGGCGGCGCCGGGCCTGAATCCCTCCACCAGAACATCCGAATTCCGCATCAAAGCGAAAAAGGCCTTCTTTCCGGCCTCTCTCTTCAGATCCAAAGCGATGTGCCGCTTGTTGCGCCGCACCATGGGGACTTCTCCCACCACGGCATTATCCCGGAAGTGCGGTGCTTCCACGACGACAACGTCCGCACCGTGATCGGCCAGGAGCGCAGTGCAAAATGCGGCCGGCAGCAGCCGGTTAAGTTCGACGATTCGCAATCCGTCCAAAGATCCCATGGGCACCTCCTCGGGTGTGAATCCCGGCATCAGTGGGTATTGAGGTCAAGCCGATACGGTCCTGCGGGATGGAGGAAAGAAGAGGATTGACCACCAGGACTCAAGGACGCCAGGAAATGCCGTTATTTCAGACTCATAGTGGAGCGACTGCACGGAGTCGTCATGGATTATGGCACAATCAGAGACCCCGCTATTCTCTCCTTGCAAGAACGGCTGCGGATGGGGCAAAAGTGGACGATTATTGGGCGACAGAGCACTCTTCTCGTCGCGTATGCCTCGCATTCAACCTGGGCCTGCCGTCAGACGCCAAGCTGCCTGCGCCATTCCTCAAGACCGATGATGATCGCTTGCTCCAACCAATCTCGAAAGCGACTCTCCACACTCTCTCGGGACTCCGCATAGTTGAATTGAAACAACTCAAATGATGCCGGCTTGGTATCGATGGCTTCCGTACCGCCGTCTTCCCGCGAAACCCGTTGCGCGGTAAACGCGGAGACTGCCATAACCCCTGTTTCGCCTGGGCCAAACCCGTGGAAGCTGATCACTAGCTCGAATCTTTTCTCGGTGACGATGGATATCCGAGTCCACGAGCGGTATAGATCTAAGTTCGCGAAGTAATCCAGCAGCTTGGCTACTTCCACTATCCGACCCCAAAAAAAGTGGCTGTCTTGCGCTTTGCTTCCTGCGTACGCCACCCTCGTTTGGTATTTCTCCTCGCCAATGGGAGTGACGGAAGCCAACTGTTCATTCAAGAGAGTTCCGAGTTCCTCCAGCCGCTCCAATGCTACCTTTTGCAAGTGATCTGCCGTTTCGTAAACTCTCCCTATCTTGTCCACTTGGGCAACGGAGCGATCTTTGAGCACTTCGATCGTGGCCATAATTATCCGGTCGGGGTGCCTGGCCTGTTTCGCTTGCCGTTGAAGACTCAGCGCTGCGAGAATGGCGTCCCGTAGTCGGTCGGCAAACAGCATTACCAGCGGTGCGAGATCGCCCCTGTCCGCCTGTTCAAGCGCGCCTATGTATCGCTGCCTGTCTTTGTCACGAATTATCAGCGGAAACAATGCGTTCTTCAGGAACACAAGAGATGCCAACGTTCGTGCGACCCTCCCGTTGCCGTCTTGAAATGGATGGATGTGGGTAAAGCGGTGGTGCAGCCAAGCCGCAAGGACCTCCGGCGACGTCGTGGCCTCCAGTTCGCGATACCATCGCAACAGTCTTTCCATTTCGTCCTGGACCAGCTCCGGTGGACAGTACAGGTGCATTTGTCCATTAGGTCTACGTGGGTTATTCGGAAGTTTTTTGTATTGCCCCCTCAAAATCTCCACTTGGAGCATCTTCCCCTCTGGGGTCATCGCCGGTATGGATCCTTGGTTTGCGATAAACTCCGCCTGAAGCTGCCTTATGAAATGCTCTGAAAGTTCTTGGTCTCCAGTAACGAAGGGAAAAATCCCCTTGACAATGCCGAGGTGATCGTCAATGAGACGTTTTGCATGTTCCGCATCCTCGCGCTTTAATCCGCCTTTATGTGCAATCAGCGTTGCGTCTATGCCCTGCTCGAGGAGAATCTCCGTTACGCCTCTATCCCAGGTGTACAGTCGTTCAATGATACCAGTCTCAATCGCCCACTCCCTTTGCAGGCGCATTACAAAACCCTGGTAGGTTTCAGTCCCTTTGAGCGAGTCATAGCGTTCTTTCCAAACCTCTACAAGTGCCCGCAGCTCAGCCGATGACAGTTCATTTCCAGTCGGCAGATTCTCGATCCCTTTGTACATGGACCTACGCCTCCCGTCTCCACATGCTTGTCTTTGGTTGCCAAGATGTGATCGACCAGTATTCCGAGGTCGTCCTCCGAATTGGAACGATTAGTGTCGATTAAGACTCTAAGAGGTCACACCTCCGGCATCCGTATCCTACGCGTCTGTCTTTGATCCGCGATCGAGATTACGCCACATGGGCATCCTGGTCAACGTCGGAAGCCGTATCGCCTCCCCCGGACACACCTTGGCCTAAGCCAATCGACAAAACCGTGCAAAAGGCCTCCGAAATCCCTTATGTGGCTTGCTGCCTTTGTGGTTGGCTTTCTTGTTCAAGCGAGCATCTTGTAGCGGCGGGGAGGCAGGCTTGATATATGGGTATTTACGCTCGGTCTTCTCTTGTTTTCTCAGGGACGGGTGATCTTCACCCCAAACCGGAAGGGCTGTAATTGCCCGAGCTTCGGAGCAGTTCCGCTTGTTGCCGCGGTCTGCGGGAACCTCGGGCACAAGCCCGTACCGTTTGCACACATGAGTGATTATCACCTTTATGGAGACCCGTCGTTTGTTCTTCTCGCCCGCTCTCCGAAGAGCCTCTTGGGCAAAATGGTCATCCCCAAGGTTGCCATCCCTTCTTTTCCCGGAATGAAAACCTCTACCGCACCCACCCTTGGACCACTTAACTTGGTACTGTTCGCTGCATCAGTGCCTCTATAAGAGTTTCGGCTTTCGTCAGCGCCACCCACTCTTCAAACCTTGACCCTTCCTTCGGAATCATTCATAACAGACGTGGAGGATGAACTATTGCCGCCGGTACAGGTCGTATTGTACAAAGAGGATGATGAAATCGTCCCCGTCCTCGACTGGCTCGATCAACTTCCCATCAAGGTCCAGGACAAATGTGCGGCTCGGGTCAACAGGCTGATGGAGTTGGGTCATGAACTCCGACGTCCCGAAGCCGATTATCTCAGAGACGGGATCTATGAACTTCGTGTGAGATACCTACATGCCAACTACCGGATGCTCTACTTCTTCTCCAGAAACCAGGCGGTAGTTCTCACCCATGGACTGATCAAAGAACGACGGGTTCCTCCGAGTGAGATCGACAGGGCTATGACGCTACGAAAAAGATTTGAAGCAGACCCGGAATCCCACACCGTCCAATGGGAGCGATAAGATGGAAGAGAAAAAGATCAGCACCGACGCGTTTGAATTGATTTACAGTCGGTATATCAAAGATGATCCTGCTCGGGTCGCTTCTTTTCACGAAGAACTGACTAAGTCGGCGATCGCCCGTGACATCTATGATCTGCGTTGTCAAGCGGGTCTGACCCACGAGCAGTTAGCCGACCTCATAGGGGTGTCGGCGTCGATCATAGAGGACATCGAAGAGGCTGACTACGAGGGTGATTTTCTTTCCATGGCTTCCAAGATAGCCACAGTCCTTCACCGTAGGGTTGAAGTTCGTTTTGTGCCGGTGGATACCTCTGAGGTTGCCTCGGTGACGACATAGGGGCATCGGAAACATAGCTGCGATTTCACGAAGTAGGTTCCGCTTTTATGTTTTGCGGTGGTGACCTAAATCACAACAAATTTGGAGGGGTGGACGAAGTGGGGGTGTTCTTTCTCCGGTAGCGTCGGGTAACCCTCACGTGGAAAGCCCGCGCGACGCGTCTAAGCTCCCAGATTCAGAAAGGGAGGAATCATGAACGAGACTTTCGGTTTTCGGTCAGACCAGTGGTCACAGGCGAAGCATGAGGCGATAGACGCGCTCACAGAGTGGACCGATAGGCCCCGCGGCGAATCGAGCATTCTCCCCAAATCCTTGTCTCGCGGCCATTGACTCCTGGAGCAAAAGGTTTATAGTTGATAAGTTTACTATCATTCTACTCGGGAGATCCGGCCACATGAAATTCTGGCGACTGCCGTTGGATGCCGAGGCCCATTCGATTCCCCAAGGCGAGGTCCGCATCATCGAGAGTCGATGCAAGGGCTGCGGCTTCTGCATAGAATTTTGCCCCAACGGATGTCTGAAGGTGAGCAAGCGCTTCAACGCCAAGGGATATCATCCCCCGGAATTGGTGTTCCATGCCGAGGATTGTGTCGAGTGCGGTCTGTGCACGTTAATCTGCCCTGAATTCGCTATCTTCACACGTCTCAAGGAGCCCAAGAAGATCACCGAGGAAGATATTCAGAGGGTCACCACCCGTTTCTCCCGAAAAGACAAGAGATATCTGCGGCGTTAAGTCTGTGGGACGGTCGGTCTGGTTCACTCCATCTTCCGGAAGCTTGAATACCGTCAACACCGATACGGACGGACATGCGCACGAAACCGACGTTCAAGGGCGGAATCAGCTCCAGCACGGGCCTGGTCAAGGCCCCGAATCCGTAGGATCGTTTCATGGCGAATAAGGACATTCTTACCGGAGAACACTTCATACACGGCGACGCGGCCTGCGCCGAAGGGGGCCTGGCGGCAGGTTGCCGTTTCTTTGCCGGATATCCCATTACTCCCGCCACGGAAGTGGCCGAGCGTATGGCGAGGAGACTCCCGGAGGTCGGGGGCGTCTACATCCAGATGGAAGACGAAATAGCCTCTATGGCCGCCATACTTGGCGCTTCCTGGGGAGGAGTGAAGTCCATGACTTCAACCTCGGGGCCCGGATTCTCCCTGATGATGGAGAACATCGGCCTCGGGATGATGACCGAAACTCCGTGCGTGGTCGTAAATATCCAACGGGGAGGCCCGTCCACGGGATTGCCCACGCTGGTGGGACAAGCCGACATCATGCAGGCCCGCTGGGGTTCGCACGGTGATTACGGGTGCATAGCCCTGGCACCGTCTTCACCTCAAGAGTGTTTCGACATGACCGTTCAGGCGTTCAATCTGTCCGAAATCTATCGCCAACCCGTTTTCCTCATGGCGGATGAAGTGGTGGGACACATGACCGAAAAGGTCGTGATTCCCTCCAGAAAAGACCTTACGGTGGTGAACAGACCCTATCCGACCGTGCCGGCAACGGAATACCTGCCTTTTGACTCGACCGGCCCCTTGCCCGCCCCCATGGCCATAGCCGGTCAGGGCTACAACGTCCATGTGACGGGCCTGACGCACGATGAGAGAGGATATCCGGTCATAACGGACGTGGTGCAGGAGCGGAATATCCGTCACATCGTCGACAAGATCCGGAAGAACGCAGAAAAGATTATTCAGGTCGAATCCATCGCCCTGGAGGATGCCGAGGTGGTCGTGGTAGCGTACGGCTGCACGGCCCGAGTCGCCCGCCAGGCCGTGGAGAACTTGAGGGAACGAGGTCATAGGGCCGGTCTGCTCCGCCTTATTACCGTGTGGCCGTTCCCGTCGAATATTATCCGGAAATTGTCCACAAAGGCAAAGGCCTTCGTGGTGCCCGAGATAAACTACGGGCAGGCGGCATACGAGGTCGAACGGATCGTTCAGGGCAACGCGGAGGTTGTTCTCATGGCTTTGATGGGCGGCTCGATCCACACGCCTTCGGAAATCGAAAGCGTGGCGGGCGAATACCTGTAAACCGCCGTGATTAGCGGTTCAAAAATGACCATGAAAGGCATTCCCGAACGGAGACTTTCAGTACGCGCGGTAGCGTCCCGTCCCGCGTTCTGCGCGGGATGCCGGGCGCGGTAGGGGCGGCCCCCTGTGGCCGCCCAGGGCAGGCACGGGGAGACTGTCTCAAAATCCAGTACGGATTCAAAATCGTGGCTCTACTGGTTGACATGTTGCAGAAAATCCCCCCTAACCCCCCTTTTTCTAAGGGAGGAATCGCCTCTTACCCCCCTTTGGCAAAGGGGGGCACGGGGGATTTGATACGATAATGCCGTACAATCGTGCCGTGATCTTTGATGTGCCCTAGGTCTTGAGACGGTTTCCAGGGGCCGCCGGCAATCGGGGACATGATCCGATTTTGCGAACGGAGCCATGCGACCTCGCAAAACTCGGAATCGTCTCCCCGGATTGCTCCCTACACGAGTAATTCCCGGAGCATTCATGAAAGTACATCTGAGAGAACTTCAGCCCTTCGACAAGGAAGCCGCAGATAGAGCGATCAAGCAGGATCATGGTCTTCATCCCCATGACGTGTACCTGAAACCCGGCAGAATCCCTCACATTTGGTGTCCCGGATGCGGCCTGGGAGTAGTGTTGACGACGTTCATCGAGGCGATGAGGAGAAAGAACATCTCCCCGGACCAATGCGCCGTGGTGTCGGGAATCGGTTGCACGGGCCGTGTGGCAGGATACTTGAACATGGACACATACCACACCACCCACGGCCGCGCGATTCCCTTTGCAACGGGGCTGGCCCTGGCAAAACCCGATTTGCACGTCACGGTCTTCTCGGGTGACGGCGACCTTTTCGCCATCGGCGGGAATCATATTATCCACGCGGCACGCCGCAACATGAACCTCAAGGTGATTTGCGTCAACAATTTCAACTACGGGATGACCGGAGGCCAGGCAGCTCCCACCACGCCGTTGGGAGCAAAGACTTCTACCACTCCCATGGGCAACGCCGAGGAAGGCTTCAACCTCCCTCACCTTGCCCATGCCGCCGGCGCCGTGTATGTGGCACGATGGACCGCATTTCATCCAAGGCAGATGGTGCATTCCATTTCAGAGACATTCGACAAGACCGGATTCACGTTTGTCGAGGCAATTGCTCCATGCCCGACCGGGTACGGCAGACCGAACAAACTGGGCGCCGGTCTGGATGAGATGAAATTTTACAGAGAAAACTGCGAAATCCGCAACGGTGCAAGCCCGGAAGACGTGGGCATCGAACTGAGGGGAAAGATCGTTGTCGGCACGTTCGTGGATGTCGAGCGCCCGGATTTCCTCGAGAACTATAATTCCCGCATAGTCGCCGTTGTTCAGGCCAAGAGCAAACAGAAAGAGAAGGTCAAGAGCGCATGACCGAAAAGATCGAGGTCAGGCTTGCCGGATTCGGAGGCCAGGGAATCATACTCTCAGGTCATATCCTGGGTAAAGCGGCATCTCTATTCGAGAAGAAGAATGCCGTATTCACCCAGAGTTACGGACCGGAGGCCAGGGGTGGATCGTGCAGTGCCGACGTGGTCGTGTCGGATGCCCCCATATACTACCCTAAGGTCGGCCTGCCCGATGTGCTGGTGGTCATGAGTCAGGGAGCGTGGGGAACATACGGCGGTTTCATCAGGCCGGGCGGTATACTGATCCTGGATGAGGATTTGGTCGCCCTCGACAATGAACCCGGCGGGGTAACCGTTTTCAGGGTTCCGTCAACTCGAATCGCTGAAGAAATGGGCCGGAGAATCATCGCCAACATTGTTATGCTGGGTGCCGTAGCAGCCCTCGGGGGAATAACCGGGTACGATTCACTCAGGAAATCGGTCTTGGATTCCATTCCCCCTGGGACCGAGGACCTTAATATGGCGGCATTCGACAGGGGCTATCAGTACGGTGCGGAACTCAAGGAACGTGCCGCTTCATAATAGAAGGGTCCGAGGAATCGACGGACTCTCGGCGGAACCGGCACGGATGCCCATCCGTCTTCCCGGCGCAGGCCGGGACCCAGCCCTCTTTCTCTGGACCCCGGCCTTCGCCGGGGAGACGACCGGCAGGATGCCGGTCCCACTGAAGAGGGCGGCCCGGGCGCCCGCCCCGGAAGATGACGGGCATCCCGCGCAGAACGCGGGAGTCCCACGAAGATGGGTGTGCTTCCGTAGTCTTCCGTAGCCCGGGCCTCCGTGCCCGGTATTCGTGATCTCGCGCCCGGCAGAGAGGCCGGGACGCTACCGCGGACGTGCCGGCTGTGTAGGGGCACCCCCCTGTGGGTGCCCCGGGCAGGCACAGGGCCTATTCCTCTCGTTCCCAGGCTCCTGCCTGGGAATGCGTGTCTTCCGGGCTCTGCCCGGTCTTGGTGGGAGGCGGAGCCTCCCGGAAGGCGTTCCCAGGCAGGAGCATGGGAACGAGGTCAAACACAAGCAGGCAGTAGACAACCTGGAGGAAGCATTCCAATTGAAAAAGAAAGAGGAACCATCGGTTGGTCGGGTCCCGTCGAATGACTTACGCATCGGCGTGTACGTTTGCCATTGCGGAAAGAATATCGGCGGTACGGTACGCTGCGAAGAAGTGGCCGAATATGCATCAACCCTTCCGGGTGTCGCACTGTCCTCAGATTCTCTCTACACGTGTTCGGAACCGGGCCAGGAGCAGATTAAGTCGGACATCAGGGAACATGGACTCAACCGGGTCGTCGTGGCGTCATGCACCCCCCGACTCCATGAACCGACGTTCCGCGCGGCATGTGAGAGTGCCGGCCTCAATCCCTATCTGCTGGAGATGGCCAATATCCGCGAGCACTGTTCGTGGGTTCACCTGCACGAAAAGGATGCCGCCACGGAAAAAGCCAAGGATCTTGTGGCAATGGCCGTTGCGAGGGCTGCCCGGCTCACCCCGCAGTTTGAGGCGACCGTTCCGGTAAGTCGGAGGACGGTGGTTATCGGAGGGGGAGTCGCGGGTATCCAGGCTGCTTTGGATATGGCCGATGCGGGCTACGATGTCTACCTCATCGAGAAGAGCGGAAGCATTGGCGGACGAATGGCCCAAATCGACAAGACCTTTCCCACCATGGACTGTTCGATATGTATCCTCGCGCCCAAGATGAGCGAGGTGGGCCGCCACCCCAACATTACCCTTCTCACCTTGTCGGAAATAAAAGAAGTTACCGGCCACATAGGCAATTTCAAATTGAGAATTCTCAAGAAGGCCCGTTATGTCGCCAACGAGTGCACGGCCTGCGGAGACTGTATCGTGGCGTGCCCGCAATTGGCTCCCGACGAGTTCAATGCCGGCCTTTCCATACGTCGCGCCATTTATCTCCCCTTTGCCCAGGCAGTACCGTCGACATATTTGGTCGACATGGACCTGTGCCTGAACAGCGCGGGCATCGTGGCCTGTGATCGCTGTTTTCAGGCGTGCGCCCACAAGTGCATCAATTTCGCCGACAGAGACGAGTGGATTGAAATCGAGGCCGGCACCGTTGTGGTGGCGACCGGCGTGGACGTCTACGACCCCACGTCGCTCACGGAACTTGGCTACGGAAAGTTCCCCAATGTCATCACAACACTGGAATTCGAACGGTTGATCAATGCCGGCGGCCCGTCATCCGGAGAGCTCATCCGGCCGTCGGACCGCAAGAGGCCCCACAAGGTTGCCTTTCTCCAGTGCATCGGCTCCCGGAGTAAGCGCAGCAGTCCCTACTGCAGCAATGTCTGCTGCATGAATACCATCAAGGATTCGCTGCTGATAAAGGAGCATTGGCCCGATACGGAAATCTTCGTCTTCTATATCGACATCCGGGCCTTCGGCAAAGGATTCGAGGACCTGTTCCGGAGGGCCCGCGGGGAGGGTGTAACCTTCATCCGAGGTATTCCGGGCGAAATTATCGAGGACATAGAAACGGACGATCTCACGTTGCTGGGGGAAAACACGCTGCTGGGCAAGCATTATCGGTATCACATGGACATGGTTATTCTTTCGGTCGGCATCAGACCCCGCAAGGACGCCGAAGTACTGCAGCGGTTGTTCAATCTCTCCACCGATACGGACGGATTCTACATGGAGGCTCACCCCAAGCTGAGGCCGGTGGACACCACCACGGGAGGGGTCTTTCTCGCAGGCGCCGCGGAGGGAGCCAAGGACATCAAGGACTCGGTTACTCAAGCCTCTGCCGCAGCGTCCCGGGCCAACATCCTCATGAACAAGGGAGAGGTTAAGGTCCCGGCAATCACCGCCCGCATCGATCCGGACAAGTGCACGGCGTGCGGTCTTTGCGCGAAAGTTTGTCCCTATCATGCAATTCAGGGCGGGAAAGAACTCGGATACTATCAAGTGGTTGAGGCTGCCTGCCAGGGATGCGGGGCATGTGTGCCCGAATGCCGCTTTGGAGCCATAGATCAAACCCATTTCACCGAAGGGCAGATCATGGTCCAGATAGACAAAGCTTTGGAGAATAATCCACACGGCAAAATCATCGCATTTGCGTGCAACTGGTGCTCCTACGCTGGGGCGGATTTTGCCGGAGTGTCCCGCATTCAGTATCCGCACAATGTGCGCATCATCCGCACCATGTGTTCCGCCCGTGTCGCTCCTGAGATGATTGAACGGGCATTTCGCAAAGAAGCCGGCGCCGTCCTCGTCTCGGGCTGTCACCCGGCCGACTGCCATTACAACAACGCCAATCAGAACACGGCCCGTCGCGTGGAAAAGTTCTGGAAACGGATGGAGAAACTTGGAATCAACAAGGATCGGCTGCGCCTGGCCTGGGTCTCTGCTGCGGAAGGCGCCCAATTCGCCCGGGTTATCCAAGAGATGGAACGAGGTCTTTCCACGTTGACCCCCGAGCAGATTCAAGAAGACGCGGAAAAGCTCGCCAAGAGTCCAATCAGGAAGAGCGAATCATCATGACGATTAAGATTTGGAAGTTTTTTCAGCGGGAACAGCTCTTCGAGTGCTACCAGTGCGCACGGTGCACGGGGTCATGCCCGGCGATGGAAGTGGCGCCGGCATTCGGGCCTCGCGAAACCATTCTGAGGTGCCTTAACCAAGGCCACGACAGGGTGGTGGAAGATGAAAAACTCTGGCTCTGTTGTACCTGCAACGTGTGCGAGGACCGTTGTCCTCAGGAGATTCCCATTTGCGATCTGCTCGTGGCACTACGCAACTCCGCGGCCCGCAGAGGAAACATTCCTCTCCGGCTCGGTATGGCGATAGAGTTGCTGGCAAAAACCGGCAGATCAATGATTGTCCACCAACTGGATGAAATGCGGTCGCATCACGGACTAGCCCCCCTCCCGTCGGCTCCGGTCGACGAAGTGCGGGACATTCTTCAGAAGGCGGGACTGGGCGAGGTCATCGAAATCTGACGGTGCCATAGAGAGATCTGAAGCGGCGAAAAGGTTATCATGAAGTATGCCATGTATCTGGGATGTGCCATCCCCATCAAGTATCCGGGTTTTGAAGCGGCGACACGGCTGGTGTGTGAGCGGCTGAACATCGAGCTGGTGGATCTGCCCTTTTCCTGTTGTCCCCCTCCGACCAGCATGAAACTGGTCCACTATGATTCCTGGTTGGCACTGGCGGCCAGGAATTTGTGCCTGGCGGAAGAACAGGGTCTGGACTTGTTGACCCTCTGTTCCGGCTGTGTGAACACCCTGAAGGAGGCCAATCATATTCTCAGGAACAGTGACTCGAAGCGCCGCAGGGTGAACAAGATTCTCGAGGGCCACAACCATCGTTTTCGGGGAACCATCGAGGTCACACACATTCTGGACGTCCTCTACCAGGACACGCTTGTCGAAAAGCTGCTGCATGAGAAAGTCAGGGATATTCCTCTGCGGGTGGGGTGCCATTACGGATGCCACTATTTTCGTCCTCCCAAGGTCATGTATCCCGGAGAGCTTTCCGAGGCCGAGTCGTACGTACCGGTGAAGATGGACCACTTGCTCTCGATCATTGGAGTGGAGCCTACCGAGTATTCCAGGAAATTCTTGTGTTGCGGTTCCCCTTTGGGTGCGAATATAGATCAGGATGCGGGTTATGCCATCACTCGACAGAAGCTGGAATACATTCATGAACGGAACATCGAGGCCTTGTCCGTGGTCTGCCCTTCATGTTTCGAACAGTTCGACATGGGGCAGATCGTTCTGGCCCGCAAGACCAAGGATAAGAAAAAGATCCCGACGTTCTATCTGACTCAGCTGGTGGGGCTTGCTCTCGGTTTTTCCGCCAAGGATGTGGGCCTTGACGTACACCGCGTGAAGTCGAAGAAGCTGCTCGCCGGAATCGACGTGGCCTGACCCGTGAGAGTCGGAGAGACTGCGAGAAGACGGAAAGGCTGAGTTGGACCCGTGCTCGTGGATTGTGTGAAGGGGCAACCCTGCAAGGTTGCCTCTTGCTTTTTGGAGTGACCGCATTTGAGTTATAGTATATCGGTCCCAGGCAGGAGCGAATAACCGCTAAGCGCGGCATTTCATGAGTTCGGTCACACATATTTTCCTCTCGCAGCCATGTTGGGTGCCCGGCAAGAAGAACATCCGGGCATCCCGCGCGGAACGCGGGATGCCCGTCATCTTCAAGGGCGGACGTCCCTGCCGCAAGTGCGCGGTAGCGTCCCGGCGCTGCCGGGCGTGTTTGTACGGGCACCCCCCTGGGGGTGCCCATGGGTAGGCACAGGGAAACTGTCTCAAAACTTCGGCACGGAGACAAATCGTAGCACGATGCGGATTCA
>JAZDHD010000378.1:0-4328 GCA_043806215.1 Pseudomonadota bacterium | reverse complement strand
TTCGGAGCAACGAAGGGGAACTCGACATGACGAGCATGCGAAAGTCAAGGGTCGGAGCGAAAGATCTCTTGGCTGACATACGCGCCGGCCTGGGCACTTCCTCGCTTATGGCAAAACACCGGCTCACCCCTCAAGAATTTCACGAAGAAGTCATTGGCCTGTTGGATCAGGGGTTCAATGTCAAACTGGTCCTGAGGGTGTTACTCCAGGAGCTGGAGGAGCTTCGCTCCGAGCTAAAGAGCTTGGGCAATCGGACGGAGACCTTTGAGGGGATCGAGGTCTCCCGTGTGGGTGATGATCGTCCGGAGCTACAGGCCCGCTTGGCTGAAGCAGAGCTGGAGCCCAAGGAGGAAGCAGGGGCTGCCCGACCCGATGCACAGACTGAGGCAATGCCTGGTGTTGAAGGGCCTGAAGCATCCCCGGTGATCCAAGGCGCGGTGGGCCGATTCGACCACCCGGACGCTGTTGCCTCGGAGATCGGCCCCTTCCCCGCAGCCGCACCATCAGTTGAGAGGACGGCTTCGACCGGCGAACAGGGGCCGCCGACGGACACCGCTCACGTACTGGGTGTCGGTTCGGAAGCACCTTGCCTTATCTGTCGCCCGGCCTCAGGCTCTGAGGACATTGTGCGGTATCCGGAGTCCCAACATGCACGAAACGTATCCGATCCGGAACCTTTGGAACAGGCCCTTGAGGCGATCCCGTCCGATTCGGCGCCTTTTACGGGACTCCGCCCCACGCGAGAAGCGGAGATCCTCTCGAGATCGGAGCAGAGCGGCGAAACTCTGCAACTCAGAGCATCGCCTCCTGCCGAGAAATTGAGTTCGGGTCCCCCCTCCGGGAAACCTGATTCACCGGAGGCGACTTCGCCACTGCCCGTTAAAGAATGGGATTGGGCTGAAATAGAATCAAAGGCCGCCGTGTGGGGAACGCGTGCAGGCGTGCTGATCGTGGTGCTGGGATTGGGCTACCTCCTCGGCATAGGGTTCAGCCGGCTCGGTGTGTTTGGCAAGGTTTTCCTTGTGTACGCGGCTTCTCTGGGGATGGCGGCGGCGGGGATGGTTTTCGAAAGACTGGAAAAGTACGCGGCATGGGCCAAGATCATGATCGCGGGTGGGTGGGCCGCTCTGTACATTACCACGTTCATGATACATTACCTGCCGGAAGCACGTCTCATCCAAACGCCGTCAACCGATATGTTCCTCTTGGCTGCCATCGCCGCCGGAATGATCGTTCACTCCTTCAAGTACAAATCCCAGTCTCTGACCATCCTGACGTATTTCATAGCGTTCGTGACCATCGCTCTCTCCATCCATCTTGCCGACCAGACCTTCTTCAGCCTTGTCGCGACTGCGGTGCTCGCCGTGTCGATGCTGGTAATGCTCTTCACGATGCACTGGTACCGTCTCGCCCTGTTCTGCCTCATTGCGTGTTATGGAACTCATCTCCTGTGGGTGACCCCTCTGATTTCCACTTTCCGGGCTCCCATGGGGCATGGGATGGAATTCCGGGCAGGTCTGTTCATGATTCTTCTCTACTGGCTCACCTTTACGGTCGCGGCCTGCCTGAGCCGACCACGCGGGAAGGAGGATGAGGCCGTCAGCCTGACCTTGACAGGGCTCAATTTCGTTCTCTTCGTGCTTACGTTTCGATACCACGTCGGTACGGGCCACCCCGAACTGGCTTGGTATTTCACCGGCTCATTGTTGGCGGCCTATACGATCCTGGCTTACCTCGCGAATGCTTGGGCATGGCCGGGTCTTTTCCGTCTCCTCTTGGTGATAGCCGTCATTTGTTCCACAGCTACTCTCCACCTCAAACTGCGGGCCACCGGCTGGGTCGCGATGGGCTGGCTCGTTCAAGCACAAGCCCTTTACGTTGCAGGCCTGCTCCGGGATGAAATAGACTTTCGACGGCTGGGTATTGCCACTTTTGTGTTGGCGGGAATGTGGCTCCTTGGAATAGACTATCAAAGCACCGAGCAGCTATCGTTCGCCGGTGTCGGTTTGCACAAACGTACCCTCCTGTTCGTTACCGCGGCTCTCCTCCTTTACGTGAACTCCCTTGTCCGGAGCCCGATGGGAACCCGGATAAAGGAGCGGGACGCCTATTCATGGCTGTTTTCATACGCGGCCTCCGCCCTCTGGTTGCTCCTTGTGGTCAAGAACTGGTTCCCAAAGGATGTTTTGGCCGGATCCGTGATGACTGCCATTCTGGGGTTGGTACTCATAGAGATCGGAATCCGGCGTCGGAACCACCACTTCGGTATTCAAGGGATGTTCTTCTCGTTCCTTGCCGCCGGCGGAGCCCTGTACCCGCTTCAAGCGGAAACGAGCCTGTACTTCCATCACGGCATGCTGTACCGAATCCTATGCGAGGCCGTCGTGATCGTGTCCGCATATGCAGGTTTTGTGCGACTCCAGAAAAAGGGGCTCTGGGAAGACGCACTGGGAGACGTAGGAAAGATTTCCTCCATTATCGCTGCGGCGGCTTCGGCGGTGTCGTCAACGCTCTTGTACCGTGAGTTCGCTCCTGTTGCGCCTGTTTGGCTCTCACTCGCCTGGACGGTTTTGGGCATACTCCTTGTGGAGGTGGGATTGGCCATACGGAATCCCGTCTTCCGCGGCCTCGGGTACTCGGTAACGGCATTGGCCCTCGGGTGGACCGTTTATGGCCTGCTTGCGCGCCCGGATTGGTTCCACGTGCCTCAGCTTCAGGCGTTATCGTTGAGCACTGTCGTCGCCGGCTTCTTCTATGAGTTCATACGGCTGAGAGGGATTGCCCGAGTCTCAGCCGCCGAATTGCCGTGGCCGGAGCGATACGAGCTTCTGCCGGGTGCAGGTGCTCTCCCATCCGTCGCTTTTTCGGCTGCGGCCACATCCATCCTGCTTCTCTTACTCAGGCAGGAATTGATTCCGGTGAGCCCGCTGTTCGTAGCTACCTCATGGATTGCAGCATCCGTCGTCCTGCTGGAAATCGGTCTCGCCATCAAGAACCAGGCGCTTCGTTGGGAAGCGCAGGCGGTCGCGGACGTCGCCTTCGTATATGCCCTGGTTAACTGCATCGAGCCTGGTCACATATGGTGGGGTGGGTTGAGCGAACGCCTTGTGGCCCTCGTTCTTGACATCGTCGGCATGTACTACGTCTATGAAAGGTTTTTCCGAATCGAGAAGACGGATCGGATCTCCCCCAAGGAGTCGTACGGAGCGGTACAACTCTCGTGGGCGGCCGGGATTCTCCTGGTGGTCCTGATTCAATGGGAGGTATGGACCTCCCGGTGGCCGGCCTGGGTGGGTACGGTCTGGCTGTTTCCCCTGATCACCTTTTTCGTTCTCTCCAGGACCCGGCGGAGTCTGAACTTCCTGGCCCAGTGGCAAACCCTGGCGGGACTCATTGTCCTCTGGACATGCCTTCGCACTATTCCGGCGACCGGTCCTCTTGAGATTGCCCGACTGATCGGTCCGCACCGCATCTTTGCCGTGGTGCCGATCATAGCGATTCTGTACACGATCTTTTGGGTCACGAGGAAACAGCGAGGCGCCCGGGTTGATGATAGGCGCGAACGTTATGAGGCATACGGCGGCGAGGCCTTATGTTGGGCGGCATCAGCACTCTTGGTTGCCTTGATCACCGTGGAGGTCGATCCCATCTCCCGGGCCCTGACGACAATCATCTGGGCGGTGATCGTCATCATCCTGTTCGAGGTGGGTCGGACCATCGAGAGCCATGAACTGAAGGCCCAGGCATGCGTGCTTGCAGCGGCGATGTCCGCCCGGGCGGTGATTTCTTACTACGCGGCCGAGTCCGTACCGGGGAGTCTGATATCGACGGCCCTCGTGGTCGTAGCACTCCACTACCTGTACTTCAGACTCAGGGGTTCCCAAGAGCACACATATCGCTCTTTTCGAGAAGAGCACCTTGCAGCACCCATGATTTGCCTGGCGGCGGCGGTCCTGCTTCCGGCGCTGTACCATGAGATCCGACCTCACGCATGGATTCCGGCTGCCTGGGGCGGACTCCTCGTGTTCATCATGGCGCTTGGTACGTTCTTGCGCGACCGACACTTGATAAACCTGGCCTTGATCGTGGCACTTGCAGTGATGCTCGGGATTCCGTGGTTCGGCCTGAGTATCGGGATGGGGCCGATTTCCGGATCATTCCCGGTGTTTGTGGCTATAGCAGCGCTCTTCGCCGCTCGCGGCATCTGGGAATTCGCCTTCTATGAAGCCAAAGGGCGCTTCGCCAAAGAAGCGCTGGGTTCGGCTTATTCAATACCCCTCGCCTGGCAGCGTCATTTCTGCTCCCTTCCGGCAGCGGTACTCCTGTTT
>JAZDHD010000377.1:0-5572 GCA_043806215.1 Pseudomonadota bacterium | reverse complement strand
CATTCGCCCTATAATGATTGCACACTCCGACGAAACCTGTAAAGGCATGCTCTTCTCTCCGTGTACCGCAGAGCTAATGGGGACTCGGGGGACATAGGGGGGACATAGGACATAGGGGTCACGTCTGGTTTTGGGGCATTTATGTAAACGTAGGGGTCACGTCTGGTTTTGGGGCATTTATGTTGTAGCTGCCCGAATTGGGCAAGCCATGGCATCAGGGCTGCACACAGTATCCTTAATCCTGTTCAGAAGGATAGTATGAAATCCGTCTGATCTGCCGTTTTCGTCGGGGATGCAGGTCTTGGTGTTGGAGATTTCTCGGCAACTGCCCTGGTTCTCCTCGAGTGGAATGCACTCTGGCTTCAGGTAGGCGCATGAGCACACCTAGCTCCATACCGCTCGAAGGCTCATTGGGTTCCGGTGCCCTCGGGAAGATTACCCCCGTGACGGATGGCAATGGTCAGGGCCATGTCGTGGAAATGTGCGACCGGCAGATCTATCTTTCTCATCTGCAGGCCCGAGCCTTATTCGACGCGCTGGGAAGAAGTCTCAGTTTGTTGACGCGGGCGCAGAGGCCAGGTAAGGTTCAAGTCCCCACACCGGAAGGAGCTTCTGAGGGAACACTCTGAAGGGTTTTGATTCACCCACGCTGATGACTCAAGAATCGAAAGGACAAGGAGCCATGTGTTGAATACCATGAACCGAAAGTCTTGCATGAAGAATCGACGTATTCTCGTCCTCGGATGCGCTTTGGCCTTGCTTCCGACGTTTGGGCTATCGGCATTTGATGCGGTGGCCGAAGACAACGCAGATGTTGGCAATCAGCTCATTCAGGCCGTTAAGCAAGGGGACATTGCTAAGGCAAGAATCCTTCTGGACAAAGGCTACGACGTGAATACGAAGCTCAAAGACGGTTCGACACCGCTTATGTGGGCAGCCTTACCCGGCAGATCAGACCTAGTGACACTGCTCCTGGAAAAGGGTGCCGATGTCAACGCTGAGGCGATAGACGGCTCGAGCGCGCTGGTGTGGGCAGCCGTCATGGAGCGAGAGGATATCGTGCGTTTACTGAAAGCACATGGAGCAAAGGTCACGTTGCCGACCGCGGCAATTCTGGGAGACGAGAAGGAGGTGCATCGCCTGCTTGAGACCGGAGCCGACGTGAATGCCAAGGACCGGAACGGCTGGACCTCCCTGATGAACGCGGCCCAAAGAGGACATGTCGCCGTCATGAAACTGCTCCTGGAGAAAGGTGCCAACGTAGGTGCGCACCGCTGGGATGGCTCAACAGCATTCATGGATGCCATTGGGGGTGCCCACATGGATGCGATAAGACTCCTCATCGAAAAGGGGGCGGATATCAATGGGGTACGACGTGAGGATATCTGGAATATCCAGTCCGTAAAGGGATCCGAGGTCCTCAATCCCCTTATGCACGCTGTCGCTTGGCGCCAAATCGAGTTGGTGAAACTTCTCTTGGACAAGGGGGCCGACGTGAATGTCAGAGGGATCCAAGATTGGACCCCCTTGAAAGTCGCCAAGAGCATTGAAAACGTGGAGATCGTCACGCTGCTCAAGGCACGCGGAGCCGTCGAATAACTCACAAGTACCTCTGGCATCATTCATCAGGAGCAAGAAAATATGCGACACGTAGTTATACTGTTGACCTTGTCGGCACTCCTCAGCATTCCCTGTCCGGCAACAGGCAATATATCACTCCTCTTGCGTCTCTCAACGGGAGGGATTGTTTCGCCGACGCATTCTCATCCTACGATTCGAATGGACTCAGAACAAGTAACAATTGGACTGGGAGAGCACAGCTACACAGTCGATGCTGTCTTTCATCTCTTCAACACAGGAAGAACGACCTCGGAATGGGTTGGCTTTCCGAAGCCCGGCTATGTAAGCGTAGGCCCCCTATCAGTTGAACCTCTCCCGTTCATTCGGTTCAATGCCTGGGTTGACGACATGAAAATAGAATTCAAGGAAGACGGAGGGGATGCCAGCAATGCTGGTATTGTGCGCAGGGCGCTCGATGCATATTCCAGTGCGAAGAATTTCCTGGGGCTTTCGCGTCCATCCGTTCACGAGACTCTCTCGCAGAACGGTCTAAGAGTGGCCTGGCTGGTGCATCATGTTGAGTTTTCCGGGCACACCCGAACTACGATTCGCATAAGCTATGAGGGACATTATTCGCCTAATCACAGGCCTTACGAGGCAGCCTACTACATTGTTGGTACGGGCCGGTATTGGAAGAACAGTATCCGCAAAGCGGTGTTTATCATAGACACCAGAGGCGTAGGAGGGACAGAGAACATTAGAGTTGGATTTCCGGTAGCCCCGGGGCCAAGATTGATCGCAGACAGCTTGGTGAGATTTGAGATCAAGGATGTCGAGCCATGGCCTGCTGCCGACCTGACTATTGAAATTCTTCCCCACTGAGGAGGGAGTCTTGCGGTAAGGCAATGGTAACAAGAAACTGTGATTGGTAGTGTGGTAACTTGAATGGAGACGTGACGAACTCATCAGGGGAGTTTCTGGTTGACAATACGATCATGTAGCGGAATAAGCCGAAACGATGAATCTGGATGAAAGGGGACCCCAAAATGGTAGGCAGGTCTTGGTGTTGGAGATTTCTCGGCAACTGCCCTGGTTTTCCTCGAGTGGAATGCACTCTGGCTTCAGGTACGCGCATGAGCACACGAAGCTCCATACCGCTCGAAGGCTCATTGGGTTCCGGTGCCCTCGGGAAGATTACCCCCGTGACGGATGGCAATGGCAAGGGGCAGCTCGTAGAGATGTACGACCGGCAGGTATTCATGTACCACTTGCAGGCAAATAGCCGGTGTGAGGCCCTTCAAAATTTCCTCTGCACTTTGACACCAAGACGGGTTGTGAAGGAAACGGTGAGGGGGCTTGACTTCTCTAGCGGCCGATCCCAGAGTCGCAGCGTGATAACAACAGAGGGTTTTGAGATGACCCGGAGAGTCCCGAAGAAGACTCGGCACCTTTCGGTAACCGTAAACTGGTGGCTCGCTATCCTGCTGGTCTTGGCGCTGGTCCCGTCGGCGGTAGTGGCAAAGGACGCGGATATTTCTGACGAGCGACTCACGAGGGCCATGGCCCGAGAGGATTTCACGGCCGTAAGATCACTGGTTGACAAGGGAGCTGACGTCAATGGAAAGAATAGATCAGGCAAATCCGCCCTGATGCTCGCTGCGAGGGTAGGTCACCCCAAGGTCGTCCAATTTCTTGTAGGCAAAGGCGCTGACGTCAACGCAAAGGACCAGAATGGCAATACCGCACTGATGTCGGCTGCGGCAGAAGGTCATCTGGATGTAGTCGAACTCCTTTTGCAGAAAGGAGCCGGCGTCAATGAAAAGGACAGAAATGGCCTAACGGCCCTGATGCTCGCAGCGAAAGTAGGTCACCCCAAGGTCGTCCAATTTCTTGTAGCCAAAGGCGCTCACCTTAACGCAAAGGACAGAAATGGCCGATCTGCCCTGATGCTCGCTGCGAAAGCAGATAACCCCAAGGTCGTTCAATTTCTTGTAGGCCAGGGCGCTCACCCTAACGCAAAGGATAGAGACGGCGAGACAGCCATGACGTATGCTACGCGGTACCACAACCACGAGGTGGTGCGGCTGCTCAAGGACAGCGGAGTGAAGGTCACTTTGGATGGCGCGGCTTGTCTGGGAGATGCGGAGCTCGTTCAGCGACTTATGCATGCGGAGACTGAGGTCCACGCGAAGCCCCATGGCTATCCGACTGCTCTCACGTGTGCTTCCGCAGCTGGTCACACCCAGGTAGTCGAATTCCTGCTCGGAAAAGGTTCCGCCGTCGATGCGAGGGACAGCGAAGGCGCTAACGCCCTTATGAGGGCTGCAGAACACGGACACCTCGAAATGGTAAAACTGTTGCTCAGAAAAGGGGCTGCTGTTAATGCAGTCGACCTCGGTGGAACGACCCCACTTTTTTATGCTTCCCGGGGAGGCAGAGCCGAAGTGGTGCGGTTGCTTCTCGACCGCGGGGCTGACGTGAGATTGGAGACAGAGGATTGCCAAACAGCCTTGATGGAAGCAGTCGGCAACGGTTCCCTGGAAGTCGTGCGGTTGCTTCTCGATAAGGGCGCTGACCCGAACACAATTGGCGGGCATGGCGACACGCCTCTCACGTTGGCCACAATGGGACGACGATGGGAGATTGTGAAGACACTTCTGAACAGGGGAGCTGACCCGGATGCTTCGGCCGCCACGTGCGCCACGGCCCTCACGATGGCTGCTGCAACAGGCAATGCGGAAGTAGTGAAGCAACTTTTGCAAAAAGGCGCTGATGTTGATAGGAAGCTAACCTATGGGATGACGGCCTTGATGTTTGCAGCAAAAGAGGGTCACGCGCAAGTGGCAAAGCTACTTCTTGCCAACGGTGCTAATCCCGGAGCGAAGGCCGAGGGAGGGTGGACGCCGCTGACATGGGCCGCGTGGGGAAGGAAGCCGGAGTTGGTAGAACTGCTCAAATGCAGGAAATCCGGGATGACCTTGCCGGATGTCGTTTGTCTGGGTGACGTGGAGGATGCCCGCCGCCTCATAACAAAAGGGGCCGACGTTAATGCGACAGGCCCGAGGTTTGCCACTTTGTTGATGTGCGCTGCCAGGACAGGCAGTCTGGAGATGGTAAAGATGCTCATAGAGAAGGGAGCCGACATCAACTCAGCACTCGACAATGGAGATACCGCTCTTCGCATGGCTCGAGAAGGGGGCTATAAGAAAATAGAAAATCTCCTGAGGGCGCGGGGTGCGGAGGAATAGGAAAAGGGGTCGCTAGCAACGGCAGTCGGGTAACAAGTTAACAATACGACATTTCTTCACAAAGTGGTGACCATAGGAGAACAATTCGGGGGCCATAATACTGTTTTTCTGGACCTGTCGGCTGCTCTGCGATAGGATTTCCGGCACCGAAGGTACGCAATGTCCAGCGATGCACCTCAATTCGATAGCGGCCGGCGGCCGTAATCTCGCTTTCCGTCTCGCGCGGCCGATGTTATACTCATCCCCGTGTGATCGGAAAAGCCGAGGGCAGCCATGACGGAAATCACCAAACACCACGACCTGTTCTTCAAGAAGGTCTTTTCCCGGCCTGATGCGGCGGAAACCTTCGTGTTGAACTTCCTCCCCCAAAACGTGACGGGACACCTGCAACCCAATTCGTTTCGGCCGAGCAAAGGCTCGTTCGTGGATGAGCGGCTGAAGGAGCACTTTTCGGATATGCTCTACACAGTGGACTTGAAGAACGGGAAAGAGGCTTATGTCTACCTCCTGTTCGAGCACAAGAGCGACCGCGATCAGAAGGTGGCGTATCAGCTCTTGCGGTATTTGACCCGTCTTTGGGACGAGACGACAAAGTGCGGTGTCGAGCCCGTGCGTCCGGTGATCCCGATTGTCCTATATCACGGAACGAAGAAGTGGACGGTTTCCACGGAATTCGCCGGCTTGTATGACCCCCCGGACAACCTTCTGCCGGACCTCTTGAACTTCAGGTATTATCTGTGCGACCTGTCGGGCTACAGTGACGA
>JAZDHD010000376.1:0-11981 GCA_043806215.1 Pseudomonadota bacterium | reverse complement strand
AGGGCCATGGCCGCGGCCTCGCCGTACAATTGCCCCGATTGGGTCAGGTACGCGGATCGATCAAAATACTCGACCTGAAACAGCGACGTGGTCCCCTCGCACGCGGTGGGCGTCAGTATGGGAGCCTCGACACAGACAAATCCCAGATCGTCGAAGTAGCGTTGAGCGGAACGGGTCAGGACCGACCGTATTCTCATGAGCGCATGTTGCCTGGACGACCTCAGCCACAGGTGACGATGGTCCATGAGGAAACCGACGCCGTGGTCCTTGTTTGAAATCGGATACTCGCCGGCCTCGGCGACGAGCGTGAGATTGCGTACGCCGATCTCATAACCGATGGGTGAGCGTGGATCCTCCCTCACCTCGCCGTGAACGATCACTGAGGACTCTTGGGGGATTCTGCCTGCAAGTTCGAAGACTTCCGGAGACACCTGATTCTTCAGTACCACGCATTGGATAATACCCTGTCCGTCGCGGATCTGCAGAAAACGGATCTTGCCCGATGATCGCCGGTTCGCAACCCATCCTCGCAATTCAACCACCTCATCTTGGTGATCCGCGATTTTGTCTACCGAAACCCATTCCATGGAAGCCCCCTCAGAGCGGAAATAGATGGGCCGTATTGTGCATCAGCATTCCATGCCGGTCAAGGAGAGGCTTCGTGCTCCGTTTTATTCGCTCCATCACGTATCCTTCGCGCTCATTCCCCATTGCATCCGGGGTTAGGCTCTGCTAAAAGAATCATCCATGAAATCCTTCTCAGCCATTTCCGGACCGGCTCATCGCTTAGCGCCGGCCGCCCGCGGGTTGTTTGCATCGTGTTTCATCCTGTTGATGGTGCATGCGCTTGTGCCCGATGCCGGCCGTGCTTCACCGAGCATCAAGCCTTCCGAGATCCCCGGGGTTCTCACCCAAAAAGGGAAGAATCTCACGGCGCTCAAGGCCGTTATGAGCGTGAACAGCAGCTATGATGACGGAAAATCCCGGCAGGATATCAAAGGATTTCTTCTCTACCGCAGGCCCGACGATTTCCGGTTCCAGGGTGTGGGGCCGGGGGGGAACTCGCTGTTCGAACTGATCATTAAAGCCGCCCGTTTCGAACTCTACATCCCGGCGGAGAGCAAAATCATCAAAGGTGCCAAGCACTGTTTCGGCAAGAGATTTCCCGATGTGGCGGAGATCGAAGGGTTGATCCCCTTGATTCTTTTCCAATGGAAGAATGTCGTATTCGACAAGCTCATTTCAAGCAAAGACGGCGAAATCACCATACGGTTCAAATTCGAGGGAAGACTCTGGGGCGCCACGCTCGATCCCGATAAGCTCGTGCTCAAACGCCTCGTGAGGCTTGGCGACGACGGCAGAATCGATCTTACGGCCGACTTCGGGGATTTCGCTTCGGGAGATTACGGCTGGCTTCCCCGACGGTTCGAGGTCAGGTCGCCGGCAGCCCGTTGGAGGACCGTGGTCCGGATCACAAATTTCGAGACAAATCCCTTTCTCTTGGAGAAGAATTTCATGCTGGAACCCGCCTTTTCGCCGACGGTCGAAAAATGCCAATAGCCCTTCCGCAATGAATCGACTCATCTATAACGTGTTTCTTCACACTATGGCCGCACCGGTAATGGCGGCTTATTATCTGCCTCGTATTGCACTGGGCGGGAAGTACCGGCGTTCTCTGGGCGGTAAGCTGGGCCGGCTCCCGGCTGATTTCCATCCGGACAGGCTCCATGAACCGCGGATATGGTTTCATGCCGTCTCCGTGGGAGAGGTCGCGGCACTGACGCCGGTGGTCAAGGCGGTTAAGGAAGTGACACCCACGGCCTCCATCGTTGTGTCCACGGGAACTGAAACCGGCCAGGACAGAGCACGGGAGTCGATTCCCGAAGCAGATGCCTTCCTGTATCTTCCCCTGGATTTTCCGGTGTTTGTCAATCGAGTGGTCCAGAGCATCCGGCCTGATCTGTTCGTGCTCATGGAAACGGAGCTGTGGCCCAATTTGATCCACAGTCTCAAGGCATCGGGCGCGCGGATTGCCCTGGCAAACGGCCGGATCTCGGATCGATCCTTCCCTCGGTACAAGATGTTAAAATCGTTGTTTTCCCGGACCCTGCAGAGCGTGGACCTTTTCCTCATGTCGTCGGATTCCGACGGACGGAGGATCGAGGCCATGGGAGCCCCCCGGGAACGAATCGTTGTCACGGGCAATACCAAGTTCGACGCCGCACTGCAAACAATGCCGGGGGACGCGGAAACACAGGTGAGACGCATGTTCGACCTGGACCACTCCACGCGGGTGCTTGTTGCGGGAAGTACTCATCCCGGCGAACACGAGCTTGTCCTAGATGCATATAGTGCGCTTGCATCTGGATATCCCGATCTCGTCCTGATCCTTGTACCCCGCCACGTGGACAAGATCCCGCTCATTCAGTCGGCGCTGCGAAGCCGCAACATGGGCCCTGCGTTTCTGAGAAGTGCGGTGGATTCCGGGGAATCGCGCGGCGACCGGAAGATCATCCTCGTGGATCGCATGGGGGAACTCTTCAGGATGTATTCGGTCGCATCCGCGGTCTTCATGGGGGGATCGCTGGTTCCCAGGGGGGGGCAGAACATTGTGGAACCTGCAGCGTGGGGCAAAATGGTCCTTTTCGGTCCATCAATGGAGGATTTCCGGGAAGCCCGCGAGATCCTGATGGGTGCCGGTGCCGGGATTGAAGTTACCGGAGCGGAAGACCTCTCCGCACGCATCCGCAAGATTCTCGAGGATCCGGAGGCTTACGGGATATTGGCCAAGAACGGGCGTCGAGAAATCCTCAGCCATGTCGGCAGTGCGCGCAGGAATGCCGGATACTTGTCGAAGCTTCTCCACACTACCTGAAATCCTCTACGTCGCCTTTACCTTCCCGGATTATCACAGGCTCGTCATCCAATAGACTGATGACCGAGGAGGGTTCGGGGAGGAAGACGCCGCCATCTATGACCAGGTCCACCTGTCCCTTGTAGATACGGTCGATCTCCCTCGGATCGTCGAGCAGTTGCTCGTCGGGCATCCGTACCGAAGAACTGAGTATAGGATTACCCATCTCGGCCACCAGCGCCAGGGATATTCTGTTGTCCGGAATACGGATCCCCACTTCATTCCGCTTTGTCAGAACGATTCTGGGCACCAGTTTGGTGGCTTTCAGGATAAAGGTGTAGGGTCCGGGCAAGTAGCGTTTGAGGATCTTGTATGCCCGGTCGGTCACCTGAGCGTAGTTTGCAATGGTCTTAAGGTCCGAGAACACGAACGAGAGGTGGGTCTTGTTGTCGAGTTTCTTGATCCGTCGAACCGTTTCCAGGGCCTTCTTGCTGTGTATGTCACATCCCAGACCATATACGGTATCCGTGGGATACACGATAACCCCCCCGGCGCGGAGTATCCCCGCCACGCGTTCGATGTGTCTGGGTTGCGGATACGCGGGGTTGACTTGAAGGATCATGCGGACATCCTCTCCTTGAAACGGTCTGCCTTAGGGTTCGTCTCAGAATAAACGGTTCAATCTCGCGGAACCTTCTCATTCTGCGGGCACGACACGCCGTGCCCCTACGAGGCGGGCCGCCCGCCCATGTGCAACGTCTATTTCGGGACGGTCACTTAGTGCTCAATGGCACGAGTACGGTCACGTACTCAAGGCAACCATCCCTGCCTTGGTAGCGCCGGCCTCCCCGCGTTCCGCGGGGTATTCTTTAGTGGAAACAACGTACTGACTCTCGCCCGGCAGGGACGCCGGGACGCTACCGCGCGTTTACGGAATCCGTGACCGTATTTACGCCACAGAACACTTATTGCTCAACGGCACAAGTACGGTCACGTACTCAAGGCAACGATCCCTGCTCCGGTAGCGCCGGCCTCCGTGCCGGTATTCTTTAGTGGAAACGCCGTACTAACTCTCGCCCGGCAGGGACGCCGGGACGCTACCGCGCGTACTCGGGAATACGGCACCGTATTTGCGCCATGGAGCGCTCAGGGGGCTTCCATTCTATCCGTAGGATACGCCACCCGCCCGTCAATCAGCAAGTCCGTTCCCACCCGGATCGCTTTTGCATCCACTAGGCGAGGGGCCTCATCCAACGTCCCGATACCTATGCCCTTTATGCCGGTGGGGGCCGATTCTCCGCCAATGATCATGGGAGCGTAGAAGAACAGGCATCGGTCCACGACTTGGGCTTCCAAGGCCCCCCAGGCAATTTGTCCGCCGCCTTCGATAAGAACCGACGTAATTCCGGAATGATAAAGTTGGGAAAGCAGATCCGCGATATCAACTCTGCTTTTTCCCGAAGTCTCTACGATCTTTGCCCCGTTCCGCTCCAGCTTCGATCGGAAATCAGACGGAGGGCTCTTCCTTGTGCCTATGATAACCTGCGACGCGGAGGATGGATTGAAAATCTTTGCATTCAAGGGGGTTCTCAAATTGGAGTCGGCCACGACACGGATGGGATCCCGGCCCTTCCTTCCCGCCAGACGCGTCGTGAGGGACGGGTCGTCGGCGAGCACGGTTCCTATTCCCACCATGACGGCGGAGACACGGTCTCTCAGCCGGTGAACCTTGGCTCTTGATTCCTCCGAGGAAATCCATTGTGAGTGCCCGGTACGTGTTGCGATACGCCCATCCAGGCTCATGGCCAGCTTGAGAAAGACAAACGGCCTCCGGGAACCGATGTTGGTGAGGTATACCTCGATAAGGCGGCGGCAACTATCCTCGTTCACCCCTCCGATCACTTCGATACCCGCGGCACGCAATGTTTCGGCCCCGCCGCCGAGCACATCGGGGTTGGGATCGTCCGTGCCGTACCACACCCGCTTGATGCCTGCTTCAAGAATGGCGGCCGTGCAGGGAGGGGTCCGACCGTGATGATTGCACGGCTCCAGAGTCACGTAGAGTTCCGCATCCCGGGCATTGGATCCCGCGCTTTTTATGGCTTCAACTTCTGCATGGGGTTTGCCCGCGGCCCGATGGTAACCTTCACCGACTATCTTGCCGTCCCTGACGATGACCGCGCCGACCGCAGGGTTGGGCGAAGTCCTCCCGAGAGCTCTTCGTGCCAACTCAAGGGCACGAGTCATGAATCTTTCCGCTTCCCGGGGAATCCTGGATTTCTTCATCTTCTTTCGGGGGTTCAAGTTCGGAATGGAGCCGCTCCCGTGCCTTTCTCGTATCATACAATTCCTTCAGTTCATCCATGAATTCCTGGATATCCCGAAACGACCTATATACCGAGGCAAAACGCACGTACGCGACGTCATCGAGCAGTTGCAGCGCCTGCATCACCCGTTCACCGATGTACGTGACGCTGATCTCCTTTTCGGGCATCTCCAGGAGCTCGTGCTCAATAGAATCTGCAACCGCCTCTATTTTGTCAACGCTCACGGATCTTTTTTGACACGCTCTGCGCATGCCTTCCACGATCTTTTGCCGGTCAAAGGCTTCCCGACGCCCGTCCTTCTTGATGACGTACGGGAGGATTTCTTCAATGCGCTCGTACGTGGTGAATCTCTTGTTGCATTTCAGACACTGGCGGCGTCGGCGGATTACGGTGTTATCCTTACCGAGGCGGGAGTCTATCACTCTGTCGTCTATGGTGCCGCAGGATGGACATTTCATGCTGAACAGCCTTCAAGGGAGACGTGAGCACACCGGGCATTCCAATCTGCATTTATACTGAATTTCCATATGATGCAAGAAAAAATGATAATCGACATGAGGTATTGCGGTCGGATTCTGCGATATGGGTGAAACAGTAAGCTTCAAGCGTTTGGATTTAGTCATCCTTTATTGAGATTCGGTGTTGTTTGCAACGAGTGTTCCCCCTGCGGAAGTAAGGGTCTGTCACCAAATAAGCCGATCATCCCTCGGGCCTCTCGGTCTAGTGGTTTAGCCATGGGGGCCGCCGGCAATCGGGGACATGATCCGATTTTGCGAACGGCGCCATGCGACCTCGCAAAACTCGGAATCGTGTCCCCGGATTGCCGCTTGGTTGCCCTTCCGGCTCATTGCATGTGGGCCCCCGCGCAGGTATGATTGGCCGTTATTGACCCGTGAACGGAATAATGACCATTACACGATACCTAACCATTGGCGATTGGGGACTCATCGCGGTCCTGATCGTCCTGGCCGTAACCCTTCTCTTCGTGCTTCCGTCCTCACTCGTCTCGGGGGGCACGAGCGTTGTCGTGGGTGCCGGCGACCGGGTTGCCGGCCGTTACTTATTGGAGGAGGACAGGCGGGTAACCGTTTCCGGCCCGCTGGGAAACACCGTGATCAGGATACGGGACCGCCGCGCGCATATCGAGTCTTCTCCGTGCCCTCACAAGTTCTGCATCAAGATGGGAGACGTGGGAGCCGAGGGGGGGGTGCTCGTCTGCATTCCCAATCAAATCACCGTTACCGTGGGGAAAGAGCGCGCCGACGGCATTGACGCGGTGAGCCGATGAACGATCGGATGCAGCATCTCTCCAGGTTGGCTCTAATGCTTGCGTTGGCAACCGTAATTCATACCGCGGAGGCGGTCCTCCCGGTAACTTTCGTCTGGTTCCGGTTCGGTTTTGCGAACATTGTCGGCCTTTCCACGCTGTACCTGTTCGGATTCAAGGACGCGGTGGTGGTGACGATAGGGAGGATTATCCTTGGATCTCTCTTTGCCGGGCTCTTTGGGTCGCCGGCGTTCCTGCTTTCCCTTGCCGGTGGGACGGTCTCGCTTCCGGCAATGGGCCTGGTGCACCGGTGGGGTTCCCGGGTATTCTCGGAAGTGGGTATCAGTGTCGTTGGAGCCGTAGCTCACAACGCGGCCCAGCTCGTTGTCGCGTATCTGTTGCTGGTAAGGAATACCGGAATCTTTCTCCTTCTTCCTCTGATGCTGTTTGCCGCGGTGGGGACGGGGTTCGTCAATGGGCTGGCAACTCGATTCCTTGTCGCACATTTCAGAAAGGTACGGCTCTAGCCGTCTTGCGGCATACAAGTGGCTTGAATTGGAGGACATCGAAGCCTGTCTAATCCATGCAGGCCGTCCGGCTAATACCCCATCAACCCGCAACAGCGGGTGCAAACCGGCATCAGGCCTTTCTCGGAGATACTCTTTCGGAACTTGCGGTACGGCTCGGAATTCCAGATCTCGGTGATCGTCGTGTCCTTGACATTGCCGACCACAAAGTCGTGGTAATCCCGGCACGGCGACATGTCGCCATTGGAATTGATTTCCACCGCGCTGTATATCGAGACGCAACGGTCAAACCCGAAGCGGCTGTCGTGGTCCGTATAGTACAGTTGGAGATCTTTGGTATCGTCGATGGGCGGCATGATTATCACTGCCGGCCCCGAAAAGGAAGCCGCCAGGGTCCCCAGCCGCTTCAACTGCCCGGACAGGACTCCGTAATCGGGCGGCCGCCAGCTCCCTACCCAGCCGAAGTGCTTCTCGGGCTTGAAACCGAAGCGTTCCTCGAAATCCTTCACGTGCCGTTCAGCGGATTCCTCATCGATCCACCACGACAGGTAGAATACGCACACGTCCACCTTATCCCGAAACACGTCATAGATGTCCACCAAACGGTTGTAGTTCACGTTGTTAATGGTCGTGAGAGCGGCAATGAGCGGCAGGCGCTGTTTCTTCTCCTTACGGAGTTCATTGATGCGGGTGATGGACTGAGTGATGGTGCCGAAATTGTCCGTGTTGGGGTTTGCTCCGGGGCGGCTCGCGTTGTGAGTGGCCGCGTCGGGGCCGTCCACCGAGATTTGCACCACAAACATGGGGGCATCCACCAGACGCTCCGCGTGTTGAACCAGCCCTGTTCCATTGGTGGCAATACTGGGCGCCATTCCCAAACTGGCCGCCTCTTCGATGATCTCTACCGACCCCTTGTACAGCATGGGTTCCCCGCCCCAAAGGTACACCGACGGGTTATGGCCGTGTTCATGCAGATCGTGGAGCAGTTGGATATAGCGCTCGGGCTTGACTTCCTGCTTCTTGAGATCGCCGACGGAACAAGAGCGGAGAAACCCACTGTCGCCCCATTGCCCGCAGGTATGGCAACGGAGGTTGCAGATATCGGTGATCCTGATGCTGCATTGCCTGATGCGGTTCGCCTTCCCCTCGTCGGAACGCCCGGTGAGGTTACGGAGGAACTTGTCCACCTGGATCATGGCGACGTTCTTGGCGTACTTCGGGCTTTCCAGAAGTTTCGGTGCGGTTTTCAATATGGTGTTGATCGGTACCCAGCTCTGGCTCATCTTCACGTGCCTTTTCACAAAGAAATAAGGGCCGATGATACACGGGCACGTGGATGAACGCAAGGCCGGCGGGTTATAGTACGTATCCGTACAGACGCGTGCCGGCCGCCGGGTTACCCTGCATTGGATCAGGAGGGCCGGCAAGCCTGAGCCGTGTTGGCATGAGGACCTCCTTCGCGAGACTGAATGTTTGCTATTGTACCTTGCAGCGAGGTACGTCTTACGGCACATTCATGCAGAGGCAATCGACAGGAGAAAACCAGGTGAAGCTAAAGGTCGTTATTCACGAAGCAGAAGAAGGCGGGTACTGGGCGGAAGTCCCGGCCATCCCCGGTTGCGCCACCCAGGGAGAAACGTTCGAGGAGTTGCTTCAGAATCTCTACGAGGCGGTGGAAGGGTGTCTGTCCGTTTCCGTTGAGCCCCCCCGGACCACGGGTCGAGATCGTGTCATGGAGATCGTCGTATGAAGTCTATCTCCGGCAAGGATCTGTGCAAGATCCTTGAGCGAAGCGGTTGGTCGCTTCTCCGGGTGGCAGGCAGCCACCACATCTACGGTATGGAGGGGACCATCATACGCCTCTCGGTGCCCATTCATGGCAACAAACCACTTAAGAGAGGTCTCCTCAAACATCTGATGCAGCTGGCCGGTCTCTCGGACGATGACTTGTAGTTTATGAGCATCAACTTGGCATATAAGTGACGCTGATCGTGCCCGCCGGTCAAAGTCGGGAGGAGTTAAGCACAAGATCGAGACGGTGCTTGAGCAGGCATTCACATACTAACCCGGAGAGTTGCCATGAAATGTCGAGGCTTTCCCGTGACACCAGGCCGACTGTTGGTCTTCATGGCCATACTTGCCGGGTTGACCTGGTTTGGGGTCAAAACAATACCAGCCATTCTCGACAGCGGACTCTTGGAGGCGGTCAAGCGCGGCAGCCCGTATGCGGTCAAGGTTTTCACGGCGCTGGGCGCGGATGTTAGTCAAGTTGGCGAGAACGGTTCAACACCACTGGGCACGGCCGCACGCCTCGGTCACTGGGACTTGGCCTTGCATCTGATCCGAAACGGAGCTGATGTCAACGCTGAGGACAGAGATGGGCTGACGGTCCTCATGAGAGCTGCCGAGCGGGGTCATCCGAGAGTGGTTCGGACTCTTCTTGATCTGGGAGCCCATACAAGTACTCGAAACGATCAAGGCGTGACACCTATGAAAAGAGCCGTCGACGCCGGCCGAGCAGACGTTGTGAGGCTACTCCTCGACCGAGGGGCGGATGTTGATTCTCCATTGGACGACTGTTCCACTCCGCTCATGTGGGCCGTACTTGCGGGAGACCTTCGCGTAGTGAAGCTTCTCCTGGCCAAAGGTGCAGACGTACACGCAAAGGCGGCAGATGATTCCACCGCGCTTTTGTGGGCCGCAAGCACGGGGAATCCGGAGATGACGGAACTTCTTAAGGCTTCCGGAGCGAAAACCACTTTGCCCATTGCAGCCATGCTGGGAGACGTGCGAGAGGTTCGACGGCTTCTGGACTCCGGTGCCGATGTCAATGAGTTGGACGGTGAGGGCTGGACCGCGCTCATGAACAGTGCCCAAAGAGGACATTTAAACGTAGTGCGACTGCTTCTCGAGCACAATGCCGACCTGAATGCAAAGCGTAGTGACGGCACCACCGCGCTCATGGATGCGGTGAGCAGCGGTCACTCGGAAGTTGCGAAGCTTCTCTTGGAAAAGGGCGCCGACGCCGAACCATACCTCCCGGAGAGAAGGGCATTTGTTCCTCTCGCCCATGCAATCCGGTGGGGCCAAATCGAAATGGTGAGAGTGCTCGTGGATTGCGTGGGAGGTTTCGATGACACGGAGTCGCTGATAAAGGCCGTGTGGATGGGGCAAGTTGATGTCGTCAAGCTGTTTCTGGACAAAGGGGCCGATGTTAACGCGCGGACCCCGTTTTATGAGGAAACCGCTCTCATGGTAGCCATCGAGTCGGGACATATGACGGTAGCAAAACTCTTGGTCGACAGGGGTGCCGACGTGAATGCGACGGACAAAAGGGGTCGGACCGCCTCAGCACTCGCCAAGAAGTTAGGAAAGATCGCAATGGCGGAACTTCTGAAGACACGCGGAGGAGTCGTCAGGTGAGCACAATGCAGTTGGTCCGTAAGAGTCATGAAGATGTCATGAAATACTTGGGAATGGTGCTCGTCGTCTTCATCTCCGCAGGTGCCTTCTTCGCTCCGGGCCTTGCACAAGCGGACTTGGGTCCGCTCCTCATGCTCAGAGGCGGCGTAGTTGCACCGAAGGCACCTCATCAGAGTATTCGGCTGGAGTCCCAGGATGTGACGATTCGATTGGGAAAGACCGGGTACCTCGTCAATGCTGTTTTCCATTTCAGGAACACGGGACAGACCGGGACTGAATGGGTCGGTTTTCCGAAAAAGCGGGTTAATGAAGGTTATTCCAACGGGGATTCGGATTTCTTGCGCTTCGACACGTGGGTCGATGGAATGAAAACCGCAGTGAAACAGGAGCGTGACCTTTCCGCCGCTGAAGATCGTTCCCCCGGATTGCGTCGGGACAATAGCTGGATGGTGCACCACGTCACATTCCCGGGCCACGGGAATACAACCATTCGATGTGTATACGAAGCTGCTTACGACTTCGGCTTCAAGACGAAGGCGATGTCTTATCTTTACGGGACCGGGGCGTTCTGGAAAGGAAGGGTCGGATCAGCCGTATTCACTATCGACGCCACGGATGTGGGCGGAACAAAGAACATTTTTGTTGAGTTCCGCTCGGCTCCAAGTGTGAGGCGGCTCGGCGCGAACGCGCTCAGGTACGAAATACATGACTTCGAACCCCGGCCTGAAGCGCAAGTCGATGTACTGATCAAGATTGACTCAAGGGTGAGCGTCACAGGGGCAGAGCGGCGAATCTCTCCTTGAGTGGGGTATAAGTGTGTTGTGCACGCGTTCGGCCCTCGATGCCGCGGGACCAAGTCGGCATGCCGGTAAGTCTTAGAATCCCTCGGGACAAAGAGGAAATGATCAGAAGAGCGGCCGCCAAGGAGGGCATGGTCTGAGGCCTATATTCTCGAGGCGATCGATGAGAAGCTCGGCATTGCCAAGAACCGTGAACAGACCATCCGGGAGCTTGCCGGCTGGATGTCCCGTAAAGCAGCCGAGGAATTGAGACAATCGCGCAAGGTTTTTGAAGAGATCCACGAAGGTGACCGGCCTTGAAGATTGCCCTGGACACAAACATCTACAGCGATTTTGCCGAGGGGTTGTCCGATTCTCTGCTGAACTGCGAAGAGCTTAGATACCCCACGTGCGACCTCGCGGTACTCACGCCCATCATCGGGACAAGATGAGACGCCGCGCCTCTTGAAGGCGCACAACCTGCCGGTACTGCAAGGGGCTCATCGAGGCCACGGGCAGGAGGTCTTCAATCAGTGGTTTGCCCTCGCTCTTTATTGCGCATTTCCACTATCCCTCAAGTTTTCGATCCGGCAGGCGAAGCTTTTGCTTTTCCGCCACAGCGCGTCATAGAATGCCTCGAAGGACCTATTGGAAAGCCAACGATGAAGTGGCGCTTCACGCACGAGGGACGCAATATCGTCTTCCCGCTTCTCAAAGGTCGTAATCTGCATGGCAGACTCGAATACTCTTTTCGGATCGTCCACCATGAATTCTGTGGGCGGCAGATTGGTGCGATTCGCAATC
>JAZDHD010000375.1:0-8597 GCA_043806215.1 Pseudomonadota bacterium | reverse complement strand
GGGAATGGCGCGTTACATGGCCGCGAAGGTTGCCGGCATGGATGTTCCCCAAGAAATGATCGACCGGATTGCCGGGGTACCGAAAGACAAGCAAGCGGACGAAGGAATCAAGATTGCCGTGGAGACCATCCAACAGGTCCGAGAAATCGAGGGGGTTGCCGGTATTCATCTGATGGCCATTGAATGGGAGCAGAAGGTGCCGGAAATCCTGGAAGCCGCGGGGCTGAGCGACCGACCGCAGGTTTGATGGCTGATTCCGGTATTTCGTAACAGTTCACCGTGAAGAAGAAAGAATGAACCGCAAAGACACCAAGACACAAATGAAAGAATAATAGGTTCTTGATTTCTTTGTGACTTTGTGCTTTGGTGGTGAGATTCTCTTTCTCGCAATCCGCATAGGACGAAGCAATGCCCAAGAAGTATCACATTGACGTGCATCCGACTCCCAATAGGTTTCCCTCAATCGGCAGATCGGGAATAGTGGACTGGGGCGAAGGCTGTCTCAAGTGTGCGGAGTGCGTCAAGAACAAATGTATCTACAATGTGTACCGGGATCGGACTTTCTCGACCGATATCATGGGCGATACCATCGATGAATTGTGCATGAACTGTTTCCGTTGCGTACAAGGATGCCCGAAGCGGCTTATCCACAAGACGCTGAACCCGGAATGGGAGGCACTTGGGGACGACGTGTACACCCCCGACACGGTTTCCATCAACTGGGAACAGGCCAAGTCCGGGAAGATACCAGTATCCGGAGCGGGATACGGCGGCCCGTTTTCCGGCCCCGGATTCGACTCCATGTGGACCGATATGAGCGAGATCGTCCGTCCTACCCGTGACGGCATTCACGGGCGGGAATATATCTCGACCGTCGTCGACCTTGGGCGTCGGCCGGCCCGGCTGGAGTTTGACGAGGATGGACGGCTCCTCACCAAGACAATGCCGTCCATACGGTTGCCGATACCCATTGTCTTTGACTTGTTCCCGTTTGGAGATCTTTCGTCCAATGTTTGGAAAGCCGCTGCAAGCGCCGCGGCCAAGTTGCACACCTTGGCCGTGGTACCCCTCTCCGAGGCTCATGCCATGGAGAACATGGCTCCCCACATGGTGCCGTTTCTGGGCACGGAGCACGTGGACCCGGGCCGTCTCCTGAACTTCCCCATGGTCGAAATCTCCGATTCCGGCGACGCTCCCGAAAGGATGGATGATCTCAAGTCGGCGCGGCCGGACATGTTGGTTGCCGTACGGATGCCCGCGTATTCGAGGCCGGAACAGCTGCGGCGTGTGTTGGAACTCAACCGGGCCGGAGCGGACGTCATCCATTACGTGTCCGATGAACGCGGGTACGAACCGGGCGTGGCCAACGGCCTTCACATCAAGGACGTCATCAGGGAACTCCACTCTAAACTGATGAACGAAGGCATCAGGGATGAAGTCACCTTCATCAGTTCCGGCGGAATCGCCATGGCCGAGCATGTGATCAAGTCCATTCTCTGTGGGGCTAATCTGGTGGCGGTCGACGTTCCGCTTCTCATCGCACTGGAATGCCGGGTTTGCAGGAACTGCCGCGACGGCGGAGAATGTCCGGTCGATCTCGCTCACAGCGATTCCCGATGGGGCGCTCAGAGAATCGTCAACCTCATAGGCGCCTGGCACAATCAGCTGCTCGAAATGATGGGAGCAATGGGAATCAGGGAGGCTCGGAGATTGAGGGGCGAACAAGGACGGGTCATGTTCATGGAAGACCTGGAGAGTGACACGTTCGCTCACATCTTTGCCGACAGAAATCCGTAAGTAAGGAATGGTCCATAATGCATTATAAGAATGTCTGGAGCGAGGTTCCTCCGGCCGAGGCGGTCAATGCCCCGTCAAGATTCGGCCGGGCCCTGGGCAAGTATATGGTCTCGATTTCCGACGCATGCACCGATTGTCTCAAATGTGTCGTGGTGTGCCCGGTCAAGGTGTTCGGGGCAACCGGAGGGAAGTTGACCCCTCCCAGGGATCACCTGTGCTTGGGAACTGAATGCTCCAAGAAGTCAAACCGCTGTGTGCTCAATTGCCCTGTCGAGGCCATACGTGTCGCAGAGAATCCCAGTTGCAAAGCGCTCGGCGACAAGAGATGGACCCCGGACCTTCTCATGAGCACCTGGCATATGGCCGAAACCGGTTCCTTGCCACTGAACGACCTTGAATTCCGGACAGGGGATACCAAGGGAGGTTTTGACAAACTGCGGCTGTTGTTTCCCAAACACCCGCCCAAGATTTCGCTCGGAAAACACGAGATCGATACGTCGATCCGCCTCAACAAGAGAGATGCCGGGCGACACCAAATTACCATTCCCATCCCGGTTTACGGCGGCGGAATGTCGTTCGGGTCCATCAGCCAGATAACCATGCTGAGCCGGATAAAGGCATTTGCAGCGTGGGGATCGTTCACCTGCACGGGTGAAGGCGGATATCCCGAAGCGCTCTACCCCTTTGACGACCACATTATTACGCAGGTGGCAACCGGCCTCTTCGGTGTGAGGGAAGAGACCATCCAGCGGGTCAAAATCGTTGAATTCAAGTATGCCCAGGGGGCGAAACCCGGACTGGGAGGACATCTTCTCGGGCCCAAAGTCACCCCGGCCGTGGCACGGATACGGGAAACCGTGCCGGGCTCGTCTCTGTTCAGTCCTTTCCCGTTCCACTCCGTGTACTCCGTTGAAGACCACAAGAAACACGTGGACTGGATCAAGGCAATCAATCCTCTGGGACTGGTGTCGGTGAAGGTCTCCACACCCACGGACGTGGACATGGTGGCGGTCGGTTCGTATTACGCCGGCGCACACATTATCCACATCGACGGGTCGTACGGCGGGACCGGCGCGGCACCGGATGTGGCCAAGAAGAACATTGCCATGCCGTTGGAATATGCCATACCCAAGGTTCACAACTTTCTGGTTGCCGAAGGAGTCCGGGACGAGATAACCCTTATCGCGTCGGGCGGGGTCCGCACGGCCTACGACGTGGTAAAGGCCATTGCTCTCGGTGCCGACGGCGTCGTCACGGGGACTTCGGATCTGGTAGCCCTGGAATGCATCCGATGTCACAATTGCGAGAGCGGTCGAGGCTGCGCGAGAGGCATTGCCACAACGGACCTTGAACTCGTCGGCCTGATGGATCTCAAATGGGGATCGCAGCGAATCATCAATATGCTCTCCTGTTGGCGCGACCAAATGCAGGAGATTCTGTACCGTTTTGGGATGAAGAGTATTCGGGAACTGGTGGGGCGGACCGATGTTCTGGCCCATCTGGATTATTGTCCGGACGTACCCGACGACGACATCCGAACGGTCGGGAAGTGAGGTTGGAGTTATGAAGTCCAAAGGAGAATATGCCGAAAGGATACTAGCGTCGCGTGCTGAGCAGTTGGGCGGAACCGAATTCTCCTCCAACCTCAAGCGGGAAGACGAGGGCGGCTGCGGAGTAACCGGATTTGCATCCAACATACCCGTTGCGGGAAGGCACATCTTCGAGCCTTCCGTGCGCATGCACAACCGAGGCAACGGAAAAGGAGGCGGGATAGCCGCCGTGGGCCTCAACGCGGACATGTTGGGCGTAAGTCGGGAAGTCCTGGATTCCCACTACCTGCTCAACGTGGCACTGCTCAATCCGGGCAGTTTGGATCTGGTCAAGGAAAGCCAAGTAACCCCGTTTTTCGACATGGCCCGGCAGGAAGTCCTCGATCATGTACCGGATTATCGGGATCTGGAAGGACTCGAGGTTAAACCGCCGGATATCTGGAGAGCCTTCGTCCGGGTGAAACCCGACGTTCTCAAGCGCTTCAAGGAAGACAACGGCCTGCAGGGCATGCCCGACCGGTGGGCGGAAGATGAATTCGTAAGCCGCAATTCCTTCGAGCTGAACAAGCGGTTCTATAGCTCGCTGGGAGAGAAACAGGCCTTCGTGATGTCCCACGGGCGCAACATGATGATCCTCAAGATCGTGGGCTACGCGGAAAACGTGGTGCGGTACTACAATCTTGAAGATTTCACTGCGCATGTGTGGATCGCCCATCAGCGTTACCCCACCCGCGGCCGCGTATGGCACCCGGGAGGCGCTCATCCGTTTGTCGGGCTGAACGAAGCCCTTGTGCACAACGGAGACTTCGCGAACTACCATGCGACCTGTGACTATCTGAAGCAGCGGGGCTTGGTCCCTCAGTTCATGACCGATACCGAGGTCAGCGTCCTGCTGTTCGATTTGTGGAACCGGGTCTACGGTTATCCGCTGGAAGTGATCATCGAGGCTCTGGCGCCTACGGGCGAGCTCGACTTCGATCTGCTGCCTGCAGACAAGCAGGAACTCTATGACATGGTTCAGTCGACCCACATTCATGCCTCACCCGACGGACCGTGGTTCTTTATCATTGCCCGCAGTATCCCCGAGCAAAACACCTATCAGCTCCTGGGCATAACCGACACCTCCATGCTGAGGCCTCAGGTGTTCTCTCTCTACGACGGTGAGGCTCAAGTCGGTCTCGTCTGCTCCGAAAAGCAGGCAATCGATGCAACTCTCCGGTCCCTCGCTGCGGAGGACCCCCGGTTCGGTACGGTTGCCGACAAATACTGGAACGCCCGCGGGGGAAGCTCGTCGGACGGAGGCGCATTCATGTTCAACGTAACACCGGACGGGAACGGAGGCGCCTCTCTCGCGTGTTACGACAAATTCGGGCGACAGGTTTCCGTTGAGCAGCGTAAGCCTCTGGACATTTCGATCCCCGTCGAGAGACCGGATGACTACAGGCAGGCGATTGTGCCGATCATCGAGGAAGCGGTAACCGACAACGACCCGGCAACCCTGTTCAGAGTCGTAAAGGAACATGCAGCGGAGTGGGACTACAACACCCTGAGACTCGTAATCGGAGCGGTCGGGAACAAGGCGCGTTCGAACAGACGGTATCTGGAGGCGGTCATCGGCGGATTTACGTTGCTCCTGGATCGGCGGATTCCCCTGGGAGACAAGAAGCGTTCGGCATTGTTACAGATTGTGCAGGATGAACTGTATGGGGTCTTCAAGTCCATACCGTCGATCACCGAAGCGAACGACATCGCCCATTACAGCCGGTTGACCTGTGAAACCAGAAAGGAGTTGCGTCCGCCCATCGCAATAGAGACCACACTCGTGATCGATGCCTCGGATTTCGACCCGGAAGGCGACGAATGCGACGCGGTGTTGTTGTCGGAAGCGTACAAACTCGGCTGGAGGAAGTTCCTGGTCTTCGATCTTCGCGGACAGCGCTTCGAGGGGTGCGGCCTGGGCTCTCAGACCGACGGAGTGAGGATCGACCTCTACGGCTCATCGGGGGATTATGTTGCGAGCGGCATCGATGGGATGGAGGTTCACATCCACGGCAATGCACAGGATCAGCTCGGCCAAATCATGAAGCGCGGCACCTTGGTGATTCACGGAGACGTCGGCCAATGCTTCATGTACGGGGCAAAGGGCGGAGCGACCTATGTCTTGGGCAACGCTGCGGGTAGGCCTCTGATCAATGCCGCCGGGCGTCCCAGGGTAGTGATCAACGGTACCGCACTCGACTTCCTGGCCGAGAGTTTCATGGCAGGCGATCCGCTTAACGGAGGCGGCTTTGTCGTTGTCAACGGCCTGACCATGAACGAAGACGGCGACATCGAGTTTCTGGAGCGGCCCTACCCCGGCTCGAACCTCTTCTCGCTCGCCTCCGGCGGTGCTCTCTATGTCCGGGACCCCAATCGGATCCTGGTCGAAGAACAGTTGAACGGCGGTCGTTATGCCGAGATCTCGGTGGACGACTGGAACCTGATTCATCCGTACTTGCAGGAAAATGAGCGGCATTTCGGGATAAGGGTGGAAGACCTGCTCACCGTGGACGGTGTAAGGCGTACTCCCCGGGAGGTCTACCGCAAGGTCGAGGCGGTTGCGCTGACGGTTCTTACCTTGATTCCCGATACCGACGACTCTGCGTGGGCTTCCGAAGAAGCCGCCGAAGCCGGATGAAAAGCGTTCCAGAGGCATTTGAGTAGGGGCGAATTCCATTCGCCCCGGGCGACCGCCGGTCGCCCCTACCCCACTCTTCGCTAGTCCTTACCTTGGTACGGCATTTCATAAGTTCGGTCACATATTTTCGTCTCGCTGCCATGTTGGGTTGTCGGCAAGAAGACTATCCGGGCATCCCGCGTTCTGCGCGGGATGCCCGTCATCTTCGTGGGAGGCTTGTACCGGCCGTCTCGCCTTGAGTGTTTACAAGGGGCATAGACTGCCTACACTCTGTTGCCACGGATCGTTTTGGGGTATCGTGCAGGAAACCGCAGTTGCCTACTCGGCACAAGGAGATGGAAATGCCCGATAGAGCCGAGCCGCCCAAGATTCAAGACACGCTCATCTCTGCGGACGAGAACCGGACGATGTTCGACCGTATCGCCCGTTACTATGACGCTACGAACCGGTTGCTGACGTTCGGTCTGGATGCCGGCTGGAGACGAAAGGCCGTTTCCCGGCTTGCACTGATGCTGGGCAGTACATACTTGGACGTCGGGTGCGGCACCGGAGACATGGCGCTGGAGATCATCAGGCAGGCCCCTGAGAGCCGGGTCGTGGGCATAGATCCTTCCGAAGGCATGCTTGAAATAGGAAGGACAAAGGTCCGTCAAGCCGGACTGGAGCATGCAATCACCCTGCAGAAAGGGGACGTGCTGAACCTGACGTTCGGCGACGGTTCGTTTGACGGTGCCATTACAGCGTTCTGTATTAGAAATGTCACGGATCGTCTCCGCGGACTGAAGGAAATCAGTCGCGTGGTACGGCCCGGCGGTCTGGTGATCATCCTGGAACTCACCGAACCCATGGGACCCGTCATGGGACCCTTGTTCCGCATCTACGGCAAGGTTGTCATGCCCGCTGTAACCGCGGTCATGTCATCGAGATCCGCTTACCGCTACCTCACCGATTCAATGGCGGACTTCCCCGAACCCGGGGAAATCCTCGCAGTGCTCAAGGAAGCCGGGTACATCAACCGGAAATACGGGCAGATGACCGGCGGCATCGTCACCTTGTTCGAAGGGCAGGTTCCCGCCTAAGTGCTGCATTTCGTAATACGGTGACGTATTCACGACAACTTCCGTGCTTTGGTAGGGGCGACCGGCGGTCGCCCTGGGCGAATGCCATTCGCCCCTACACCGTGCCGGTCTCTTCTCCGCGAACGCCCGGTAGCGACGCCGGGACGCTATCGCTCGTCTACAGGAATACGTCACTATCTTTATGCCACAATGCACTAAGCGAGGGCCGGTCCTACTGTGGTTGCCCTCTGGTGGAACAGGCATCTTGCCTGTTATCTTGGCACAGGCGCGACACCTGCCCCACCAAATCCCGAAATTTACAGCTGGGCATACGCAACGACGCACGTGGACCTCTTAACCGATGCCCTATTTCAATCTGTAGATCCGAAAATCGACCTTGGCGAGGAACGCCGGCAGCTTCCGGATCATCGCCCGGTACGCGTCCTTGGTCTTCTCCGGGCAGAGGTCCCATGAAACCCGGATGGAATCGGGCTCCAAAATCATTCCGTCGAATCCTATCCCCACGTGGGATGGATGCCGCTCCATCTCCGCCAACAGGAAGTCATGGACGCTTAAGGCCAACCTTTCCACTTCATGGTCGGCGAAGGTGAAGACGTGCGCGTCCAGGCCGGCCGACGGTTCAATGGCGCATCCGGCCTTCTTGAGCATGACTCCGATCTGATCTGCCCGACGCCGGAAATAGTGTCGTGTTTCCTCGGGAACATCCTTCCACGAAGCGGGTATGGGGTCCGTACCCGAGGGGGTTCCGCGGGAACGTTGCCTGTCCGCGTATTCCTCGTGAATGGCCCGGGAAAGAGTTTCGTGAGTGCCATGGAGTACGAGGTCGGGCGTGCATGTCTTCTCCAGAATCCCAAAGGCATACAGCGACCCGAATCCTTCCCGGGTCTCGTCGGCACCGTGTAATAACGCACCCAGACCGCCCTCGTGAGCCAGTCTGACCACTATTGGAACGCCGTGTCCCCGAAGATTCTTGAGCAGTACCATTGAAGCGGACAGTGCTCGTGAATCGCCGTCCAGCAACACATACACCCGCTTCACATCGCAAGCCCCGCCGGCGTCGAAAAGGAATCTGCCTTCGAGAAACTCCGACGACCGGACGTCCATCTCTCGAGCAGTAAGATCACACAAGGTCTCGAGCAGAGAATTCTTCAGGATCAACAACCGTCTCTTCTCATGGGCGTTCCTGTCGATCAGAGTCACACGGAACCTCCCGCCGGCATCGGAGTGCATCCGGTTCCAAGCGCAGGCTGCGTTCGTCACGAGGCTTTCTCCCATGCGCCCGACTCCCACGACAAGAAGATGGGGCACCTTGTCCGTCGCCTCGTCAAAGGGCGGATGCTCCCCCATCAAGGCCTTTGCCGCACGTAAGTAGCTGTTGAAGAATTCCAGGCGGAACCGGTCGGCGGCGATCATTCCCAGTTCCTGTCCCTTCAGGAGCCGACAGAGTTCGAAATCGTCTATCTCCACCACACACTTCAGAGGATCTCCTTTGCG